>NZ_AHZC01000398.1 GCF_000247475.1 Rhizobium sp. PDO1-076 | reverse complement strand
GGCCCTTGCCCGTCCCGGCCAAGTGCGCCCGCTCGCCGGCTCGCAGCCGCCTGCCGGCAAGCATGCGCCTTCCGGCAAACCGGCTTCCTCCGGCGGTCATGCCGCCGGTGCCAAGGCGCGTCCGCCCGAGATCCAGCCGCAGCCTGACAGCCAGCCGCCGCGCGTGGCGCAATCCGGTCATCACGCTGATCGGGTCCATGATCGCCCCCATCCGGATCGCAATCGTTCAACCGCCCCTGAAGGTTCGCATGACGATCTCTACGCGGCGCTCGATCTCGGTACCAACAATTGCCGCCTGCTGATCGCCCAGCCGACCCGGCCCGGCCAGTTTCGCGTCGTCGATGCCTTTTCGCGCATCGTCCGCCTGGGTGAGGGGCTGGCGGCCACCGGTCGTCTGTCGCAGGACGCCATGGATCGTGCCGTCGAGGCCCTGCGCATCTGCGCCACCAAGCTCGCCGGGCGTGAAATCCGCCGCATGCGACTGATCGCGACCGAAGCCTGCCGTGCCGCCGAAAACGGCGAGGAGTTCCTCGCCCGCGTCACGGTCGAGACCGGACTGGACCTCGAGATCATCAACCGCGAAACCGAGGCACGGCTTGCCGTGTCCGGTTGCTCGTCGCTGGTCGGCCGCGAGGCGCGTTCGGTCGTGCTGTTCGATATCGGTGGCGGTTCGTCGGAGATCGCGGTGATCCGCATCAATGAAAACCGCTCCAGCCGGCTGGCCAATCACATCACCCACTGGACCTCGCTGCCGGTCGGCGTCGTGACCCTGTCCGAGCGCCATGGCGGCCGCGATGTCACGCCGGAGGTCTTCGAGGCGATGACCTCCGAGGTTGTCGGCATGCTGTCCAATTTCGATTGCCCGCCCGTGCCGCTCGGTCCCGGCGGCGCGCCGGAAGACTTTCATCTGATCGGCACCTCCGGCACGGTCACCACGCTTGCCGGCGTGCATCTCGACCTGCCGCGCTACGATCGTCGCAAGGTCGATGGTGTGTGGCTGTCGGATGACGAAGTCACGGCCATGCAGGCCAAGCTTCTGTCCTGGGATTTTGCCGGCCGTGCCGCCAATCCATGCATCGGGCCGGATCGTGCCGATCTGGTCCTGGCCGGCTGTGCCATTCTCGAGGCCATTCGCCGCCGCTGGCCGTCGACCCGCATGCGGGTTGCCGACCGCGGCCTGCGCGAAGGCCTTTTGACCGACATGATGGCGGATGACGGCGTTTGGCGCCGCGGCCGCAATCGTCGCCCACCACATTTCAGGGAGCGCTGAGCCATGAGCAAGCCACCGATCGGCGGCAATCGCACCGGCCGCAAACTTGGCCAGAAGGTCAAGAAGGGCAAGCTGAAGGCCTCGTCCAGACGCTGGATCGAGCGCCACATCAATGATCCCTATGTGCAGCGCGCCAAGCTTGAAGGCTACCGCGCCCGTGCTGCGTTCAAGCTGCTCGAGATCGACGAGAAGCACCAGATCCTCAAAGGCGCTCGGCGCATTATCGATCTCGGAGCTGCCCCGGGCAGCTGGTCGCAGATTGCCGCCAAGGTCACCGATTCCACCGACGACGACATCCGCGTCGCCGCCATCGACTTCCTCGAGATGGCGCCGCTTCCGGGCGTCAAGATCCTGCAGCTCGACTTTCTCGATGATGATGCGCCGCGCCAGCTGATGGAGGCCGTCGGCGGCACGCCGGATCTGGTCATTTCCGACATGGCCGCGCCGACCACCGGTCACCAGAGAACCGACCATCTGCGCACCATGCATCTGTGCGAGGTCGCGGCCTATTTTGCCGTCGAAGTTCTCGGCGAGGGCGGGCATTTCCTTGCCAAGACCTTCCAGGGTGGCACGGAAAAGGACCTGCTCAACATGCTCAAGCAGAATTTCCGCCAGGTCCTGCATAACAAGCCGCCATCGTCGCGCTCGGAATCGGTCGAGATGTTCCTGCTTGCCAAGGATTTCAAGGGCAAGCGCATCGGCCTGGATACACGCAATCTCGAGCACGGCGAAGACGATGGCGAGTTCGCCTACGATCCGCGTGAGGATGCGCCGGCCGACGAGAACCAGGACTGACCGGCTCAGAACCGGCGGGCAACCAGGAGACTACAGTCTCAACAGGACGGGAAAACGCAAGGATGCTGCTTTACATCACCCTCGGCTCCACCGATCTTGTCCGCTCGCAGGTTTTCTATGATGCCGTGCTGGCAACGCTTTCGGTGACACGCCGCGTGACTGAAGACGATGAACTCGGCTACGGCAGCGAAGCGGACAGCCGCTGCCGGCTCTGGGTCCTGACGCCCGTCAATGGCAGGCCGGCAACCTTCGGCAACGGCGCAATGACGGCGCTTGATGCGCCAAGCCGCGCTGCGGTCGATGCCTTCCATGCGGCAGCGCTCGCCAATGGCGGCACGGACGAGGGGGCTCCCGGCCTCAGGCCCTATCACGCAAGCTTTTATGCCTGCTATGTCCGCGACCCCGACGGCAACAAGCTGTCGGCCGTGTGCGAGACGCCGTGAACGGCGATCACAGCATCATTTCACCGCAACGGTCTCAGTCTCGGTGGGTCGGCGATAGTCGGAGACCGCCGATCCGACATCGCGGGGTAGCCCGAAAAACGGGATGATTGCGAAGACGGAAAGGCCCGCCACGACTGCGAAGGCGACGTGGAAATCACCGAGCGACAACGGACCGCCCGACAGCGTCGTGCTGGTTTCGAGAATGGCGGCCGCCACGGCAACCCCGAGCGCCAGGCTGATCTGCTGTAGCACCGATGTCAGCGACGTGGCCTGGCTGGCATGCTGGTCATCGATCTCGGCATAGCCGAGCGTGTTGACGCCGGTGAAGAAGAAGGACCGGAAAAAGCCGCCGATCAGCAGGAACGCCATGATCACCGCGATCGGCGTAGCCGGCGTGAAGAACGCATTGGCGGCGGTCGTCAACGTGCCGCCCAGGCCGGCCGCGATCAGGATATTGCGGAAGCCAGCAGCCGCAAAGACGCGCCGCGCTACGAATTTGGTGGTGATCGCGCCGACCGCTGCAATGAAGGTGGTCATGCCGGATTGAAAAGCGCTCATCCCGAAGCCGAGTTGCAGCATCAGCGGCAGCAGGAACGGTGTAGCGCCTGCTGCCAGCCGAAAACCGGTGCCGCCGATGATCGAGGCGCGGAAACTGCGATTGGCAAACAGGCTGAGGTCGAGCAGCGGTGCCGCGTGCCGGCGGGCATGGCCGACATAGAGCAGCAGGCACAGCAGGCCGGTCACCGTTGCACCGATGCCGACGATGATCGGCAGGCCCGGCAGGCTCATCACGGACAGTCCGAAGACCAGTCCGGAGGCGGCGATCGAACTGAGCGCGAAGCCTTTCCAGTCGATCGGTGCGGTGGCCACCGGGTCGATCTCGGGCAGGTAGATGCTGGAGAGCCATAGGCCCGCCAGGCCGATCGGGATATTGATCAGGAAGATCCAGTGCCAGCTGAAGAAGGTGGTGATGAAGCCACCGACCGGCGGTCCGGTGATCGGGCCGAGCAGGCCGGGAATGGTCAAGAGCGCCATCGCCGAGACCAGGTCGCTGCGTTTCGTCGTGCGCAACAGCACGAGACGTCCCACCGGTGTCATCATCGCGCCACCGATGCCTTGCAGGAACCGCGCCGCGACAAAGGTGGTCAGCGAGCCGGAGATGGCGCAGAACACCGAGCCCAGCATGAAGACGACGATCGCCGCGCGGAAAATGCGTTTTGCACCGAAGCGATCCGCCATCCAGCCGCTGATCGGGATGAAGATCGCCAATGCCACCATATAGGCGGTCAGTGCCAGCTTCAGGGTGATAGGGCCGACATGCAGATCGGCGGCAATCGTCGGCAGTGCCGTGGCGATCACCGTGGAATCCATCTGCTCCATGAACAGTGCAACGGCAAGGATCAGCGGTGTGATGCGGTTCATCGAATTGTCCTGGGGAATGCGGCGGGCAGGGTGTGTGGAGCGTCTTCTATCCTATTCGCGACCGCTGCGAAATCGTCTCCCGCGCGTTCGCCACCGGATGATGAGCTGCCCAGCAGACATGCCTGAGCGGCACCGATTGTTCCATGTCTCTTCGAATCTGCGGATCACGATGGTGTGAGGCGACTTTCCTCCGGCGCCGGCAACCCTATCTCGCCACGAGAGCTTGGCTTGCCGGGCAGAGGAGTGTTCAACGAGGGAGTTTTCAATGATTTCGCTAAAGAGAAGAATGTTGCTGGGTGGCGCGGGTGTCGCTCTGGCATCGCCGATGATCATGGCCGCGGCGAGCGCGCAGACCGGAGCCGATACCTCGATGGATATCAATCATGCCATGCCGCCCGAGACCCATCGATTCAAGGTCGGCACGTTCGAGATCGTCGTCGTCAAGGATGGCGCGCGTCCCTCGGACAATCCGCAGGAGATATTCGGCACCAACCAGACGCCGGAAGTCGTCGGCGCTCTGCTCGAAGCCAATTTCCTGCCTGCCGACAAGTTCGTCAACAGCTTCTCGCCGACCCTGGTCAACACCGGTTCGGATGTCATCCTGTTCGATACCGGCTTTGGCGAAGCCGGCCGCGCCAATGGCAATGGCCGTTTGCTGGAAGGGCTGACCGCTGCCGGCTACAAGCGCGAGGACGTCACCATCGTCGTGCTCACCCATCTGCATGGCGACCACATCGGCGGCCTGATGGAAGGCGGCGCGCCGGCCTTTCCCAATGCGCGTTATATCACCGGCCAGACGGAATATGATTTCTGGGTCGATCCGGCCCGCGCCGGCACACCGGCCGAAGGCGGTCACAAGGGCGTGCTCGCCAATGTAAAGCCGCTGGCCGACAAGATGACCTTCATCGGCGATGGCGGAGAAGTCGTGTCCGGCATCACCGGCATGGCCGCCTTCGGCCATTCGCCGGGCCACATGATCTACAGTGTGGAATCGGAAGGCCGACAGCTCGTCCTGACCGCCGATACGGCAAACCACTTCGTCCTGTCGTTGCAGCGCCCGGATTGGGAAGTGCGGTTCGATATGGACAAGACTGCTGCCGCCGCAAGCCGCAAGAAGGTCTTCGACATGCTGGCAACCGACAAGCTCGCCTTCCTCGGTTATCACATGCCGTTCCCGGCGGTCGGCTATGTCGAGAAGGTCGACCAGGGCTACCGCTTCGTGCCCAAGGCCTATCAGTTCGACATCTGACCGGATTGGGTCAGAAACCTGAAAAAGGCCTGCATCGCGAGATCGCGTGCAGGCCTTTGAATGTCACGACAGCAGCAATTACCGGCCCTTGTAGAGATCCTCGGCTGCCGTGCGCAGCATCGAGACCATGCGGTCCTGAATGTCGGTGTCGAGCACGGCCACGCCGGCAGCATCGAAATCATGGCGCAGGCGTTCCAGCACCTTGTGCTCGCCTTCGACCGCCGTCATGGCCAGTTCCTTTGCATAGGCCTCGCCGTCGCCGTCGCCGATCACGGATGCCGCCCAGAGGCCGATCAGCGCATTGCGGCGTGCTTCCGTCTTGAACAGGAGTTCCTGATCGCGGGCAAATTGGTTCTCATGCGCAACTGCGCGTTTTCTGATTGCTGTCATGTGTCGTGTCCCCCGTTTTGATCTTGCTTTTTATTCAGATGCCGGCCGTTTTCGGCGCGATCCAGGCTCTTCTAGCGGAGAACACTTGAAGATCTCTTCATTAGCATGATTTAATTCCCGTTAAACGCGAGTTTTGATCGCGGCAGGCGCAGAAATCCGGGCGTTACGGGTGAAATCCATTTTGCTATTCCCTTCCTGTCATGAACGTGTTACCAGCCCTCGCCAACTTCCAAGCAGTTTTTGCAGGAGCAGCCGGACGTATATTTCGTCCCGGAGCCTCCGGCTTTTTATCAAACGAAGGAAATGGCAATGGCACGCATCGTAATTTCGGCAACCGGCGCAGAAGCGCTTACCTTCGACGATGTGCTGCTGCAGCCCGGCCATTCCGAGATCATGCCGGGTCAGACCAATATCGCCACCCGCATTGCCAAGGACATCGACCTGTCGCTGCCGATCCTGTCGTCGGCGATGGACACCGTCACCGAAAGCCGTCTGGCGATTGCCATGGCACAATCCGGCGGCATGGGCGTCATCCATCGCAATCTGACTCCGATCGAGCAGGCCGAAGAGGTCCGTCAGGTCAAGAAATTCGAAAGCGGCATGGTCGTCAACCCGGTCACCATCGGCCCGGATGCGACGTTGGCCGAAGCGCTGTCGCTGATGAAGTCGCATGGCATTTCCGGCATTCCGGTCGTCGAGAACGGTGGTCGCCCGGGCCGCCTTGTCGGCATCCTGACCAACCGCGACGTGCGTTTCGCGTCTGATCCGAGCCAGAAGATCCACGAGCTGATGACCCATCAGAACCTGATCACCGTCAGGGATGGCGTCGAGCAGCAGGAGGCAAAACGCCTGCTGCATACCCATCGCATCGAAAAGCTGGTCGTGGTCGACAATGAAGGCCGTTGCGTCGGCCTGATCACCGTCAAGGACATCGAGAAGTCGCAGCTCAATCCCCATGCCGCCAAGGATGCGCAAGGCCGCCTGCGCGTCGCCGCCGCCATCTCCACCGGTGACGATGGCCGCGAACGCGCCGAGCGCCTGATCGAGGCCGGCGTCGACGTGATCGTCGTCGATACCGCCCACGGCCATAGCCAGAAGGTGCTGGACGCGGTTGCCGAAGTGAAGAAGATGTCGAACGCCATTCGCATCATTGCCGGCAATGTCGCCACCAGCGAAGGCACCCGCGCCCTGATCGACAGCGGTGCCGATTGCATCAAGGTCGGCATCGGCCCGGGCTCGATCTGCACCACGCGTATCGTCGCCGGCGTAGGCGTTCCGCAGCTTGCAGCCGTGATGGCGGCGGTCGAGGAAGCCAACAAGCACGGCATTCCTGTCATCGCCGATGGCGGCATCAAGTTCTCCGGCGACGTGGCCAAGGCTATTGCCGCCGGCGCATCGGCCGTCATGGTCGGCTCGCTGCTCGCCGGCACCGACGAAAGCCCGGGCGAAGTCTATCTCTACCAGGGCCGCTCCTTCAAAGCCTATCGCGGCATGGGTTCTGTGGGCGCCATGGCACGCGGCTCGGCGGATCGTTACTTCCAGGCGGAAGTGCGCGACACGCTGAAACTGGTGCCGGAAGGCATCGAAGGCCAGGTTCCCTACAAGGGTCCGGTTTCGGCTGTGCTGCACCAGCTCGCCGGCGGCCTGAAGGCCGCCATGGGTTATGTCGGCGGCAAGGACATCAAGGATTTCCAGGAAAAGGCCACCTTCGTGCGCATTTCCGGCGCCGGCCTGCGCGAAAGCCATCCGCATGGCGTGACGATCACCCGCGAAAGCCCGAACTATCCGGGCGGTCCATGATTTCTGCAAGCCGCTAGAGATATTCAAGGCCCGAAGTCGGCAACGACCTCGGGCTTTTTCATGACAGTGATTTGAACAAGGATTTTGCCATGACCGGTTTTGAAATGTTCTGGCCCCTGGTCGCCCATGTCTTCCTCGTCTTCTGCCTCTACGCGCTGCTGGTCCTGCGCCGGAGCCAGGTCGTGCGCTCGGGCAAGGTGGAGCGTATCGCCTTTCGCGAGAACCTGGCCGAGCCCGAGGAAAGCCGCGTGGTCAACAGATCGATCGCCAACCAGTTCGAGCTGCCGATCCTGTTTTATGCCGTCTCGATTCTGCTCTACATCACACAAGCCGACAATCTGGTCGCCGTGGTGCTGGCCTGGTTCTTCGTCGCGACGCGTTGCGCCCATGCCTATGTGCATGTCTTCGGGAACCGGCTGCATCTGCGCCGGCCGCTGTTCGGCCTGGGCTTTGCGGCGCTGTTTGCCCTCTGGGTCTGGCTTGTGGCGTGGATGGCCTTTTCGTGAACCTGTGGTAACGCAGTTTTGTCTGGGCTTGGCAGCCGCCACGCCTATCTTTCCCGGTGTTGAATTCAACGTGGGAGAAGAACATGGACAAGCCGAAGATTACCCAGGCGATGATCAACGCCTATGATGAATACACCCACCTGACGCTCGATCGCCGTGGTTTCATGGAAAAGCTGACCCGGCTCGCCGGCACCGGTGCTGCGGCCGCCGCCATCATGCCGCTTCTGGCCGCCAACCAGGCGAATGCCACCATCGTTCCGGAAGCCGATGATCGTCTCGAAGCGCAGGACATCACCTATCCGGGTGCCGGCGGCGAGATGAAAGGCTATCTGGTGATGCCCAAGGGTGCGACCGACAGGCTCCCGGCCGTCATCGTCATCCATGAAAACCGCGGCCTCAACCCGCATATCCGCGATGTCGCCCGGCGCATGGCGCTGGAAGGCTTCGTGGCGCTTGCGTCGGATTTCCTCTCTCCCTTGGGCGGCACGCCGGAAAACGAGGATCAGGCCCGCGAAATGTTCTCCGGCCTCGACATGGTCGCGACCGTTGCCAATGGCGAGGCGACCCGCGCTTTCCTCAGCCGTCATGAAAAGACCAATGGCAAGGTCGGCGCGATCGGCTTCTGCTGGGGCGGCGGCATGGTCAACCGCATGGCGGTTGCCTCGCCGGAACTGGGAGCCGGCGTCGCCTATTATGGTGCCCAGGCGCCGGCTGAAGACGTGCCGTCGATCAAGGCGCCGCTGATGTTGCACTATGGCGGGCTCGACGAGCGCATCAATGCCGGCATCGACGCCTACAAGGCAGCGCTCGATGCCAATGGCAAGACCTATGAGCTGTTCGTCTATGACGGCGTCAACCACGCCTTCAACAACGACACCTCGTCGGCCCGCTACGACAAGGCCGCCGCCGATCTCGCCTGGTCGCGCACGGTCGAGTTTCTCAAGAAGAACCTCGCCTGAGCTTGCCGGCGGGGGGGAAATCTCCCCCGCCACCTTGGCTCAAGACTGTTTCATGTCATTTCGATGAAATTGCCGACAGATTGACACTGATCAATCGCCTTCTCTCCATACGCGCATAGTCTCCTGTCATACCCGCCGGGCGATCCCGCGGGGTATGGCCCATGCAATGGGGCAATCGTCAAATTTGACTGGAGGATATGATGGCATCGACAATGAAAGCTGCGGTGGTGCGTGCGTTCGGCAAGCCGCTGGTAATTGAAGAACACCCCATCCCCGAACCCGGTCCGGGCCAGATCCTGGTGAAATACGAGGCGACGGGCGTCTGCCATACCGACCTGCATGCCGCCAACGGCGACTGGCCGGTCAAGCCCAATCCGCCGTTCATTCCCGGCCACGAAGGCACAGGTTATGTCGCCAAACTGGGTGCCGGCGTCTCCCGCATCAAGGAAGGCGACCGCATCGGCGTGCCTTGGCTGCACACCGCCTGCGGTTGCTGCAATCCTTGCCGGACCGGCTGGGAGACCCTGTGCGGCAGCCAGCAGAACACTGGCTATTCGGTCAACGGCACCTTTGCCCAATATGGCCTCGCCGATCCCGATTTTGTCGGCCGCCTGCCGGACAATCTCGAATTCGGCGCGGCAGCCCCGATCCTCTGCGCCGGCGTCACCGTCTACAAGGGCCTGAAGGAAACCGAAGTGCGCCCCGGCGAATGGGTCGTCATTTCCGGCATCGGCGGTCTCGGCCACATGGCCGTGCAATATGCCAAGGCAATGGGCATGCATGTCGTCGCTGCCGACATTTTTGACGACAAGCTGAAGCTCGCCAAGGACTTGGGTGCCGATATCGTCGTCAATGGCACGGCCGGGGATGCGATCGAACAGGTGCAGAAGGCAACCGGCGGCGTGCATGGCGCGCTGGTCACGGCTGTGTCGCCCAAAGCGATGGAACAGGCCTATGGCTTCCTACGCTCGAAGGGCACGATGGCGCTGGTCGGCCTGCCGCCGGGCTTCATCTCGTTGCCGGTCTTCGAGACGGTGCTGAAGCGCATCACCGTGCGTGGCTCGATCGTCGGCACCCGCCAGGATCTCGAGGAGAGCCTGCAATTTGCCGGCGAGGGCAAGGTGGCCTCGCATTTCTCCTGGGACAAGCTCGAGAACATCAACGACATCTTCAAGCGCATGGAAAAGGGCCAGATCGACGGCCGTATCGTGCTCGACCTGGCGGCCTGACCGCCAGTCGGTCTGCAAACGAGGCAAGGCGGCGCAGAAATTGCGCCGCCTTCCAATCTATTGTCTTTCGGGACCGACCTCAGGCCGCTGCGCGCGGCTTGTCGATCGGATGCTGAAAGCGGAAGCCGACGGCGAGCCGGTTCCACACATTGATGGCACCGATTGCCACTGTGATATTGGCGATTTCGGTTTCGCTGAAATGCGCCTTCAGGGCCTCGAAGTCAGCGTCGGGTGCGCCGGTGCCGGCAAGGTTCGTCACCGCATCGACCCAGCCGAGCAGGGCGCGTTCGCGGGCCGAATAGACCGGCGATTCCCGCCAGACCGACATCATGTTGGTCCACTGCTCGGACAGCCCGTCATGGCGGGATTCCTTGATATGCATGTCGACGCAGAAGGCACAGCCGTTGATGATCGAGGCGCGCAGCTTGATCAGGTGGATTTCCGAGCGGGCAAGGCCGCTGGACTGAACGTAGTTTTCCAGGCCGAGCACGGCCTTGAAGGCGGCGGGTGCTGCCTTCTGCATATCGAGACGGGGATGCATGATGGTTCCTTTCAGGATGGCCCTTCAGCGGGCGGCTTTGCGTTCGTTGATGTCGAGGAAGGCACAGCCGCGTGCGGCAATTCCCCCATCGTCTGTTGCCGTCAGATCGTTGATTAGATCCGCGATGCTGGTTTTCTTCAGTTCCGAGCGGTAGGCCCGCTCCGCCGCCAGCATCGCGGCGGCAATTCCGCAGGGTTTGTCGAAATACCGGGCGGGAAGGGGATTGGGCCCCCGCTGGCGGATTTCGTTACAGCGAAAGGCCGGTTGTGGTCCTTCCACGGCAATGACGATGTCGAACAGGGTGATCTCATCGGCTGCCCGGCCGAGGCGATAGCCGCCCTTCGGGCCGGGAACGGTGGCAACCAGCCCGGCAGCAGACAGCGCCTGCAGATGTTTCAGCAGATAGCTCGGCGACACGCCATGAAACTCCGCAAGGGCTGCTGCCGAAAGCGTGCTGCCCTCTTCAAGGCTGGCCAGCATCGTCATGCAGTGGATGGCCTGTTCTATGCCGTCGCTGAGTTTCATCACTTGCTCCTTTATCGTGGATAATATTTATCCGTGATTATTGCGGTTGTCAAGGACGCTTCTTTTTCGCCGCCACTGCGCTAGGTTGAGAGAGTGTTGATGAATCACGCCGCCGAGATTTTTCTGCCTGCCCCCTTCCTTCGCTGGTTTGGCGAAAAGGGCTGGCAGCCGCGCGCCCATCAGCTGGAATTGCTCACCCGCGCACGGTCGGGCGAAAGCCTGCTGTTGATCGCCCCGACCGGTGCCGGCAAGACGCTCGCTGGCTTCCTGCCGGCGCTCACCGAACTCACCGAGCGCGGCAAGCTGCCTCCGGGATCCGCGTTTACCGGCATTCACACGCTCTACATCTCGCCCCTGAAGGCGCTCGCCGTCGATATCGAACGCAATCTAATGAAGCCGGTGACCGAAATGGGGCTGGCTATTTCCGTAGAGAACCGCACCGGCGATACGCCGCAAGCCAAGCGCCAGCGCCAGAAGCTCAATCCACCGGATATCCTCCTGACCACACCCGAGCAGCTGGCGCTGCTGATCTCCCATGCCGATGCCGGACGTTTCTTCAAGGACTTGCGCTACGTCATCTTCGACGAACTGCATTCGCTGGTCACCTCCAAGCGCGGCCATCTTCTGTCGCTTGGCCTTGCCCGCCTGCGCCGGCTGGCGCCCGGTCTCCAGACCATCGGCCTGTCGGCAACGGTCGCCGAACCGCTCGACCTGCGCCGCTGGCTTATCGCCCAGCCGCGGGATGCAACGGCGGAATCCGGCGTGATCACCGTCGATGGGGGCGCCAAGCCGAACATCACCATCCTGGAGACGGAGGAGCGCATCCCCTGGTCGGGCCATTCGGCCCGCTATGCCATCCCCGATCTCTACAAGGTGCTGAAGGATTTCCAGACGACGCTGCTTTTCGTCAATACGCGCTCCCAGGCCGAAATGCTCTTCCAGGAACTGTGGACGGTCAATGACGATAACCTGCCGATCGCACTGCATCACGGTTCGCTCGATGTGTCCCAGCGTCGCAAGGTCGAGGCCGCCATGGCCGAAAACAAGCTGCGTGCCGTCGTCGCCACCTCGACGCTCGATCTCGGCATCGACTGGGGTGATGTCGACCTCGTCGTGCATGTCGGCGCGCCCAAGGGCGCCTCGCGGCTCGCCCAGCGCATCGGCCGCGCCAATCACCGCATGGACGAGCCGTCCCGCGCCATCCTCGTTCCGGCCAACCGGTTCGAGGTCATGGAATGTCAGGCGGCGCTCGATGCCAATTATATCGGCGCCCAGGATACACCGCCGGTCGGCGAAGGTTCGCTCGATGTGCTTGCCCAGCACGTGCTCGGCATGGCCTGTGCGGCCCCCTTTGTCGAAGACGATCTCTATGAGGAGGTGGTGAGCGCGCTTCCCTATGCAGCATTGCCGCGTGAAACCTTTGCCCGCATCGTCGAGTTTGTCGCCACCGGCGGTTATGCGCTGAAGACCTATGAGCGCTATGCCCGCATCCGCCTGACCGCCGACGGCACCTGGCGCGTCTCCAATCCGGCCGTCGCCCAGCAATACCGCCTCAACCTCGGCACCATCGTCGAGATGCCGATGCTCAATGTCCGCCTCGTCAAGCGCAATCACCTGGGCTCGATCGGCCGTGGCGGCATGACGCTCGGCAAGGTCGAGGAGTATTTCTTCGAACAGCTGACCCCGGGCGACACCTTCCTGTTTGCCGGCAAGGTCCTGCGCTTCGAGGGCATCCGCGACAATGAATGCCTTGTCTCCAATGCCTTCTCCCAGGATCCGAAGATCCCCGCCTATGCCGGCGGCAAGTTCCCGCTGTCGACCTATCTTGCCGATCAGGTCCGCGCCATGCTCGACGATCCCGCCCGCCGCGCCAAGCTTCCCGACCAGGTGCGTGACTGGCTGGCGTTGCAGCAGGAAAAATCCGTCCTGCCGAAGCGCGGCGACCTGTTGATCGAGACATTCCCGCGCGGCGAGCGCTTCTACATGGTGATCTATGCCTTCGAGGGCAGGCTCGCCCACCAGACGCTCGGCATGCTGCTCACCCGCCGCCTGGAGCGCCGGGGCGCCAAGCCGCTCGGCTTTGTCGCGACAGACTATGCGCTGGCCATTTGGGGTTTGGAGGACATGGGCTCGATGATCGCCCGCAAGGCGCTGAGCCTGTCGGATCTCTTCGACGAGGACATGCTCGGCGACGATCTCGAAGCCTGGCTCAACGAAAGCTGGATGCTCAAGCGCACCTTCCGCACCTGCGCCGTCATCGCCGGCCTGATCGACAAACGCCATCCCGGCAAGGAAAAGTCCGGCCGCCAGGTCACGGTCTCCGCCGACCTGATCTACGACGTTCTGCGCACCCACGAGCCGGACCATATCCTGATGCAGGCCACGCGACAGGATGCCGCCGCCGGACTTTTGGACATCGCCCGGCTTGCCGATATGCTAAAACGAATCAAGGGACATATCCTGCACAAACGCCTGGAGCAGATCTCGCCGCTGGCGGTACCCGTCATGATGGAGATAGGCAAGGAACCTGTCGCCGGCGATGCCCAGGAACACCTGCTGGCCTATGCCGCCGAAGATCTGATGGCGGAAGCCCTGGCGTGAACAGGCTTGGCCTGAACAGGACTGGCCCGAACAGGGCTGGCATCCGCACCGAAACACGTTAGAAGAGCCGCATGAACAGACTGGCACGGGCAATCGGTGAAGAAGAGGATGAGACACGGCGCGCAAGCCTTGTGATCGCCGGACAGCTTGGCTTTGCCGATCTGTCGGGTGCGCTCTATTTCCCCGATCTCGACCTTCTCGTCGTCTCGGACCTGCATCTGGAAAAGGCAGCCGCCTTTGCCCGTCGCGGCCAGCTCCTGCCGCCCTATGACACGCTCGCCACGCTGAAGCTGCTCGATGCGGTGATCGCCCGCTACCAGCCGAAGACCGTCATCAGCCTCGGCGACAATTTCCATGATCGCGCCGGCTCCGCCCTGATGCCGTTGCCGTTCCGCGAGATGATCGCCTCCATGGCGCGTGGCCGCGAATGGATCTGGATCAACGGCAACCATGATCCGGATGGCACCACCGATCTGCTGGGAATGTCTGCCGACGAGATCGCCCTGTCGGGCCTCACCTTCCGCCACGAGCCGTCGCTTGCCCATGGCGCCGGCGAGATCGCCGGTCATCTGCACCCCTGCGCCACCGTGCGCCGCCGGGAAAAATCCGTCCGCCGCCCGTGTTTCGCCACCGACGGCACCCGCCTGCTGATGCCGGCCTTCGGCGTCCTGACCGGCGGCCTTGACCTGCGCCACAAGGCCTTCACCGGCCTGTTTGCCCGCGCCGACCTGATCGCCCACCTGCTCGGCCGCGACCGCATCTATTCGGTACGTTTCGGCAATCTGCTCGGGTGAGACGTCTTCAGTCCTTGCGGAAGATCAGGCTCGCCAGCCAGCCGGTGATCAGCGCCAGCATCACCGAGAACATGCCGTAAAACAGCGGCTGCTGGTGGGCGGCCTGGGTGATCGCATCCTCGAGCCCGGTCTTGATCACCCGCAGCGGCAATTCCCGTTCGGTGATGAATTCGCCCGACTTGAACAGATAGGCATGCACCATATGCACCCCATCTGGAATATTCGCCGGCAGCTGCAACGTCGCCTTGAACAGGCTCGACGAGACGAAGCGCACGCCGTTCGTGTCGCCCTGGTAGAGCCCCGCCGTCTGCTTCAGACGCCGGAAGGCATCGCGGAATTCGCCGAGATTGGCGGCATTGCTCAGGTAGCCGGTCGGCGTCAGGGCCAGGTGTTCGATGCCGATGCCGAGCTGGGTCAGCGTCGCGGCGGACGCGATCTCGCTCACCGGCCGCGTGCTCGCCAGGGAATAGGAGGTCGGCATCTGCTCGAAGGTCATCGAGGTACGGTTGACCCAGATCCCGAACATCCGCTCCTTGCGCCGCACCGTTGTCCAGTCGCGCGGTCCCTCCAGCGTCACCACCACATCATACTGACCGATGGCGAGCAGCAGCTGGTCGGCATTGGCCAGCGCCCCGAAAATCGTCAGGTCTGCGCCGGAAAAATCCGAGGTGATGGCGATTTCGCTGGTCGACGTGCCGATGTCGAGCGTTTCCTGGCCGATGATCTCGGCGGCCAGCGGGTTTTGCGCCGCAGCCGGCAGGGCGGCTGCGATGCAGGCGGAAAAGGCGGCGGCTGCGATCAGCTTCATCAGCATGTCAGCCCCCGATCGCCAGAGAATAGATGTCTTCTGGCGGCACGACCAGTTCGATCGCCAGGCGCACCCCGACGGCGAGAACCAGCAGCCCGAGCAGCGCGCGCAACTGCTCGCCACGCAGCTTCTGCCCAACGCGCACGCCATATTGTGCGCCGATCACGCCGGCCACCATCAGCACGAAAGCCAGCACGATATCGACCGAAAAGTTCGTCGCCGCCTGCACGATCGTCGTATAGGCCGTGGTGAAGATGATCTGGAACAGCGAGGTGCCGACGACCACATTGGTCGGGATGCGCAGGAGATAGATCATCGCCGGTACCATGATGAAGCCGCCGCCGACACCCATGATCGAGGTCAGGATGCCGATGGCAAAACCCAACGCGAGCAGCGGAATGACGCTCAGATAGATCTTCGATTTCTTGAAGCGCATCTTGAACGGCAGGCGATGCACCCAGTTGTGCTGTCCGGGCCGCTTCAGCGAGATCGTTTCATTGCGCGATGCCCGGCGCATGGCGCGCAGGCTTTCGATCAGCATCAGTCCACCGACCGTACCGAGAAAGACGACGTAGAGCAGCGAGATGATCAGGTCGAGCTGACCAAGACGCCTCAGCCAGGAGAAGATCACCACGCCTACGGTCGCGCCCGCTAGGCCCCCGATCAGCAGGACGATGCCAAGCTTGATGTCCAGCGAGCCACGGCGGAAATGCGTGATCGCGCCCGAGACCGATGAGGCCACCACCTGGTTGGCCCCGGTTGCAACCGCGACCACCGGCGGGATGTTGTAGAAGATTAGAAGCGGCGTGATCAGGAAGCCGCCGCCGACGCCGAACATGCCCGAGAGAAAGCCGACAGCCGCGCCCATGCCGAGGATGATGAAGATATTCACCGACAATTCGGCGATCGGCAGATAGATCGTCACGCGCTGACCTCAAATGCGATTATCCGCGCTCTCGGCGCGGATCTCTGGAGACCGGATCGCGGCCCGTTTCACAAATCGTCTAAAACGGGCGCAAGTCCTTGATTGGATTTGATCCCAGGCTGGTCTTTTCTTGCGCCCGTGAGGGCTGCAAGTCAATTCTGCAGCCACCCATAAGCCCTGATTTTCCGCCTTTTATGACGGTGCCGTCATTTGTTGCGTGCGAGCAGCGCATTGACCAGTTTATCCGAAACCTGACCGGTCGGCTGTTCTCCGATCGACGTCTGGAAAGCCTTGATCGCCGTCACGGTCTTGGCACCCATCACGCCGTCCGGCTTGCCGGTGTCGAAGCCGTTCTTGTTCAGGATCGCCTGGATGTTGAAGATCGCCTTCTTCATGTCGACACTGGCCGTTTTCAGGCCCTTGCCGGCCCATTCGTCCGGTGTGTTGACGGAATTGGCATCGGTATCGACGGGCTTTGCCTTCCACAGGTCCACCTCGGCGCGGGCGCGCTCCAGCTGGTCCGGCTTCATCGCATTGGCGACCTCGTCGCGTTTCTGCGCCGCATCCTTGTCGCCTTCCTTGGCCGCCACGGCGAACCATTTGTAGGAGGCGGTGAGATCCTGCTTCACGCCATTGCCGCGCGCATAGAGGATGGCCAGATTGAACTGGCTGTCGGAAATGCCGAATTCGGCAGCCTTCTCGAACCACTCCACCGCCTTGGCATAGTCCTGCGCGCCGTCGGCGCCGGACGCAAACAGCACGGCGAGATTGTGCATCGCGCTGGCATTGCCGGCATTGGCCGCCATCTCGTAGTAGCGCTTGGCGGTCGCGATGTCGCGCGGCACGCCGGTTCCCTTTTCATACAGATTGGCCAGCCGGTACTGCGCCGGCACGAAACCACGATCGGCCGACAGCTGGTACCACTTGGCCGCCTCGGCGAAATCGCTGGTCACGCCGCGACCATCGGTATAACGCGCGCCGATCTCGAACAGCGCCACAGGATCGCCGTCCTTGGCGGCAATCGACAGCGATGGCGGGGTAATCGTCGCCGGAACCACGATGGCTGCCGCCTTGGTCTCAGCCGGCGGCGGTGCAAGCGTAGAGGTTTCGGCAGCCGGTGCGGGATTGCTGTCCAGCGCCTGCGGCGGTGCCGTCTCCGTTGGTGCCATCAGCGCTGATGCCGGTTCGGCCGCAGCCTGCGTCTCGCCGACAGTCGCGTCTGCCGCCGGTATCTCCGGTTCGATCGCGTCTGTTGCAGGCGCTGTCGTTGCCGGCACCTCCGGCGCAGCGGTCGTTTCAAGG
Organism: Rhizobium sp. PDO1-076; assembly: GCF_000247475.1. GTDB lineage: Bacteria > Pseudomonadota > Alphaproteobacteria > Rhizobiales > Rhizobiaceae > Allorhizobium. The sequence continues at coordinate 9,431 of NZ_AHZC01000398.1, read as the reverse complement.
CCGGGAACGGCCATCGCGGCCTCGGTCGGGGCAGCACTGGTGTTGATGGTCGTGGACGCATCGGCAGCCGTGGTGTCCAGGGTCGCAGTGTCGATTGCGCCGGGCGCCTGCTCGATCTGGCTGTTTTCGTCTGCCGCAGGCGCCTCGATCGGCGCTGGCTGCTGGCTGTCGCTGTCGTCGCGCGTCAACGTGTTGATCAGCGGCATGGCCATGGCAGCCAGCAGGATCGCGCCGACGGCCATCAGGATCGGCCGGCGGTAGCGACCGAAGAGGGATGCCTTTTCCGCGCCCGTAGCCGTGGCCTTCGCCTTGGCACCGGCAACGGCGCGTGCCGCCGGCGGCGCCTTCTGCGCGCGGTCCATTTCCATCGCGGCGGCCTGGGCGGCGCGTCGGGCGGCAGCGATATAATCGGTCCGATCGGTGCCGTCCTTGCCGCTGGCGTCGTTGCGCGGTGCCTGCTGGCTGGCGCGAACCCGTTCCAGGATCTTGCGCACGTCGGGTGCGCCCGAACCTGGCTCCAGCAACTCGTTGTCTTCATCGGCCGAAACCATGTCGACCGGATCGATCGAGGGAACCGGATCGATCAACTGCCGGGTCTCGGCTGGCTTCGGCTCCTTCTTCGAGGGCAGAAGCTTCTTGCCCAGTCCGGCAAGCAGGCTCGGCTTGGCCGGTTTCTTTTCGTTTCTGGCAGACTGGATGACCGGCAGGGCTGTCATCGTTTCGGCAAAGGCATCGGCGGCTGCCTGCAATTCGGCATCGATCGGGTGGGCTTCGGTGACGGCCGCTTCGGTTGTCGTCGCCATCTCGGCCATGACCGGGTGGCGTACAGTCCCGGAGCGTACCGGCTCCGCGTGCGCCGGCTCCGGGCGTCGGTCCTGATGCTGGGCAATCGGAGCCTGTGCAAACAGAGCGGGTTCATGCCTCTGGGCGCCGTCCTGCAATTCGTCGAGACGGCCGGCAATCTGCACCAGCGTCCCATGCAGGGCTTCAAACGTGCGGTGGGTCCGCTCTTCCGAATTGCGCGAGAAGTCTTCGAGTTGCCGCAGGTGGTCCGACAATGCCGTGAGCGCGCTGAGGTCGGCCGTGCTTGCAGCGGAAGACGATCCGCGATGAGCAAAATTCGCCATCACCGTCTCGGCAGCCTGTCGGGCGGCTTCGATAATGTATTCGTCGCTGGTTGCGACATAGTCTTCCAGTGCCGAAATCCGCCCTGCGACTTCCGGATCGTTCGACGGCTGGCTGATCAACATCGACAGATGGGCGATCTGCTCTTCGAGCCCACGCAGGCTGGCGCCGTCGGACGCCGGCGTGGATGCGCTGGTTTCCTCGAGCCGGTAGACGACGGCATTCAGCCGGTCTTCCAGGTCGCGGAATGCGCTGTCGTCGATCTGTGCGGTGGCGGCCACCGGCAGATCCAGTTCCTCGATCCGTCGTGCCAGAACCTCGAGCCTGTCGGCCAGCCGATCGTTGACCGATCCGTTGTCCAGTGCGTCGATCTTGCGTGAAATGTCGGCGAGATAACCCGTCAGTTCCGGGGCCGGCACCGGCGTCTGTGTTCTCTCCAGCATGTAGGAGAGCTGGTCGAGACGGTCTTCCAGCGGCGCGGTGCTCTGGCTGGTCGACAGCTGTTCGATGCGCATCGTCAACAGCTCGAGCCGATGGGCCAGTTCGTCCGAGGCATCCGTCTGCGGATCGCGGCGGTCGTTCAAGACTTCGATCTGTCGGGCAAGGCCGGCCAGCCGGTCTTCCAGCCGGTGCAGGGTGGCCGTGTCGGTGCTAGCCGTCGTGCTGCGGCTGCCGGCGGCGATCGCCCTTGTGATTTCGTCGAGGCGCATGTCGATGCCGGCAAACTGCTCCATCACCATGCGTTCGTTCGGGTCGATATGCGCGCCGATATGCTCGAGGGCGGCCGCGACCGTGATCAGCTTTTCTTCCAGCGCGCGGATGGCGCGCGTGTCCCCCATCGTGCCGAGATGCGCCTTGATATCGTCCAGCCGGTCTGCCAGCCGGATGATCTCCTCGCGCATCGCCGATGTGTCGAGTTCGCCGAGACGTACCTCGACATCGCTCCAGCGACGCTCCATGCGCGCAACGGAATCCTCGCGGGCCAGGCCATCCATCAGCGAGCGCAACTCGTTGAATTCCGCCTGCAACCCATCGGCACCCGGCGCCTTGGCGGCATCGAGCTGTTGAATGCTGTCGGCAAGCTTGGCGAAGTCGGCGCGCATGTCCTCGTTCGGCCGGCTTTCCTCGGCCAGTGTTCGAATGCTGCGCATCTCGTGGCGCAGGCCGGCAATCTCGCGTGCCATGCTCTCGGCAATGTCCTGCTTCAGTTCCTGGCGCAGACCGAGCAGCGCCTCGGTAATGTCACGGCTGCCGATTTCGGCCCGGCGATCGGAGCGCGTGGCAAAGCGGTCACCCCCCATCTCGCGCAGCGACTGAGGTGTCTCGCGCAGCGGCGGAAGCGGCTCGCGGTAGGATGGTGCTGGTTCCCGCAGCGCAGGTTGCGCAGTTGCAGCAGGCACGGCAGTCTCGCTGCGATAGGGGGTGCGCTCTGGCGCCCGGTTGCGGCTTTCTTCCAGCAGGCGCTGGCGTTCGCGGATTTCCGCCAGCGGATCGCGAAACTCGCGCTGCGGCCTGGAGGACGGCTCCGGCGCACGCGACTTCGGCTCTTCCACCGGACGGTTGCGTCCGCCTTGACCGATCAGTCCGTCGATCCGCGCCTCGAGACCCTCGATGGTACGACTCAACGCGTCCAGCGAGGATGTGCCGCCGGGACGTTGAGAGGGTGATCGAGATCCGTTCATGGTTCTGCTCGCTTCGATGATGGCCGACGGTTACTCCGCTCGGCTGCGTCTGCCGCTGTCGAGCCTTTGTTCCGAGCGTCTTGTTCTTGTCCCGCCTGTCTTTTCGGTTGTTTCCGAAGGACGTGGCAGCGACGGGTGCAAGGCACGCGGATCGCCAGCTTTCAAAAGCAACCTTTCATGAAACATGGTAAAGAAGCCGTTAACCCGGCCCTAAAAAACTTTAACTTTCTCTGAAATGCCCCGCGCAAGCAGCACCTGCCAGCCTGCACTCCGTGCGATCGCATCGAAGAGGATTTGCTCAGACTTTTGCGCCATGCTGCTGACGTGGAGTTGCAGCCAGAGTTTTGGGCAAAGTTGTAGTCAGAGTTGCAGCTGGAGCAGGGGCGAGAATAGCAGCCGGTGCAAGCGCTGGCGGGAGGAAGGTGCAGGGGAGGGTGCCGGTTGCCATCGGTAAAATATGGGCGACCCATAAATTTTGACGTTTACGCGCACGTCAATTATTTGTATAAGCTAGAACCAGTCCGATATCTCGGAACCATGTCTTTGGAGGAAGATACCCGATGCCTGTCTACAAGGCCCCCGTAAACGATACGCTTTTCATCCTGAACGACGTGCTCGGCTTCGACCGGTACAACAATCTGCCGGGCTTCGAGGACGCGACCCCGGATATGGTCGAGGCGATCGTCGGCGAAGCCGCCAAGCTGGCCGAGGAGCAGCTCTTCCCGCTCAATCTCTCCGGCGACCAGGAAGGCTGCACCCGCCACGACGACGCCACGGTCTCCGTGCCCAAGGGTTTCAAGGAAGCCTATGACGCCTATTGCCAGAGTGGTTGGCTCGGCCTTGCTGTCCCGCCGGAGTTCGGCGGCCAGGGCCTGCCCTACACGCTGCATGTCGCCGTCGGCGAATACATGTCGTCCGCCAATATGGCGTTGATGATGTATCCTGGTCTGACCCAGGGCGCGATCGCCGCCATTCTCGTGCATGGCTCCGATGCACAGAAGCAGACCTATCTGCCCAAGATGGTCGAAGGCACATGGTCCGGCACCATGAACCTCACCGAACCCCATTGCGGCACCGATCTCGGCCTGCTGCGCACCAAGGCGGATCCGCAGGCCGATGGCTCCTACAAGATTTCCGGCCAGAAGATTTTCATCTCCGCCGGCGAACACGGCATGACTGACAACATCATCCATCTGGTGCTCGCCCGCATCGAGGGCGCGCCGGAAGGCACCAAGGGCATCTCGCTGTTCATCGTACCGAAGTTCATGGTCGGTGACGATGGCTCGGTCGGTGCCCGCAATGCCGCCACCTGCGGTGCCATCGAACACAAGATGGGCATCCACGGCAATTCCACCTGCGTGATGAACTATGACGAGGCGACCGGATATCTGATCGGCGCCGAGAACAAGGGCCTCTCGGCCATGTTCGTCATGATGAACGAGGCCCGCCTCGGCGTCGGCCTGCAAGGCCTGTCGATCGCCGAAATCGCCTACCAGAATGCAGCAAATTATGCCCGCGAACGCATCCAGGGCCGCTCGCTGTCCGGCGTCAAGGCATCGGAAAAGAAGGCCGATCCGCTGATCGTGCATCCCGACATCCGCCGTACGCTGTTGACCATCAAGTCGTTCAACGAAGCTGGCCGCGCCTTTACGCTGTGGACCGCGCTCAAATCCGACGTCGCCCATCGCTCGGGCGATGCCGCCGAGAAGCAGACGGCCGACGATATCCTCGGCCTGATGACGCCGATCCTGAAGGGCGTGCTCACCGACAAGGGCTTCGACCATGCGGTCATGGCCCAGCAGGTCTTTGGTGGCCATGGCTATATCGAAGAACACGGCATGAGCCAGTATGTCCGCGATGCCCGCATCGCGATGATCTACGAAGGCGCCAACGGCATCCAGGCGCTTGACCTCGTCGGCCGCAAGCTTGGCGCTAATGGCGGTCGCGCCGTCATGGCGCTGTTCAAGGAAATCGGTGATTTCTGCGAGGAAAACCGTGTCGACGAAAGCCTGTCTTTCTACACCAAGAGCCTGAAGAAGGGCTTGAACGATCTGCAGGCGGCAACCATGTGGTTCATGCAGAACGCCATGGCCAAGCCCGACAATGCCGGCGCCGGTTCGACCGACTACATGCATCTCTTCGGTGTCGTAGTTCTCGGCTACATGTGGGCCAAGATGGCGAAGGCCGCCAACGAGGCCCTTGCTGCGGGCACCGGCGACGCCGATTTCTACCGCAACAAGCTGCTGACCGGCCGTTTCTACATGGAAAAGGTCATGCCGGAGACCGCATTGCGCAAGACCCGCATCGAAGCCGGCGCCGACAGCCTGATGGAAATGGCCGCCGACGCGTTCTGACCGTCTTCTTCCCCTCGATAGGAGAAGACGGACGAAGGCCGGTTGAGGGGGCTTCAGCGCCCGCCAGCGTTGTGGCTGTCCCTCACCCAGCCCCTCTCCCCGTTCGCGGGGAGAGGGGATTGCCGGCGCCGACGACACACATGCCCTTCGCCCCTTGGACGCGCAGAAGGGCTGAGCAGGCGGACGAGCGGCCGTTATGAGATGGCCACAACAGTTTTCAAGGCGCTTCGCGCGCCGCAAGGGAGATGAGAAACAATGACCGAAGCCTATATCTACGATCACGTGCGCACCCCGCGCGGCCGTGGCAAGAAGGACGGATCGCTGCACGAAGTGCCGACGCCCAGGCTTGCCGCAAAGACGCTTGAAGCCCTGCGCGACCGCAACGGTCTCGACACGTCCACGGTCGACGACATCATCTTTGGCTGCGTCGACCCGGTCATGGAAGCCGGTGCCGTGATCCCCAAGGCCGCCGCCTTCGAGGCCGGCTACGCCTTTTCCGCTCCCGGCATCCAGATCTCGCGCTTCTGTGCCTCCGGTCTCGATGCCGTCAACCTTGCCGCCGGCAAGGTCATGGCCGGGTCCGACGACATCGTCATCGCCGGCGGCGTCGAGAGCATGTCGCGTGTCGGCATGGGCATGTCGGGCGGTGCCTGGTACATGGACCCCTCGGTCAACTTCCCCGGCTATTTCATGCCGCAGGGCGTGTCCGCCGACCTGATCGCCACAAAGTATGGCTTCTCCCGCGACGACGTCGATGCCTATGCGGTCGAGAGCCAGAAGCGCTCGGCCAATTCGTGGGAAAAAGGCTACTTTTCCAAGTCCGTCATCCCGGTGAAGGATGGCAGCGGTCTGGTGATCCTCGATCGTGACGAGCACATGCGCCCGACCACCGACATGCAGTCGCTCGCCGGCCTCAACCCGTCCTTCCAGATGCCCGGCGAAATGGGCGGCTTCGACGCCGTCGCCATCCAGGCCCATCCGGAAATCGAGAAAATCAACTATGTGCACCATGCGGGCAATTCGTCCGGCATCGTCGATGGCGCCGCAGCCGTGCTGGTCGGCTCCAAGGTCGGCGGTGCGAGCATGGGCCTCAAGCCCCGCGCCCGTATCCGCGCCTTCACCAATATCGGCTCCGACCCGGCCCTGATGCTGACCGGGCCGGTCGACGTCACTGAAAAGCTCTTGAAGCGTTCCGGCATGACGATCGCCGACATCGACCTGTTCGAGTTGAACGAGGCCTTTGCCGCTGTCGTCCTGCGCTTCATGCAGGCCTTTAACGTCAGCCACGACGTGATGAACGTCAACGGCGGCGCGATCGCCATGGGCCACCCGCTCGGTGCCACCGGCGCGATGATCCTCGGCACCGTGCTCGACGAACTGGAACGCCGCGACTTGAACACCGCGCTGGTCACGCTCTGCATCGGCGCCGGCATGGGCACGGCGACGATCATCGAACGGGTTTGAGGCAATCTCAACCCCTTCCCACAAGGGGGAGGGGCTTAACCCCGCCGGATCGCACCGGATTTGGAGCGGCGGCGACATCAGAGAATTCAAGGGAAGAGGAATCCCATCATGAGCACCTACAAGAACTTCACCGTTGAAACCGACGCCGACGGCATTGCCCTGGTCACCTGGGATATGCCCGACAAGTCGATGAACGTCTTCACCGTCGAGGTGATGGACGAGATCGAGAAGATCCTCGACCAGACCGTCGCCGATGCGAACGTCAAGGGCGTGGTCTTCACCTCCGGCAAGTCCAGCTTTTCCGGCGGTGCCGATCTCACCATGATCAAGGGCATGTTCTCCATGCTCGAGGAAGAAAAGACCAAGGATCCGGCCGGAGCGGTCCAGAAGCTGTTCGACGCCGCCGGTCGCATGACCTGGCTGTGGCGCAAGATCGAAACCAATGGCAAGCCATGGGTGTCGGCGATCAACGGCACCTGCATGGGCGGCGCCTTCGAGCTGTCGCTCGCCTGCCACGGCCGCGTCGCCTCCAATGCCAAGTCGGTCAAGCTGGCACTGCCCGAGGTCAAGGTCGGCATCTTCCCCGGCGCCGGTGGTACCCAGCGTGTCGCCCGTCTCGCCAATACCCAGGATGCCCTGCAGATGATGACCACCGGGTCGAGCCTGACGGCCGCCCGCGCCAAGGCCATGGGCCTGGTGCACCAGGTCGTCGAGCCGGGCGAACTGATCAATGCCGCCAAGCAGATGATCAAGGACGGCCTGAAGCCTGTCGCCCCCTGGGACGAAAAGGGCTTCAAGGTTCCCGGTGGCGGCATCTGGACGCCGGCGGCTGCCCAGCTCTGGCCGGCCGCATCCGCCATCCTGCGCCGCGAGACTGCCGGCAACTATCCGGCAGCGCTTGCCATCCTGAAAAGCGTTTATGAGGGCCTGCAGGTGCCGTTCGACACCGGCCTGCGCATCGAGCAGCGTTATTTCACCGAGATCGTCCAGACCACAGAAGCCTTCTCGATGATCCGCTCGCTGTTTGTCTCGATGCAGGAGCTGAACAAGGGCGCCCGCCGCCCGGCCGGCCAGCCGAAGTCGAAGATCGCCAAGGTCGGCGTCGTCGGCGCCGGCTTCATGGGCGCTTCGATCGCCTATGTGACGGCCGCCGCCGGCATCAACGTCGTCCTGATCGACCGCGACATGGAGGCAGCCGGCAAGGGCAAGACCCATTCCGAGGGACTTGTCGCCGGTGCTGTCGGCAAGGGCAGGCTTACCAAGGACGAGGGTGAAAAACTGCTGTCGCTGATCACCCCGTCGGATGACTACGCCACGCTCGCCGATGCCGATCTGGTCATCGAGGCCGTCTTCGAGGATCGCGACGTCAAGAAGGCCGTCATCGAGAAGGTCGAGGCGGTGCTTCCCGAAGGGGCGATCTTCGCCTCCAACACCTCGACCCTGCCGATCACCGGACTTGCCAAGAACGCGAAGCGTCCGACCGATTTCATCGGCATCCACTTCTTCTCGCCGGTCGAGAAGATGATGCTGACCGAAGTCATCCTCGGCAAGGAAACCGGCGACAAGGCGCTTGCCGTGGCGCTCGACTACGTTGCCGCAATCAAGAAGACGCCGATCGTCGTCAACGACACCCGTGGCTTCTTCGTCAACCGCTGCGTCCTGCGCTACATGGCGGAAAGCTACAACATGCTGATCGAAGGCGTACCGCCGGTGATGATCGAAAATGCCGCCAAGTTTGCCGGCATGCCGGTCGGTCCGCTGGCGCTCAACGACGAGGTGGCGATCGACCTCTCCTACAAGATCCTCAAGGCCACCGTTGCCGATCTCGGCGACAAGGCCGTCGATCCGCGCCACATGGAACTGGTCTCGCGCATGGTCGAAAAGGAAGAGCGTTTCGGCCGCAAGAACGGCAAGGGCTTCTATGACTATCCGGCCAAGCCGGCCAAGAAGCATATCTGGCCGGGGCTGAAGGATCTGCATCCGCAGCAGAAGCCGGAAGATGTCGACGTCAAGACGCTGCAGCAGCGTTTCCTGGTGACGATTGCGCTGGAAGCGGCCCGAACGGTCGAGGAGGGCATCGTCACCGATCCGCGCGAGGCCGATGTCGGCTCGATCCTCGGCTTCGGTTTCGCGCCCTATACCGGCGGTGCGCTGTCCTATATCGACGGCATGGGCGTGAAGACCTTCGTAAGCCTCTGCGAACGGCTTGCGAAGGACTACGGTGCGCATTTCACCCCGACGCCGCTGCTCACCGACATGGCCGCCAAGGGCGACACCTTCTACGGCCGGTTCGATCCCTATGGCGAGGCAGCCAAGGCGGCCTGAGGTCACCAGGATGGCTAGCGAAAAGGCGGCTTCGGTCGCCTTTTTTGCGTTTGGCGAGGGGTGAGTTGGTGGCTGGTGTTTGTTCGCTCACTGTGCGTGTGGGCCTGTGCATCGGCAACACCCCCCTCTGGCCTGCCGGCCGTTCGACACTGCAAACAATTCACTGGATCGTTTGCTCTGCTGCGCAGACCGTTCCTCACCCCCCACAGGGAGGGAGATTGGCGTGGGGTTGGCCGCTCACCCAACCGCATACCTTGGGCAATTGAGGCGGGTATAACGAGCCTCTGTTCCTTGTCGGTTCTTCTGTTCGCCTCGGCATCTCGGTCACCATTCTCGCCCTTGCACTGCGGTCTCGGTGATCTCCCCCCGTAGGGGGAGATGTCGGCGGAGCCGACAGAGGGGGGCGCACTGGCTCTGGCGTGTACGTTTCCAAGCTCGATCCCCCACTCTCATCAATCAAAACCTTCAAAAATCCCATGCC
>NZ_AHZC01000399.1 GCF_000247475.1 Rhizobium sp. PDO1-076 | reverse complement strand
GGTCTGCTTGGGATCTTCAACCCCATTGCCGGCAACGCGGTCATAGACAGCCTTGTCCTGGTTGGGCACGGATTTGCCACCCGGATTTTCCGGCACGATCTTTACCGGATCCTTGTCGGCTGCGATCACCTGCGGTTCGCCGCTCGTCAATGTGCCGACAGAGCCGGTGCCGAGCCATGCATAGAGACCGCCAGCACCGAGCAGCAGGACCACAGCGGCAGTTCCGGCCATCAGGTAGGGCTTCATACGGCGGAAGCCCTTGGCCTCTCCGGCGATGGTGATATGGCCGCGCGTTTCGCGTTCAAAGGTCTGGGTCGAATTCAGCGACGTACGGAAATCTTCCTCCAGCGCGCGCTCGAATGCCTCGAACTCGTCCAGCGGAGGTTGGGCCGCCGCGGGTTTGGCCGGGGCTTCGACGGCAACGCGACCAACATTGGGCAGCGGCGTCGCGGGCGGCGGGCTTGCCGCCGGTTCATCGAACAGCGTGGCCAGTTCGGAATCGATATCGAAATCGTAGTCGGCCTGAGGTGCTGCCTGCGGACGCGCTTCAGCGACCGGCACTTCCGGCACGTCCATGCCGGAGAAGCTTTCGATCTGCTCGTCCTGCTCGGCAATCTCGGCCGGATCAAAACCAAGGTTGTCCTCGTAGTCCGGCACGGTGCGGGCGACCAGTTCGGATCGCACAGGTTCGGACCGGACAGACGTCGAGATGGTCGGCTGCGGCTGGTATTGCGGCTGTGGCGGAACCGCCGGCGCAAAGCTCACATTCGGCTGCGGCACGCTCTGTACCACGGGCTGCGTCACCGTCACCACGGGCGCCGCCGGCGCGATCCGCGCCGGACTGACACTGGCCGAACTGACATTGCCTGAACTCACATTGACCGCCGACACGAAAGCCTGGGCGGACGCGATGGGCGCAACATAGGCCGCGGCAACAGGACGCTCAGCAACCGGCTCGATCTCGGAAAGATCCAGATCGAGTTCGTCCAATTGCAGATCGAAATCATGGTCGACGAAGGGATCGAATTCTTCGTCGGCGACCAGCGGTGGACGCTGCGATGCTTCAGAAGATGCAGCCGGCGCAATTTCTGCTGGTGCCATTGCTGCCGGTGCAGGCGCCGCCGGTGCCATTGCTACTGGTGCGACCGGCTCGATCTTGTCGACAGGACCGCGAATCATGTCATCGGAAAAACTGAAGCCGAAATCCGGCTCACTGTGACCGACGTTGCGGGCGGCGGCTCCGGAAACCGGCTCTACGTCATCCGAATGCTCGGAGAAATCGAAGGAGAAATCGCCGAGTTCAGGCACGACGACGTCTTCGGCCTCCACCTCAGGTTCGACCGCCACGGCGGACCAATCGAAAGCCGGCTTGTCAAAGGAAACCTGAACGGTCGCCTGACGCACGGGCGCGGGCTCGACTACATCCGGATCGACAACGGGGGAAACGGGAACCGAAACAGCCTGCGGAGCCGCGGCGGGCTGCAAGATCGGTTCGACACGTGGTGCCGGCGCAAAATTGGCCAGCGGAAGACGCAGGCGCGGCACTTCCTCGACACGCTGCGGCGCACGCGGTGCCTCGACCTCGGCCACGGCCATTTCAAGCTCATCAGCCAGATCCAACGAGAAAGACGGCTCTTCGCGGACAGCAGGCTCGGTCACAGCGAAAACCGCCTCAGGCTCTACGTCAAAGGAGACGTCCTCGAACGCTACGTCCTGATGGAAATCTGGCTCTGCGCGCGGAGCCTCATAGGCCTGCGGCACCTCGAATGGCTGCGATTCTGGCGCGTATGCGTGCGGCTCTGGCTCGTGGCGCGGCGCAACGGGTTCCGGAGCCTGGAAAAACCGATCCTCCTCGACCTGATGAGAAACCGGAGCCTCATAGACCGAGAACTCGCGAAGAAGCTCATCTTCGAGATTGAAATCCGCCTCCGGCGATACCGGCACCTGCGGCAGCGACAAAACCGGCTCCCGCTTCAATGGCTGGTCGAAACCGACAATGCGGGCAAGCTCCGCCAACGGATCATCATCCGCGAAGCTGTCGCCCTGCGATCGTATGCTGTTTGCGGCCTGCTTCTGTACCATTACCTAATTCCACTCATTCACGCGACAATACGCTTGCCAGTGCAATGCGGGGAAATGGTGACGATACTATCGCATTTCTTGCGGAGCTTCGGTGCCAGTAATGGCAAGTCCCGACTTCAACACGGAGGCGACAGCATGCACCAGCCCAAGCCTGGCGATGGTTAATTCTCTATGTTTATCGTTAACAAAGCGTAATTCCGGAGAATCCTTGCCCTTATTCCAATGAGCATGGAAGGAGCTTGCCAGATCATATAGGTAAAATGCAAGCCGATGCGGTTCCTGCGACTGTGCCGCAGCCTCCACAATTCTAGGGTATTCGGCCATTTTTCCAATCAATTGCAGCTCGGTCGGATCGGCGATCCGGCCAGCCACTGCGGCAGACAGGTCGAGGCTGGCAATATCCAGATCCGGGAAGGCTTCCTTCGCCTGGCGGAAGACCGACATGCAACGAGCATGCGCGTACTGCACATAAAAGACCGGATTGTCCTTCGACTGTTCCGTCACCTTGGCAAAATCGAAATCGAGCGGCTCGGAGCTCTTTCTATAGAGCATCATGAACCGCACCGAATCGCGGCCGACTTCCTCGACCACTTCGCGCAGCGTGACGAAATCGCCCGAACGCTTGGACATCTTCACCGGCTCGCCGTCGCGGAACAGCTTGACCAGCTGGCACAGCAGCACGGTCAGTTTGCTCTTCCCTTCGGAGACGGCGCGGTTGACTGCCTCCAGCCGCTTGACATAGCCGCCATGGTCGGCACCGAGCACATAGATCATCTCGGAAAAGCCGCGGTCGAACTTGTCCTTGAAATAGGCAACGTCGGCGGCAAAATAGGTGTAGGAACCGTCCGACTTGACCAGCGGACGGTCGATATCGTCGCCGACTTCCGTCGAACGGAAGAGCGTCTGCTCGCGGTCTTCCCAGTCTTCCGGAAGCTGCCCCTTCGGCGGCGGCAGTGCACCGCGATAGACATGTCCCTTGAACGTCAGGTCGTTGATCGCGGTGCGGATGCGGGCTGCGCCATTGGCATGCAGCGAGCGCTCGGAGAAGAACACGTCGTGATGCACGTTGAGCTGGGCCAGATCGGCGCGGATCATGCCCATCATCGCATCGATGGCGCGCTCCTTGACGATCGCCATCCAGTCGTCTTCCGGCATCTGGTGCAGCTTGACGCCGAATTCCTTGGCCAGCGCCTGACCGACGGGCACGAGATAGTCGCCCGGATAAAGGCCGGCCGGGATCTCGCCGATATTCTCACCCAGCGCTTCGCGGTAGCGCAGGAACACCGAACGGGCGAGCACATCGATCTGTGCGCCGGCATCGTTGATGTAATATTCCTTGGTCACGTCATAGCCGGCAAAGGCGAGCAGGTTGGCCAGCGCGTCACCGACCACGGCGCCGCGGCAATGGCCGACATGCATCGGGCCGGTCGGATTGGCCGACACATATTCGACATTGACCTTGTGGCCTTGGCCGAGCGTCGAACGGCCAAAATCCGTTCCTTCGCTGATGATGGTCGCCAGCAGGCGCTGCCAATATTCGGTCGACAGACGGACATTGATGAAGCCCGGACCGGCGACGCCAACCTCTGCGATATCCGGATCCTGCTTCAGCTTCTCGCCGATGACGTCGGCCAGCGCGCGCGGGTTCGTGCCAAGGCCCTTGGCAAGCACCATGGCGGCATTGGTCGCGGCATCGCCATGGCTGGGATCGCGCGGCGGCTCGACGACGATACGGCTGAAATCGAGGCTGTCGCGCTTTTCGCGAATGCTGTCGATCTGCTCCAGGGCGGCCTTAATTCTGGTTTCGAAATCGGCGAATAGGTTCATGACTTCCACCTGCGCACAGGCACTTGGCGCCTGCGTCTCTTATTGAAATTTGAGCGCTGCCTATCGCAATTCGGGAGTCCGGTCAAACAACTCCCGGTGAACGCGCACCGCATAAGTGTCGGTCATGCCGGCCAGATAGTCGCCGACATGGCGGGCCTTGGCGCCGTCGTTGAGGCCGGAAATGTGGTTGACCCAGAAGTGGCTCCTCATCAGCTTCGGATCGGCCATATAGGCGTTGAACAGATCGGTGACGATCTCGGCTGCGGCCGCGCGAATGCGCATGATGTCCGGATGACGGTAGATGCGACTGAACAGCAGTTTCTTGATCTGCTTGTCGGTCTCGGCCATGGCGTCGGAGAAGGTGGCAATGGTCATCGAGGCTGCCCGCACATCCTCAACGCTTTGCGGCTGGACCTTGTTCAGCCGGTCCTGCGCCACGCCGATCACGTCCTCGACCATGCGGGTGATCTGGCGCCGCATGATTTCATGGGTAAAGCGGTCGTCGTCGAGATGCGGATACCGATCGCGCACCTCCTTCATCAGCCCTGCGAGAAAGGGCACCTCCTCCAGCATGGCGAAGGTCAGGTAACCGGAACGCAGGCCGTCATCGATATCATGGGTATTGTAGGCGATGTCATCGGCGATCGCCGATACCTGCGCCTCCAGACCGGCATAACTCGCCAGTTCCAGGTCATGGATCTCGCAATAGTCGAGGATCGGTTGCGGAACCGGTCCACGCGTGCCCTCGCCTGTCTTGGTCAACAGAGGGCCGTTGTGCTTGACCAGACCTTCCAGCGCCTCCCAGGTCAGGTTCAGGCCGTCGAAATCGGCGTAGCGACGCTCCAGCTTGGTGACAATGCGCAGCGACTGCGCATTGTGGTCGAAGCCGCCATAAGGTTTCAGCACCTCATGCAGGGCGTCCTCGCCGGTATGGCCGAACGGTGTGTGGCCAAAATCGTGGACAAGTGCCACGCCTTCGGCCAGGTCCTCGTCGAGCTTGAGGGCACGCGCCAGCGCGCGGCCGATCTGCGCCACCTCGATCGTATGGGTCAGCCGGGTGCGGTAGTGATCGCCATCGGGTCCGATGAAGACCTGGGTCTTGTGCTTCAGCCGGCGAAACGCGGTCGTATGCACGATGCGGTCGCGGTCGCGCTGGAAATCCGAACGCGTCAGGCTGCCCTCTTCGGGAAAGAGGCGTCCACGGCTTTTCCACGGATTGGTGGCGTAAACCGCCCTGTCGCCAGACCCGAAACCCAGTGCAGATTTGTCAATCGTCATTCGCCTGCTGTCTGCTCCCCATTGACGCGCTACCTTAGCCTTCATACCTATAGCGAACGAAGCCGCAAGGCTGTTGGCACCATCAAGACCTATCATGCAGGTCTGGCCGATGCGAAGCTTGCGGCGCTCGTGACTTTTCGCGACAAGGGGCCGATCCTTGCCGATAATTCCGGTTTTCCACGGGCCTTGAACCCGTCAGGAGGCAACATGACGACGCAGAATGTGACACTTTCCCAGGCCGCAGCGAAACGAATCGCTGCCATTGTCGCGGCCGATGCCGACAAGAACGCCTTGCGCGTCGCCGTCGAAGGCGGCGGCTGTTCGGGCTTTTCCTACAAATTCGACCTCGACAAGGACCAGCATGACGACGACATTGTGATTACCCGCGATGGCGCGACCGTGCTGATCGATCCGGTTTCGCTGATCTACATGGCGGGCTCCGAGATCGACTTTGTCGACAATCTTCTGGGCCAGTCGTTCCAGATCAAGAACCCGAATGCGGTTGCCAGCTGCGGCTGCGGCACCAGCTTCTCCGTGTGAGTGCATGATGAAAATAGCCACCTGGAACATCAACGGCGTCAAGGCACGCATCGAAAGCCTGTGCCAGTGGCTTCAGGACTCGCAACCGGACATCGTCTGCCTCCAGGAGATCAAGTCGGTCGACGAGGGTTTTCCGCGGCTTGAGATCGAAGCGCTCGGCTACCATGTCGAGACACATGGCCAAAAAGGCTTCAACGGCGTGGCGCTCTTGTCGAAGATGAAGCCGGATGAGGTCAATCGCGGCCTTCCGGGCGACGACACGGACGAACAGGCCCGCTTCATCGAAGGCGTGTTTTCGGTGGAGGGCGGCGTGCTGCGGGTCTGCTCGCTCTACCTGCCGAACGGCAACCCGTCCGATGACCCGGTCAAATATCCCTACAAACTGCGCTGGATGGCCCGGCTGAAGGCGTTTGCCCGCGACCGCATGGCGCTTGAGGAGCCGCTGATTCTGGCCGGCGACTACAATGTCATCCCGGAACCGTTCGACTGCCGCGATCCGAAAGAATGGGAGAATGACGCGCTCTTCCTGCCGCAGACGCGCCAGGCGTTCCGACGTCTGGAAAATCTCGGTTTCATCGATGCGGTGCGCGCGACAACCGACGACGCAAAGCTCTATTCCTTCTGGGACTATCAGGCCGGTGCCTGGCAGAAGAACAACGGCATCCGCATCGATCACCTGATGCTGTCGCCGGAAGCCTCCGACCGGTTGCGCTCGACTTCGATCGAAAAACACGTGCGTGCCTGGGAAAAACCCTCCGACCACGTCCCGGTGACCGGTATCTTCGGCTTTTAAGCCGGAGCAGCCGCTCACCCCATCCGCATCCAACCGCACCCATTCGCGCCAGCCCCGGACAAGGGCGGCACGGTAGAGCACTGTGCAAGCTTTTCAGGCGGGTATCGGGGGCCATTTTCGGCCGCGTTCATTTGCGGACCCCGCGCCAGCATTGCCGGGCGATAGAACGGGAGCGCAATATTTAAAATGGTTTCATCGATCAATTCCGCAAGCCAGAGCATCACGCAGATCTTTCTGAAAGTGCAGAAGGAAAACCAGCAGGCCAGCGACAGCGAGAGCAGCAGCAACGACGACTATTACAATTCGTCGCTTGCCAACCTGATGCGAACCTACGGCCAGGAAGACGACAGTACCGACGATACCTACAGCACCGGCCTGCTGCAGGCGCTCAATGCCAGCGACAGCACAGACGACAGCCTCTCCTCGCTGACGCAAACGTCGGATGACATCAAGACCGCCACCTTCATGGACAGCCTGAAATCGAAGCTGACGGACCTGTCGCAGTCGGGAGACGCTGTCCTGAAAGCCAAGGAAATGCTGGCAGCGCTTGACGCCGGGACGCTGACGGTCACCGATGCAGAAAAAGGCAGGCAGATCACGGCTTGGGATAGCAGCACATTCGATGGCGACAAAACCGCAACTCCCGTCGCAACACGCGACTGGTCGAGCTTTCTCCGGTCGGAGCTGAAACGGGAGAGCACAGGCGGCTACGAATTGACCGAAAGCGGTGCCCATATCGACAAGTCGACGGGCAATAGTGCCAGCTTCGTGCTTGTCGAAGACACCTATGTCTACCTGACATGGAGCACGGCCACCAAGACCGCGTGATCATCACAGGCGCCTACGCGCGCTGGCGCGGTTACTGTTCCTGGTAGACTTCCGGGGCAAGTGCCACGGCAACGCGGCGGTCGTCTTCGCTCGCCATGGAGAAGGCCCGCTCCTGCAATTCCTGCATCCACGGACAATCCTTGGCATTGCAGCGGTCGAGGGCTGCCGTCAGGAAAGCGAGCCCGCGAACGGTCTGGCCTTCCTCGAACAGGACATTACCAAAGACAGACATGGCGCCGGCATGGCCGCTCTTGCGGGCAAGATTGAGCCATTTCTTCGCCTGCTGCGCATTGGCGCTACCGCCCTCGCCGGCCAGGATCATCTGGGCAAGGCGGAACTGTGCTTCGGGAACGCCGAACGTCGACGCTGCCTGGAAATAAAGTTGGCGGGCCTGCGAGAGGTCGGTATTCACGGGACTGCCCGGAATGCCCTGACGATAGTAGCGGGCCAGCGACAGAAGCGCGTTGACGAAGAAACCGGTGTCGTCAGAGCCCGGCTCCACGCCCTGGCTGGCGATCTCGGAATAGATCTTGAACGCCTCGAAATCATTGCGCACCACGCCGTCGCCGGCGGCATACATATTGGCCAGCGCCCAGCGCGAACCGGTATGGCCTTTTTCAGCGGCATAACGATAGGCTTCGACGGCTTCTTCTTTCTGGCCCTTCTTGTAGGCATTGAAGCCGAACTTGAAGAGATCGAACGGACCGGATTCCTTGCTGACGCTGCCATTGATGTCAAAGGCATAGGCCGCCGGACTCGACGAGAACAGCAGCGCCGTCGACAGCAGCAGAATAGCCGAGGATTTCCAATCGCGAACTTGCATGGCTGCGTAATTCTTCCAGGACAAAACAGACATCAGCGCACCCATCCCGTCACCACGACGAGTCCAACTGCGTCTGATCTTTTGATACACAATGACCGATGAACATCTGGTTCACGGACCGATACTGCAACGGCGCCATTTTTACGCCGGACGTTTGCACTTGTTCTCATGGGCCTAAGGTTAGGACAGCTTTCCGGCAAGACTGGGACAGAGATCATCTCTGATCTTTGCCGGCCAAAAAATCGTGCATTGCACCGATCGGCTTTGGCCAAAAAGTCTTGCATTCGAAAGTGATCTGCGACCGAAAGGCCCATGTAGAAACTCACGCACCATACACTCGAAACGGCCCCTGCACGTTTCGGAAGAGCATCGGTGCTCCCTGTTTGTGGCGGGATGTGGACAAATTTGGCCGTTCGACGGCGGCAATTGAAGGATAAACGATATGTTGCATAAACGTCACATTCTGGAGCACCGTCAGTACCGCGAACGCCATAAAAGAAGCCCGGACTAGCCGGGCTTCTTTCTTCAGTTCCTGCGTTAGACTTAGAACGCGATCTTGTAGGATGCCGTCACGGCGTAGGCCCAGTCGCCATCAGCCGTGGCGTTGAAGTCCGCACCTTGCGTACCATTCACGACCTGTTCGCCTGACGTCAGATAGGAAACCGCGCCGCCCAGACGCAGAACGCCAGGGCCTGCTTTGACAAGCGTACCCGCACCCACCGTCCAGGTATCGGTGACAATATCGGCTCCGGTATCAACACCGCTGTCCCAGGTCAGGCTCAGTGCGCCGGACACGGTATCGGTGAATGTATGACCGACACCACCCGTTATTGTCCAGCCGTCCTTCCAGAAGAAGTTCTTCTGCTGATCGCCAAGACTCGTAATATTGTAGTTCAGTGTCTGGAGCACACTCCAGTCCGTCCACTTGACGGAACCGAATACCAGCCAACCCGGTGCAACACCGCTCTGCAGGTTCAGTTCCAGCGACTGCGGCAGGGAGCCATAGCCGGTTGCGGACAATTTCGAGCCCGTCGGAATGCCGGCGAACGAAAGCGGAGAATTGGATGTGAAGGTACCATCCGCCTCATGATCCACCTGCGAGCGATACATCAACTCGGCGCGAAGAGCGTATTCGGTAATCTCGTAGGCAGCGCCGATGCGGTAACCAAACGCGCTGGAATCGTCCATTTCCAACGTGCCGAATGTCTTGCTTTCTGAGTAGTCGAAAGACTGAGAGAACACGCCGCCGATGAAATGGATATTGCCCGGACCTGCGGCAAAGTTAACAGCGCAGGTGCCGCCATATTCATTGGTATCGAAACTGGCTTCCTTCACGGCATTACCGCCCAGCAACGCGGTTCTGCTTGTCGGAGCCACTGCAATATCCGTGGCGCGGTCGGCAGCCTGCGCCTGCGTACCATATGTGGAAGACGCGCCGAAGGGCTGCGTGTAGGTCAGCGCACAGGAGAAATTCTCAGAAATCTGAAACTTAGCGGCAAAAGACGGAATGCCGTAACTATCCGTGAAAGCGTCATCTGTACCGGCAGCGCCTCTGACCGTATCATAGGCGCGATCCGGCATGACATAGGTATAGCCCCCGCGGAAAACTGCTGTGCCATCCTCGTACAGAATGTCCGTGTCAGCTTCGCCGCGGGTAAAACCGCCAGCATGTGCCGCACCGGCAAACGCGCAAGCGCTCAGCAGACCGAGGGTCAGTTTTTTTGTCAAATGTATCGCCATATCTCTCCCCAATTTTGGCAAAACTGTGAGTTGGGATCTTAGTCACGTCCGTGTGAATAACAATCGCACGCAAAAGGTGGAGAAATTGTTCCGACCGAGAAATTTTTACGTAATTAATTTGACGTGCACGTAAATCACAACTTAATTTGGACAAATATTGCTCAAATTTGCACACATCCACGAAAAGTTAGATTTTTTTCCCAAAAATGGGAGACGCTGTGTCGCAAGCGTCACAGCAGCGTCATACCTAAGCGACGGGAGAAAACATCGCGTATTTGGGCTCCGTTGCTGTATTGCAGCATGAAATCCCCGCGTAGAGAGCGATTCTGCATGCGATGCAGCAAAAACGAGCAGCGAACCAGCCGCAGCCCAGAATCGCAAACGCCGGGCCTTCCGGCCCGGCGCTTGGAAAACAATTCTCTTTTACAACAAATATCAGCCGGCCTCGAGAACCCGCTTCAACGCTGTTTCCAGGCTCGCCTTTTGCACTTCGAGTTCCTGGAACCGCTCCCGCTCGGCGGCCACGACCTCCGGATTGGCATTGGCGACGAACTTCTCGTTGTTCAGCTTGCCGGAAATGCGGGCCATTTCCTGATCGACCTTGGCGATCGCCTTTTCCAGCCGTGTCTTTTCAGCTGACAGGTCGACCAGCGTGCCAAGCGGCAGGCAAACCGTTGTCTCGCCGACGACAATCTGGGCGGCGCCCTTGGGGGCGACGCTGGCAAAGGTAATAGCCTCGACGCGAGCCAGACGCTTGATCGATGCCTCGTGGCGGGCAAAGCGCTCCTGCGTGACGCCATTGGCGCCCACCGCGACCAGCGGCGCGATCGCGCCCGGCGGCACATTCATCTCGGCGCGAACCGAGCGGATGCCGGTGACCAGGTCGATCAGCCAGTTGATGTCGGCAGCGGCGGCCTCGTCGGCGAATTCCGGTGCCGGCCAGTCGGCGTGGCAGAGCAGCGTGTCCCGCGACTTGCCCTCGCCTGCCGTATGCGCCCAGAGTTCTTCCGTCATGAAAGGCATGAACGGATGCAGCAGCTTGTAGGTCTGCTCCAGCACATAGGCGGCGCAAGCCTGCGCTTCGGCCTTGGCGACCGCGTCCTCGCCGGCAAAGACCGGCTTCAGCAGCTCCAGATACCAGTCGCAGAAGTTGTTCCAGACGAAGCGATAGAGCGAACCTGCCGCGTCGTTGAAGCGGAATCCGGCAATCGCCTCGGTGACTTCGTTCTCGGTGCGCGCCAGTTCCGTCAGGATCCAGCGATTGATGGCAAGCGTCGTCGTTTCGGGCAGGAATTTCGGATCCGCCTTCACGCCGTTCATCTCGGCGAAACGCGTGGCGTTCCACAGCTTGGTGCCGAAGTTGCGGTAGCCGGCGATACGGGCCGGATCGAGCTTCACGTCGCGCCCCTGGGCTGCCATGATCGCCAGCGTGAAACGCAGCGCGTCGGCGCCGTATTCGTCGATCAGTTCCAGTGGGTCGATGACGTTGCCCTTGGACTTCGACATCTTCTGGCCGTTCTTGTCGCGAACCAGCGCGTGCACATAAACGGTGTGGAACGGCTCGACCGGATTGCCGTCCTCGTCCTTCATGAAGTGCAGGCCCATCATCATCATGCGGGCGACCCAGAAGAAGATGATGTCGAAACCGGTGACGAGAACGTCGGTCTGGTAATACTTCTCCAGTTCCGGCGTCTCGTCCGGCCAGCCCAGCGTCGAGAAGGGCCAGAGCGCGGAAGAGAACCAGGTGTCAAGCACATCTTCGTCGCGGGTCAGGATCTCTCCCGGCTGGAAGTTCTCGAGCTTCTCCTCGACCCAGGCCTTCCATGGACCTTCATGGGCGATGTAGTGCTGGATGGCGGCATGCAGCGCGTCTTCCTCGGTCTTTTCGACGAAAACCTGACCGTCCGGACCGTACCATGCCGGGATCTGGTGGCCCCACCAGAGCTGGCGCGAGATGCACCAGGGCTGGATGTTCTCCATCCATTCATAGTAGGTCTTGTCCCAGTTCTTCGGGACGAACTGGGTGCGGCCCTCGCGGACGGAAGCGATGGCAGGCTCGGCCAGCGTCTTGGCGTCGACAAACCACTGGTCGGTCAGCATCGGCTCGATGACGACGTTGGAGCGGTCGCCGAAGGGCTGCATGATCTTCTTCGACTCGACATAGGGAATGTCGTTACCTTCGGCATCCTTGACGGTGACCGCAAGGCCTTCGGCATTGATCGCATCGACGATCAGCTTGCGGGCCGCATAACGATCGAGGCCGCGATACTCGTCGGGAACGAGATTGATGCCATCGACTTCCTCTTCGCTCGGAACATGGCCGGACTTGGCGATTTCCAGCGCCTGGGCCGCGTAGTCGGCGTAAACCTCGCCATCGCTTCGCATCGAGGCAGTGGTGTCCATCAGGCGATAGAGCGGAATATTGTTGCGGCGGGCGACCTGATAGTCGTTGAAATCATGGGCGCCGGTGATCTTGACCGCGCCGGAACCGAAGGTCGGGTCGGGATATTCGTCGGTGATGATCGGGATCAGGCGGCGATGCGCCTTCGGTCCGACCGGGATTTCGCAGAGCTTGCCGACAATCGAGGCATAACGGTCGTCGGACGGATGAACGGCAACGGCACCATCGCCCAGCATCGTCTCGGGACGGGTTGTGGCGATCGCAATGTAGTTGCGCTCTTCAGAGAGGGTGACGTTTCCGTCGGCATCCTTCTCGACATAGGTATAGGTCTCGCCACCGGCGAGCGGATATTTGAAGTGCCACATATGGCCTTCGACTTCGCGGTTTTCGACCTCGATGTCGGAGATTGCGGTTTCGAACTTCGGATCCCAGTTGACCAGCCGCTTGCCGCGGTAGATCAGGCCTTCCTTGTAGAGCGAGACGAAGACCTCAAGGACAGCGGCCGACAAGCCCTCGTCCATGGTGAAGCGCTCGCGCGACCAGTCGCAGGAAGCGCCGAGGCGCTTGAGCTGGTTGAAGATCAGCCCGCCGGATTCGTCCTTCCACTCCCAGACCTTGTCGATGAAGGCATCGCGGCCCATGGCGCGGCGGCCCGGCAGCTGCTGTTCCATCAGCTTGCGCTCGACAACCATCTGGGTGGCGATGCCCGCATGGTCCATGCCGGGCTGCCACAACACGTCCTTGCCGCGCATGCGCTCGAAGCGGATCATGATGTCCTGCAGCGTGTTGTTCAGCGCATGGCCCATATGCAGCGAGCCCGTCACATTCGGCGGCGGGATGACGATAGTGAATGTATCCTCGCCCGGCTTCGCATTGGCGCCGGCGCGGAAGGCATCCGCATCTTCCCAGGCCTTGGCGATCTTCGGTTCGACGGCGGCTGAATCGTATGTCTTTTCGAGCATTTTCCGACCAGATTTTGGAGTTCTTGTTGTGGGATTGGTAAACAGGACTGGCAAATCCAAGTCAATAAAAAAGCCGCCCCGGACACCGGAGCGGCCTAAACCCGGAATTTGTTTTATTTAGCGACGCGGACCGCGTGCGACGCGCTCGATCTCTTCGCGCACCAGGCGTTCCACCAGTGTCGGCAGGTTGTCGTCGAGCCAGTCGCGCAGCATCGGGCGCAGCATGTCTTCGGCCATCTCGTCCAGCGAGCGACGCTGCTGGCCGTCGATGGCGGCGGCCAGTTCGCCGAATGAGCGCGACACCTGCTCCACGGTCGCGGCCGAAACAAGAGCGTTGAGGCTCTGGCCAGTGCTGTCACCGAGGCTCTGATGCGCACTCAAGTCAGCACTCTGCTCTGCCGGGATGTCCATCTCGACGACCGACACGTCCTCTTCGATCATCTCGACCTCCTGCATCGGCAATTCGGCCGGCTGATCGAAGGACAGGTGCGGTTCGCGGCGCATCTGCACCTCGACAGTATCGATCGTCTGATGGCTGCGCTCTTCAGCGGCTTGCACAACCGGTTCCGGCTGTCGCACCTGCGGCGCGCGCAGTTCGGCGAGACGGCTGGTCATCAGCGGGCTCTCGCCGCGCGGCGCCGGCTCGACGGCGGGCGGCTGCACCATGTAGCGGTCGGCACGTTCCGAGGCGGAGCGCACGCGGGCCGCCAGATCGGCCAGCGACATGCTCTTGGGCGCTTCCGGCTGTTCGTGACGCGTCTCGGGCTGCACGTCGCCGCGATAGTTGCCGCTCACGCCATGGTCGACACGGGTGGGGCCTTGATCATTGGCCGGCGTGAATTCAACAGCCTCATAGCCGCGATCGTCATCGGCGCCAGTCATGCCGGCTTCGATTTCGCCGTGATCTTCATCGTACATGGACGGCATGCCATCAGACATGTCCTTGGCGCTGCCGGGATCATTGCTTTCAATGATGCGGCGAATCGATGCCAGGATCTCTTCCATGGACGGTTCACGTGCTACGCTTGGCTGAGCCATACTAATCCCCGTTGTCCCTAGAATGTTCGGCCATCAAGTCGCATCTCGGCCGATTCGATTCACCCTAGGATACGCTTTCGCAGAAAAAAATCACGGCGGAGCGACGAACTGGCTTGATGCACAGCTTTGTTGCCCTGCGGCAAACAAAAAGGGCCCGCACGCGGCAGGCCCTGTCGATGATCGCCGGATGGCTTGATCAGAAGACGAATTCGGCAAGCTTGCGGAAACCCGGCAGCGGCTTGACCGATGCGTTGAAATAGTCGGTGTAGGAGGTTACGCCGCCGGCCTTGACATACAGACGGGCGCGCGCGGCATTGCCATAGCCGACGACCGCGACCAGACGGCCACCTTCACGCAACTGCGACAGCAGCGCTTCCGGCACCACTTCAACAGAGCCATTGACGAAGATCACGTCATAAGGCGCTTCCGCAGCATAGCCCTGCTCCAGAGCGCCGGTGACGACAGCCACATTGTCATAACCAAGGCTGGACAGGGTCTGCGTTGCCGCGTTGGCAAGGGTCTCATCCTGTTCGACAGCAACGACAGAGCCGGCCAGCGACGACAGCAGTGCCGAAACATAGCCCGTCCCGCAGCCGATCTCGAGAACCAGATCGTCCTTGGTGATGGCGGCAAGCTGCAGCAGCTTGGCCAGCGGCGACGCCTCCATGATATAGCGGCCAGGCATGCCGGCGGCGGCCGGGGCGACCTGCGTGTCAGCGTCGATATAGGCAAGCGCCTTCAGATGCGGCGGTACGAACGCTTCGCGCGGCACGGTCAGACATGCGGCCAGCACGGAATGGGACGTGACGTCCGTCGTGCGAATCTGATTGTCCACCATCTTGGTGCGTGCTGCTGCGTAGTCCATCATTTCCTGTCGCCCCATATCGGCCGGTGTCATGACCCAGTGTCTTAATTGCAGGCCGTCCGGCTTTCAAGACACACAGGACGGATAGCAGCAGAATATCGCAGGCGACAGCCAGGCAGTTTGCCGGTTACTTTCGGCAGGCTTCTGAGGAGTGTAGAGAGCCAGATCGCGCCGAAGGCGTGGATCGACACGTCACCGACAACGGCCAAGGTTCAGCGCATAGATATGGTGAAGAAAGAAAGAGTTGGAGGCCTCGCCCGGAATCGAACCGGGGTGCAAGGATTTGCAGTCCTCTGCGTAACCACTCCGCCACGAGGCCGTCCGATGCAAAAGTGCGTGTGGTGGCGGGGATTTAGACGCGATCAAAAAAAACCGCAAGGGGATTTTCTGAAAATGGCCCTTTTAATTTTCTGAAAGACTATCTCCATTCGGCTGTGGCCCGGCGCCGAATTGGGAATCTCAGACCGCTCGGCGCAAACCCTGGATGTGGACCACCCCGGCCATCGTTCTCGCGGCATCGGCCAATTTCTGCGGATCTACCAAACCGGCTGCGTAGAGCCTCAGGACAACCCTGCCCAAGGTCTCGACGTCGTCGACAGTGCGAAGAGTATCGCCAGAATCGCACGCCATGAACATCGCATGCTGCATGACACGAAGATCGACGGGCGACATGATCCCCGACACCATTTCCGACACCGACTGTTGAGCTGACTCGTTCATCGCACCTCCCATCCTGACCTCGGACTGGTCGTCCGTTTATCGCCAGGTTTGTGTCGTGATGACATGGTCGAATCTAACAGCACAGCGGCGGAAGCGCATTTGCATTTGACATAGCGACCGGACAAAGCCCCTTTTCGGCAAGGCCTGCGGCGACAAACATCGTCCAGCAACAACCAGGCGGTCAGACCCGGCTGCACATCCGCATGACAAGACAGATCGATCCGGATCTCACTTGGTCCCGGCGCGCTTGACTTCGGGATGTCGCTTGCGCCACCAGATGGCGATGCGCCGGCGGCGGCGGCGGATGAAGGGCAGGTCATGCGAGAGCACGAGAACGCCAAGCGGAACCATCCAGAAGCCGAGGATCGGCAGAAATCCGAGAAAACCGCCGCCGATCAAAGCTGATCCTGCCGCGATGCGACCACCGCGCGACCGTGGAAAGGGGATTTCGAAGCCTGGGAGAACCAGTCGCCCCCGTTCGGCATCGATCCGGTATCTACGCTCTGCCAATCGTCAGACTCCCTGCATTTGCGGCATTATTCGCTGTTTTCGCTGCCTCCAACAGATGGGTAGCCCACAGAATAAAACAAGCCGAATGCATTTTTTTTCAAAAACCGCTTGGCAAATCGAACCAGCATTTGTATTAGCCCACTCACACCGCGGCAAGCGGCTGTTCCCTGGTAGCTCAGCGGTAGAGCATTCGACTGTTAATCGACAGGTCGCCGGTTCGAATCCGGCCCGGGGAGCCATTCCATTCTAAAGGCCTGCGCTGAACAAGCGCGGGCCTTTTCTCTTTCAGTCCACCGCGATTTCATTCACAGAGGCCACCTCATTTCTCATCCCTGCCGCACGCCTTTTTTGACGGCGCGGCAACTCCGTCTTCATCTTTGCTTGCTATCCGTCGGTGATTGATAAATGTCATTTAGGAGAGTTGCAGATGTGGATCCAGCTTCATGACGGGGACGGCTTTCCCCTCTTCGTGAACATGGACAATGTGGTGGACTTCCGCTGGTTCGATCGGGAGAAATATACCTGCCTGCTGACAAACGCGCCGGTCGCGGAAAAGCTTCATCGCCTCTATGTGCGCGAAAATGCGACGGAAATCATGGCGTTGATCCATGCCGAGCAACGTCACCGGTCGCCCGCCGTGCTCACGGCTGCCTGAAAGCAAATTTGATCCTCTTCCCGGTTAATTCCCATTTCGGCATGATCCTTCCGCGCTGATCCTTCGTATGTGGAGGTTAAACAGCAGATGAGTATGCGGAATGCCCTCGACCAAACCCCTGATTTTGTGGTTCCGCAAGGATCTGCGTCTCGATGACAATGCAGCACTGGCAACGGCGGCCGACGAGGGGCGGAGGGTCATTCCTGTCTATATCCGCGAGCCGGCCGAGGCCGGCACCGGACCGCTCGGGGCAGCACAGGCCTGGTGGTTGCACCACTCGCTCGCCGCCCTTGCCCGGTCGCTTGAGGAGATCGGCAGCCGACTGACCTTGCGCAGCGGTCCGGCCGGACAGGTGCTGGATCAACTGATCGACGAGACGGGTGCAGCCAGCGTCTACTGGAACCGCCGCTATGATCCGCCGGGCATTGCCATCGACAAGGCGATCAAGGCGCGACTGACCGAGGACGGCCTTGTCATTCGCACCTTTGCCGGCCAGATCCTGCATGAGCCGACCCGGCTGACAACCGGTTCCGGCACTAACTTCCGGGTCTACACACCCTTCTGGAAAGCACTTGAAAGCTCAGGCGAGCCACGCGAGCCCGCACCCGCACCTGCCTCCCTCAACGCACCGCCGTCCTGGCCCGACAGCGAGCCGCTCGACAGCTGGGCCCTGCTTCCGACCAAACCCAACTGGGCGGCCGAATTTTCCGAGATTTGGCAGCCCGGCGAAGCCGGCGCGCTCGAGCGGCTCGATACGTTTATCGAAAACGGCCTTGCCGGCTATCGGAGCCTGCGCGACTTCCCTGCCCGGCCGAACACGTCGATGCTCTCGCCGCATCTGGCGATGGGCGAAATCTCGCCTGCCCGGATCTGGCATGCGACACGCGGGCTTGCCGGGCGCTTCGCCTCCGAGGACATCATCCATTTCCGCAAGGAAGTGGTCTGGCGGGACTTCTCCTACCACCTGCTGTTTCATTTTCCCGACCTGAAATCGAAGAACTGGAATTCCAAGTTCGACGCCTTTCCGTGGCGGTCGGCGCCGGATCTTCTGAAAAAATGGCAGCGTGGCGAGACCGGTTACCCGATCGTCGATGCCGGCATGCGCCAGCTCTGGCGCCATGGTTACATGCACAACCGGGTGCGGATGATCGCCGCCTCCTTCCTGATCAAGGATTTGATGATCGACTGGCGCGAAGGCGAGCGCTGGTTCCGCGACACGCTGGTCGATGCCGATCCGGCTTCGAACGCCGCCAGCTGGCAATGGGTCGCCGGATCCGGCGCCGATGCATCGCCGTTCTTCCGCATCTTCAACCCGATCACCCAGGGCGAAAAATTCGACGTCGAAGGCCACTATATCCGCACCTTCGTGCCCGAATTGAAGGCTATGCCCGACGCCTATATCCACCGGCCGTTCGAGGCGCCGCTTACGGTGCTGAAGGAAGCCGGCGTTATCCTGGACGAAACCTATGCAAAACCGATCGTCGATCACAAACAGGCGCGCGACGAGGCGCTTGCGGCTCTGCAGGGGTTGAAGGGGGAGTGAGGGCATCGGATACCTTTGCCCGCCCGCCAAGCTCGGATGCCGTATAGGCGACCCGGTCATTCGCGCACATATATTTACGTAATTCCCTAATTGCCTTGCGGACGGCTGGCGCACGGTTTTTTCATCACCACGCGATCCGGCAGAATTGCATTTCTTGCTTTAGGCAGCCTGCCCGACGACAACAGCAGCTTCGACTTCCGATCGCGGCCTCCCTTCGTCTTTTGCCGATTGTCCGTTTGGACAAAATTCTGCGTTGAAGGCGCTTTTCATTTCGTCGCGATTGGTTCTAGTGTCCGGACAAAGAGAAGGCAGATATTCATGGCATTTCATCCCTCCGTGCTCGAAGCGATCGGCAATACGCCCCTCATCCGGCTGAAGGGCGCCTCGCAGGCGACCGGCTGCACCATTCTCGGCAAGGCCGAGTTCCTGAACCCCGGCCAGTCGGTCAAGGATCGCGCCGCCCTGTTCATCATCCGCGATGCGGAAAAGCGCGGCCTGCTGCGGCCCGGCGGCGTGATTGTCGAGGGCACCGCCGGCAATACCGGCATCGGCCTGACCCTGGTCGCCAAGGCACTCGGCTACCGCACCGTGATCGTCATCCCGGAAACCCAGAGCCAGGAAAAGAAGGATGCGCTCAGGCTGCTCGGCGCCGAGCTGGTCGAGGTGCCTGCCGTTCCCTACAAGAACCCCAACAATTACGTGAAGATCTCCGGCCGGCTGGCCGCCCAGCTTGCCAAGAGCGAGCCCAATGGGGCGATCTGGGCCAACCAGTTCGACAACACGGTCAATCGCGATGCCCATATCGCAACCACGGCACGGGAAATCTTCGACCAGACCGGCGGCGCCGTCGATGGCTTCATCTGCGCCGTCGGCTCGGGCGGTACGCTCGCCGGCACCGGCATCGGCCTGCGCAACCTCAAGCCGGAGGTAAAGATCGGCCTTGCCGATCCGCACGGTGCGGCACTTTATGAGTTCTACAAGAACGGCGAGCTGAAGTCGTCCGGCTCCTCGATCACCGAAGGCATCGGCCAGGGCCGGATCACCGCCAATCTCGAAGGCTTCACTCCGGACCACGCCTACCAGATCCCGGATTCCGAAGCGCTCGACATCGTCTTCGACCTGGTCGAAAACGAAGGCCTGTGCCTGGGCGGTTCGTCGGGCATCAACATTGCCGGCGCCATCCGGCTAGCGAAAGATCTCGGCCCCGGCCATACGATCGTGACGATCCTGTGCGATTATGGCAACCGCTATCAGTCGAAGCTGTTCAATCCGGAATTCCTGCGTTCCAAGGAACTGCCGGTGCCGGGCTGGATGGAAAAGCGCACCGATTTCGACCTGCCGTTTGAAACTGCCTGAGGAATAGCATGCCGACCACCGCTCTTTATCGCGACGATTTCTATCTCTCGACATGCGAAGCGGTGGTGACGGCCATCCATGACGATGGCGGCATCGAACTTGACCAGACCTGCTTTTACGCGACCTCTGGTGGCCAGCCCGGAGATCTTGGCTTTCTGGAACGTGCAGATGGCAGCCGCATCGATATCGCGCTGACCCGCCATGGCGAAACCAAGGACATCATCCTGCACCAGCCGGCCGAGGGCCAGCCGTCACCGGCGGTCGGCGAAACCCTGGTTCTGCATATCGACTGGCCGCGGCGCTACAAGCTGATGCGCATGCACACCGCCTGCCATCTGCTCTCGGTCGTCTGTCCCTTTCCGATCACCGGTGCTGCCGTCGGCGAAGAGGAAAGCCGCGTCGATTTCGACATGTCGGAGACGATCGACAAGGATCAGGTGACGGCCGACCTGATGAAGCTGGTTGCGGAAAACCATCCGGTTTATCTGCAATGGATCACCGATGCCGAGCTCGTCGCCAATCCCGGCATCGTCAAGTCGAAGAATGTCCGCCCGCCTGTCGGGCTTGGCCGGGTCAGCCTTGTCGCGATCGGCGAGAACTCCGCCGTTGACAGCCAGCCCTGCGGCGGCACACATGTTTCGGAGACCCAAGAGGTCGGCGCGATTCATATCGCCAAAATCGAGAAAAAGGGCAAGGAGAACCGCCGGTTCCGCATCCGCTTTGGTGTTCCGGAGGTCTCCGCCTGAAACAAGGTACGGGAGAACAGCATGTCCGGGGAAAGAAGCCGTTTCGTCGTCTCAGCAGACTGGGTCGAAAAGCATCTCGGGGCTCCCGAATTCAAGCTTGTCGACGCCTCCTGGTATCTGCCGGCCCATAATCGCAATGGCGCTGCCGAATATTCCGCCGGACACATTCCCGGCGCCGTGTTCTTCGACCAGGACGTGATCGCCGACAAGACCACCAATCTTCCGCACTCCCTGCCCTCGCCGGCCTTCTTTGCCGATGCGGTCGGCCAGCTCGGGATTTCCGCGACCGACACGATCGTGGTCTATGACGGTCCGGGCTTCTTCTCGGCGCCGCGCGTCTGGTGGATGTTCCGCGTCATGGGCGCCAGACGCGTCTATGTGCTCGACGGCGGGCTCGATGGCTGGAAGGCCGAGGGCCGCAAGCTGGAAACCGATCTGCCGGAGCCGGAGCCGGTCGATTTCGAAACCCATTTCGACCGCGCCCGCATCACCTCCTTCGACCAGATGTCGGCGATCGCCGACAATGGCGACCGGCAGGTTGCCGATGCACGCCCGGCCGGCCGCTTCACCGGGGAAGAACCGGAACCCCGCGAGGGCATGCGCTCCGGCCATATGCCGGGTGCACGCAGCGTGCCGGCGTCCATGCTGTCTGAAAACGGCCGCCTGAAGGATCTCGCCACCCTGCGCTCGATCTTCACCAATGCCGGTATCGATCTGTCCCAGCCGGTGGTGACCAGCTGTGGATCCGGCGTGACGGCAGCAGTCGTCACACTTGCGCTGGAATCGCTCGGCCATACCGACAATTCCCTCTATGACGGCTCATGGTCGGAATGGGGCTCCAAGACCGACACGCCGGTGACGACGGGTGCGGCCGAACCATTGACGTCGAGGACAGAAGGACCGCTGACGGCCCATGTCACCCGTCTCGAAATGACGGCGCCGCCGAAGTCGAGCCTGCCGGTGCCGGTCAATATCCAGACGGCGATCATGCGCACCCAGGAGATTCCGCTCGCCTTCTACCGCTTCCTGCATCGCCAGGTCGGTGCGCGCTGGCACTGGTACGAGCGCCTGCGCATGACTGACGACGCGCTGAAGGCGATCATCCACAATCCGAAGGTCTCGATCTCCGTCCTCTACGTGAACGGTGCGCCGGCCGGCTTCTACGAGCTGTCGCAGGAAAACGAAAAGCTGGTCGAGCTCTCCTATTTCGGCCTGTTCGAATACGGCCTGGGTCTCGGCATCGGCAAATGGTTCCTGCTGCAGGCGCTTTATGCCGCCTGGACAAGCAATCCGGATAAGGTCACGGTGACGACCAATTCGCTCGACCATCCGCGCGCACTGCAGCTCTACCAGCAGTTCGGCTTCTCCCCGGTCGAGACATTCAACGCGCTGGTCGAGCCGATGACCGAGCAGGAATTGCTGCAACTGATGAAGCGCGACGGCGCGACGTTCTGACATTGGCGGCAGCCCGCTTCGCCACGACCGGCGAAGCGGGCCGATCTGCCGCTACTGATCGGAGGCCGCAGCCTTGAGGGCCGACACCATGCCGCGCTTTACGTCAGCGGGCGCCTGCGCCTGCGGCTCGCCGTCCGGTGACGATTGCGCACGGTTTTCCTCGAAATACTGGCTGACCAGATCGGCGTGATGTGCGGCGAACTCGTAGCAGAACGTGATCTCGCGGGCCGAGGGATCCCAGAATGCGTTGATGACCCCACAGGTTTTGGCCGTCACCTTGATGCCATCGGGAATGTTGTATCCCTCGCCAAAGGTTGCCGAGATCGTTTCGAGAACCTCGCCCTCCTTGAGCATATCCTCGATATATTTCAGATCGTCGCCGGCCGGCTCGTAGGTGACGGTAAAATTCGAGGTCTTGCTGTCGTCGACATAAGGGTCGAGCACGCCCCACCAGCTGTCGCGCGTCTGCGCGTATTCGTCCACACACTCCTCCCGGCGGTCCTCGGGAAACTCGAGAGAATCGATGAACGCCTTGAAATATTCGGGATCCTTGCCTGACATCATGCAGACCAGCGCATAGGCGCGCTGCTTGTTCAGACCATGGGTGCCCTGGAAATCCGCCTCTTCGAGCCCTTGCGCATTCGCCGCATCGATCAGGAACCAGCCATCGGCCGCGTCCTGCATCGCCGCCCGCAACTCCTCGTCCTCGCTCTCCAGCAGCATCACGGAGGACAAGCCGTCGACCGCATCTTCTTCACGGCCAAGCACCGGCAAGCCGAGCTCGGAGACCAACATATGGCCACCCTCGTGGAAAAGGACGAAGATCGCGTTGTTGACCACATATTTGCGGCCTTCGGCGATTTCTTCCTGGGTCAGATCCGCCTTTGCCGAACCCGCCGGCATGGCGAAGAATGCGGCGCAAGCGCCGCCGAGCGCGATCAGCGCAGTGGTAATGTGTCTCATGGATGCCCCGACCCGGTTTAGCTGGCAAGACGCTAGCCGAAACAGCATAGGCGCGAGAACCTCCATTTTTGGTGAATGTCGCATTGGCTGGCAAGAAACGGGTGGAGCCGGCCGGCGGCACTTCGCATGATGCCTCACACATCATCAGAGCCATCAGCGAGAAACGATCATGACACCGCACTTCACCGCCATTCCCACCGACGAGTTCATCGCCTATCAGGCCGGCGCGCCGGATGCCTACGGCCTTGCCCCCGAAACGCGGCTGTCGCCGGGCGGCGGCTATCCCTGCCGCCACTGCCTCGGCTTCATCGAGGAAGGCGAGCCTTACCTGACGCTTGCCTATCGCCCGTTCCCGAGCCTGCAACCCTATGCCGAAACCGGGCCGATCTTTCTGCACGCAAAACCCTGCCCGCGTTACGACGCAAGTGAGGTCCTGCCGCCGATGCTGGAAAGCCCGGACTATATCGTGCGCGGCTATGGCGCCGACGATCGCATTGTCTATGGCACCGGGGCCGTGACACCGACGTCCGCGATTGTCGACCGTGCCCAGGAATTGTTTGCCGATCCGGCGATTGCCTATGTGCATGTGCGTTCGGCACGCAACAATTGCTACCAGTGCCGGATCGAACGCGGCTGACGGGACAGGCGGCACCGGCCTAGTGAGAACCGGTCCAACAAGAAAAGGCCGGCCGTTAATACGGCCGGCCCAATTGGCCGCGCTCCATGAAGCGCCGCGGACATCACGCAAGGTAAGGTGACTGGAGAGATCCTAGTCCTTACGCAACGTTAAGCAGCGATTCTGCGGCGAATGCCGGATAGCCGAGGGCATCGGCTACCGGCTTGTTGGTAATGCGACCCTTGTGCACATTGAGGCCGTTGCGGAGATGGCGGTCCTCGGCAATCGCCCGCATGCCGCGATCGGCAAGCGCCAGACCATGGACCAGCGTCGCATTGTTCAGCGCATGGGCAGACGTGACCGGAACCGCACCCGGCATGTTGGCCACGCAATAATGCACGATCCCGTCGACCTCATAGGTCGGGTCGGAATGGGTGGTGGCATGCGAGGTCTCGAAGCAGCCGCCTTGGTCGATGGCGACGTCGACGATGACTGCGCCCTTCTTCATGCCCGTGAGCATTTCCCGGGTCACCAGCTTGGGTGCCGCCGCACCCGGGATCAACACTGCGCCGATGACGAGATCGGCGGAAAACACTTCCTGCTCCAGCGCATCGATCGTCGAGTAGACGGTGTGGATGCGGCCGGCAAAGAGGTCGTCGAGCTGGCGCAAACGTGGCAGCGAACGATCGAGTATAGTTACATCGGCACCAAGGCCGACAGCCATGCGCGCGGCATGCAAGCCAACGACGCCGCCGCCGATGACGGTGACCTTGGCCGGCAGAACGCCCGGCACGCCACCCAGCAGAATTCCGCGGCCGCCATGGGCCTTTTGCAGCGCGGTCGCGCCCGCCTGGATCGCCAGGCGTCCGGCGACTTCCGACATCGGCGCCAGCAGCGGCAGGCCGCCACGCTCGTCGGTGACGGTCTCATAGGCAATTGCGGTGACGCCCGATTCGAGCAGACCCTTGGTCTGTTCCGGATCCGGCGCCAGATGCAGATAGGTATAGAGGATCTGGCCTTCGCGCAGCTGCACCCATTCGGAGGGCTGCGGTTCCTTGACCTTGACGATCATGTCGGACTTTTCGAACACGTCCTTCGCGGAGGCGGCAATCCTTGCGCCGGCTGCAATATAGGCATGATCGTCTGCGCCAATGCCGGCGCCAGCACCCGTCTCAATCAGAACGTCGTGGCCATGCGCCACATATTCGCGCACCGCTCCGGGCGTCAGGCCCACACGATATTCATGGTTTTTGATTTCCTTCGGGCAACCGACACGCATACAGCGTTCCTCTCCATTTCGGCGGCTGAGCCGCGCCTTCAACAAGGGTTGAATTGAACCATTCTTGCCGGCGAATGTCCTTGCAAAATGGGTTTGCCAGTCGGCCAAGTTTCGCAGATAATTGCGTCAGACCGACATATCTTGAGGAATTATTCGAATGTCAGCACTGGACAGCATCGATTTTGCCATCCTGAAGGCCCTGCAGGAAAACGGACGGATGACCAATGCTGACCTGGCCGAAAAAGTCGGTCTGTCTGCATCCGCCTGTTCGCGGCGCCATGACATGCTGGAGAAATCCGGCGTGATCAGCGGTTATCACGCACGCCTGTCGCACAAGGCGATCGAGTACAAGATGATGGTCATCGTGCATATCTCGCTGTCGGGCCAGTTCGCCAAGACGCTGACCGAATTCGAGGCCGCGGTGAAGCGCTGCCCGAACGTTCTGGTCTGTTACCTGATGTCGGGAGAGTACGACTATATCCTGCGCGTCGCGGCCAAGGATCTCGAAGACTATGAACACATCCACCGGGACTGGTTGTCCGCCCTTCCCCATGTCGTGAAGATCAATTCGAGCTTTGCCCTGCGCGAAATCATCGATCGTCCCAATGTGGGGCTTTAAAACCGCCGATTGCGAACAATCCTAACGATTGAGTTCAGCCGGTTCTTACGTTTCATCGCTAGCGTGGTTCTGTCTCAATGGCTGGAACAATCAAATGAGCAATAACCTCAATATGGATGGGCGTACATCGCCGAGAAGCCGTTGCCGTGTCGACAGTCGTGTGCGCCACCTCAAGCAGGAGGCCGATGCCCGCGTGATCAACATTTCGCGCACGGGTCTCGCCCTTGAACTGTACAGCCAGCTTCATGCCGCCGCCGGCAGCTCTGTTATCATCGAGAACGATGATATCGGCCTGATCGAAGGCACCGTGCGCTGGAACCGCAGCGGACGGCTGGGCATCCAGATCAAGCAGAACAGCAATTCGCTCGCCAAACTGGCGGCTTATTTCCGCAACTTCCACAAGGAAGTCCGTCCCGTCTTGACGCGTTAGGCGTCACAAACCCGCCACCTGCCAACGTTGAAACGATGGACGGCACCGCCGCCCGTCCTTTTTGCCGTTCCAGCGAAAACCTCTGCCGATTTACGGTAAAACCACGCCTCGGGCTGCCGAATACCTGATATTTGCTAGGTAAAATTCTCGCATTTTAACGAGATTATCCAGATCCCGTTCACCCGCATCGCGACACTTGGCTGCATTTCTTTCATTCCTTTTCATGGAGCGATTAGTCATGCTTGCTGCCAAACGTCAGGAAAGTTTCAGCGCCAGCCAGGACGGACGCCAGACCCAGCGCATCCGCTGCCGCTTCAAGGGGACACTGGACTACCTCAGTCAACAGATCGACATCCGCGTCATCGACATTTCCCGCACCGGCATGGCGCTGCAGCTAGAAGGCTGGATCGAGGCCAAGCGCGGCAGCACGGTCATCGTCAAGACAACGGAACTGGGCCTGATCGAAGGCACGGTGCGCTGGTACCGTGCCGGCAAGATGGGGCTGGAATTCGGACAGACCAGCAATACCCTGGCCCAGATCTCCGCCTATTTCCGCCACTTCCATCGTGACCCGGGAAACGTGACCGGCCGCTAGCAGCCTGTGAACACCAATAACGCGGATCACCGGCCAGTCATTCAAACCTCTGACATTTTCGGGGTGCAACTGTCGTCGAAGCCACCTAAACTCCTCAACTTTAAAGACGGTATTTCCTGAAGGAGCCCCCATGCCCCCCATGTCATCTTTGCTCGACCTGCATCCG
>NZ_AHZC01000400.1 GCF_000247475.1 Rhizobium sp. PDO1-076 | reverse complement strand
ACCAACAGGCCTTTCGAGGATGTCCTCGATTTTGAGGATATTGGCCACTTCGGCGACACGCTGTCTGACTTCTGCCTTGGGCACACCTTGACTGAGCAGAGGATAGGAAATATTGCGCCGCACGTTCATGTGGGGATAGAGGGCGAACATCTGGAAGACGAAGGCAATGTCGCGCTGGCTCGCCCGTTTCATGCCGACTTCTTCGCCGTCGATGTAGATCTCACCACTGGTCGGAAGTTCGAGACCTGCCATCATGCGCAGGGTCGTCGTCTTGCCGCAGCCGGAGGGACCAAGGAGCATGAAGAATTCACCATCCTCGACCGTGAAGCTTGAGGATTGCACCGCCGTGAAGCTTCCGAATTCCTTGCGCACATTTTCGATGCGTATCTGAGCCATGGATCACTCCGGGAAATGGCTGACGATGATGAACATCACCGTGCCGAACAGGGTGACGACAAAGGAATAGGAGAACATCCAGAGAGCGAAAGGCTGCATGAGCATGAAGACGCCTAAAGCGATCAGGACGGAAGCGACAAGCTCCCAGGCGCCGCGTCGCATACGCAGTATTCCATTCAGAAATTCGGTCATTTACGAACAGCTCCGAAAGTGATGCCACGAAGCAGATGCTTGCGCAGAAGGATGGTGAAGACCATCACGGGAACCAGGAAGAGCGTGGCGCCGGCGGCAACGGCCGGCCAGTCCTGCCCGCCGACCCCGATGATGGTCGGAATGAATGGCGGCGCCGTCTGGGCCGTGCCGGAGGTCAGCAGGACCGCAAAAGCGTACTCATTCCAGGCGAAGATCAGGCAGAAGATGGCGGTCGAGGCAATGCCGGTCGCCGCCTGCGGCAGGACAACCTTGTAGAATGCCTGGAAGCGCGTGTAGCCATCGATCAGAGCAGCCTCCTCGTACTCGATCGGGATCTCGTCGATAAACCCCTTCAGCAGCCAGACCGAGAGCGACAGGTTGACCGCGGTATAGAGCAGGATCATGCCGGCATGGGTGTCGCTCAGGCCGAGCGAGCGGAACATCAGAAAGATCGGGATTGCGACCGCAATCGGCGGCATCATGCGGGTCGAGAGGATGAAGAACAGGAGATCATCCTTCAGTGGCACCCGGAATCGGGAGAAGGCATAGGCCGCAGCGGTACCAAGCACGATGCAAAGCACGGTCGAACCGAAGCCGATGATCACCGAATTGGTGAAACGCTCGCCGAAGCGCGACGGACCGGCAATCACCAGACCATCCTTGCGAACGATCCGCTCATACCAGGTCTTTGGCTCGCCCAGTAGCTGCAGCGTTTCTTCGGAGACGCGCGTGCGGGTGGTGAAAAGGTTCACATAACCTTCCAGCGTCGGTTCGAAAACGATCTTGGGAGGATAGGCGATGGCGTCGGAGGGCGACTTGAATCCGGTGGTGATGATCCAGACCAGTGGCAGGATGGTGACCACAGCATACAGGATCACCAGGGTGCCGGCGAACCATTTTTGCCGCAGCGACGGTTCTGTAACGGAATAGCTGCTCATCTCTGTTTCACCTTGTTCAAGGCCTTGACGTAGATCGACGCCAAACCAAACACAGTCACGAAGAGAATCACCGCATAGGCGGAGGCATAACCTGTCCGCCACTTCTCGAAGGCTTCGCGCTTCAGGTTGATCGAGGTCAGTTCGGTCACGGAGCCGGGGCCGCCGCCGGTCAGTTGCACCACGAGATCGAACATCTTGAAATTCTCGATGCCGCGAAACAGCACCGCCAACATCAGGAACGGCAGCACGAGCGGTATGGTGATTGTCCAGAACTGGCGCCATTTGCTGGCGCGGTCACATTCCGCCGCTTCATAGATACTGTCTGGAATCGAGCGCAGTCCCGCCAAACAAATCAGCATGACGAAAGGCGTCCACATCCAGGTATCGACAATGATGATTGCCCAGGGCGCCAGATTGACATTGCCGATCATCGAGAAGCTGGAAGGATCCGCACCGGTGAAGAAGCTGACGGCATAGTTGAAGAGGCCGATCTGCGGCTGATAAAGGAAAGTCCAGAAATTACCGACCACGGCCGGGCTCAGCATCATCGGCAGGACGATCAGCGTCGTCCAAAGATCGTTGCCGCGAAACTTCTTGTTGATCAGATAGGCCAGTGAAAACCCCAACAAGACCTGGAGCACGATCGTCCAGATCAGGAAATGGGCAGTGGCCTGCATCGTCAGCCAGATATCGGGATCGGTCAGGATGCGTCGATAATTCTGCAGTCCGATGAATTCGATCTCGGCATTGGGGCGGTTGACGCGGAAATTGGTGAAACTCAGCCGGATCGTCCAAATGAGCGGGAAAATATTGACGGCAAGCAAAAGGACAATCGACGGCGCCACGAACAGCCAGGCAATGGAGCGGTCGGACAGGCCGGTGATCCGTCTTGCCACAGCCGGCGGCGTCGCCTGTGCAATCCGGTCTATCGGTGTATCGGACATGATACCCCCCCCTCAACATATGTAGGATGAATGGCAGGACCGGATGGTTGGCCCCGGCCCTGCCTGTTGCCGCCCGCTGAGGCGGGCCGGCGGCGGATCAGTACTTGCCTTCATCCTCGAAGACGTCGGTCCAGTCCTTCACCAGGCCATCCAGCGCCTCCTTCGACGTGCCCTGGCCGGCCACGACGTAGTCATGGAAACGCTTCTGCGACGCCTGAAGCAGGGACGCATAGGAGGGCTCGGCCCAGAAATCCTTCACGATCGCCATGGAATCGAGGAAGGTCTGCGCATAGGGTTGGCTGGTGGCAAAACCTGGATCTTCGACCACCGCGCGCAGAGCCGAATAACCGCCGAGGCTCCACCACTTGGCCTGGATCTCGGGCTGCGCGAACCACTTGATGTATTCGAGCGCCGCGGCCTGCTTTTCCGATGCAGCAACGACGGAGATGCCCTGTCCACCGAGCTGGGCAAATTGCTTGCCGCCTGGGCCCGCAGGATTGGCGAAATAGCCCGACTTGTCGCCGCCAACCTTGGCGTCTGCATGGATGCCCGGCCAGATGAAGGCGAAGTTCATCTGGAGCGCGACCTGTCCGGATTTATAGGCATCGATGTTTTCCGACATATAGGCATCCGAAGAGCCGGGCGGCGTGCAGCAATCATAGAGCGCCTTGTAGAATTCCAGGCCGGCGACGGCATCTGGCGAATTGACAAAGCCTTCCAGTTCATAGGGCTTGTCGGGGTTGTCGTAGCTGAAGCCGTAGCTGTAGAGCACATCCATGGCCCCCATGGTAATGCCCTCCGACCCGCGCTCGGAATAGATCGCCGCCCCATAGACCTTTGTTCCGTCGATATCCCTGCCCTGGAAAAACTCGGCTATATCCTTCAATTCGGCGAAGGTCTTCGGCACGGCCAGTTCGCGGCCGTATTTGCTTTTGAACTCACCCTGAAGCTCGGGCCTTGCAAACCAGTCCTTGCGATAGGTCCAACCCACCACATCACCGAATGCCGGCAGCGCCCAATAATTCGGGGTATTCTTTGGCCATTCGGAATAACCCGTCACAGTGGCCGGAATGAAATCGCTCATCTTGATACCTTCCTTGTCGAAGAAATCATTGAGCTTGATGTACTGGCCATTTTCGGCGGCACCGCCGATCCACTGACTGTCGCCGATCATCAGGTCACAGAGTTTGCCGCCTGAATTCAGCTCGTTGAGCATGCGGTCGGCAAAATTAGGCCATGGCACGAATTCAAACTTCATCTTGTGGCCGGACTTGGCCTCGAAGTCCTTGCTGAGCTCAACCAGCGCATTGGCCGGATCCCAGGCCGCCCAGCACAGGGTCAGCTCATCGGCCCTGGCCGATGTCGCAGTCACGGCGCCGAGACCGACAAATACGCCGACGGCAGTAGCGGATTTCAGTAGTTTGGAACTCATGATCGAAAACCTCCCTTTGTGCCTCCCGACCTCCATCAGGAAACGAAAACGCTCCGTGCGGAGCCCTCGGCGCAGAATTTAAGATTGCGACAGGCCGCCATCCTCACTGGCCCCAACAGCAATGCGCTCCGCCGATCCCCATCGGCCGGGCCGCTTGATGCTGGAGACATTGGTAATTGAGGTGCGCACCTCAATGCAAGTGATTTTTGAGGTGCGCACCTCAATTTCTTGCCTTTTGTCGAAATCTGTCGCAAAAGCAGCCATCGAACCATTGACGAAAACACGCAAAGGAGACGGCATGCGGCCGACAGCGAAAGACCTTGCCGAAGCCGCCGGCGTCAGCCTGGCAACTGTTGATCGTGTGCTCAATGACCGACCCTTCGTCAGCAAGACATCATCGAAAAAAGTCAACGAAGCGATTGAACGGATTGGCTTTATCCGCAACCCGGCGGCTGTGAACCTTGCCCGAAACAAGACCTACCGCTTCCTCTTCCTGCTGCCCTTGTCGGGTGACCAATATCTCCTGGAACTGCTCCAGCGGGTGGATGAGGCACGCGAGGCGGTCAAATCCGACCTCACGCTTGTCGACGTCGAGCAGATCCCGATCAACGATCCGCATCAGGTCGCGAAATACCTGTCATCGATCGACAGCAGCCGTATCGACGGCGTCGCCATCATGGCGCCGGAATCACCACAGGTGCGCGATGCGATGGCAAGGCTACTTGAGCGCGGCACCAAGGTGGTGCAGTTTCTCTCCGGCCAGGAGAAGCTCGACAATGCCGACTTCGTCGGCATTGATAACTTTGCCGCAGGCGCTACAGCCGGAAAAATTATCGGACGCTTCCTTGGACACGAGGCCGGCCAGATCATGGTCATCGCCGAAACCATGATGGCCCAGGACAGCATCGAGCGCAGGCTCGGCTTCGACAACATCATCAACCGTCAGTTCAACCACCTGAAAGGTCTTCCCTCACTCGAAACCTATGGAGATGAGCGTCGCGCCCAGACGATCATCCAAAGGACCCTGGAAAACAATCGCGACATCAAAGCCGCCTATATTCTGAGCGCGGAAGCTCGCATACCCGTCTGGGCGATCGAACACTGCAGCGACATCCGCGCGTTGACGGTTGTTGTGCATGAACGCACACCGTTCACCGAAGCCGCACTCAGGGATGAGCGGATCGACACGATTATCGCGCAGGACCCTGGACATGCCGTGAGGAGCGCCCTCAGGATCATGCGCGCGCGCACCGATCTTCGCGCGCCATTGGCGTCACAGGAGAAGATCCGGATCGAGGTGCTGTTGAAGGAAAACCTCTGAGCTTCATACATAGGCGTCAGCTCCAAGCCCCCCCCCCCCACGGCATGTGCCGATCATCGAAGCCGCACCACGACCGCCCGATTGGCTCGATCGACGACTGAGGTCTTGCCAGTCAACTACACTGCTGGCATAGGATTGGCATTGAACCTGATCAAAGCTGCCTGACAGATTCTGCGGGAGACCGAAACATGACCAATGAAACCGCCAGAACCGAAAGACGGGGCGAGTCGCTCGTCTCCAGGATAAGCACGGATCTGCGTCGCGACATTGAGGCTGGAAAGTTTGCCCCCGGTTCGCGCCTGCCGAGCGAAAACGAACTCACTCGCGAATACTCCGTCAGTCGGGCCGTGGTTCGCGAGGCCATCGCCATATTGCGTGCAGGCGGCCTCGTTGAAGCGCGCAAAGGGGCTGGCGTCTTCGCACTTGAAGTCAATGCAAAAGCGCAGCCTTTCCACAACCTGGACCCCGACCGGGTCTCCTCGGTGATCGAGCTCCTCGAAATCAGGACTGTGTTC
Source organism: Rhizobium sp. PDO1-076 (assembly GCF_000247475.1). GTDB lineage: Bacteria > Pseudomonadota > Alphaproteobacteria > Rhizobiales > Rhizobiaceae > Allorhizobium. The sequence continues at coordinate 20,998 of NZ_AHZC01000400.1, read as the reverse complement.
GAAGTGGAATCGGCGGCCCTTGCCGCATCAAGGCGATCGGCAACCCAGATAGAGGCAATACTCGAGGCACACAACCATGTCCGAGAGTGCCTGCTGCAGGGTGCCCCGACACGCGACGCGGACTTCGCCCTGCATCTGGCGATTGCCGACGCCACGCAGAACCGCCGCTTCGTCGAGTTTCTCCAACTGATCCGCACAGGCATCATTCCCCGTGGGGAATTGCAGGGAGCAGCGCCTGGCGCCCGCCCAAAGGACTACAATCTCAATTTGCAGGAAGAACACGGGCGGATCGTCGATGCCATCATCGAAGGCGACGCAGAATCCGCCCGTGAACATATGCGCACCCATCTTCGCGGCAGCCTCGAACGATACAAGGCCCTGCTGCGCACCAAGCGAAGCGATGAAACGCCGCAAATGGCGGACTGAGCCGCAGCAACACGTCCGACAACTTAAACTCGCCAACATGAGCCTGCAATCCACAGGGCCTGGCTGGGAAATACGCAGACATCCGGCCCAGACTTACTTTCGGTTGGGATTGAACGGAACGCCAAGCCGAGAAAATGCATTTGATGGTCACTCCGGATGCTCCCGAAAGACAATCATAAAGCGTCCGGCATCAGGACATCCATCGCGCGGCAGCATCGACTTTCTTTGCGCGCGTCACATATTCTCCCAGGAATTTTCGAGCGCAACTGGCTTTGTATCGAGCCTACGGGATGAAAGACCACATCACCCTGCAACACGACGACTTGGTCAGCCATACACGGCCTTGACATGCTCACAGGATTGCGGCAACTTGTTATATAGTTGTCGTACAGGATGAGGAGCCTGTATCCGCCGCCCGATCAGGCGGCTGAGGCATGCGGAGGATTTATGATAAGACGCCCGTCGCTCTACGGCGCCGTCAGCCAGATCGGCACGATTGCCGTAACGCTGCTCGGACTATTGGTTCTGACCTTTTTCATCGGCCGCCTCATGCCGGCCGATCCGGTGCGCGCGATTGTCGGCGAGGATGCCACGCGCGAAACCTATGACCAGGTCTTTCTCGCACTTGGTCTCGACAGGCCCATCTGGGAACAGTTCCTCCTCTATCTGGGCGATGTCCTGACCGGCAATTTCGGGACATCGATCCGCACCGGAAAACCGGTCATCGATGACATCCTTCATGTCATGCCTGCAACAATCGAACTTGCGACATTCGCCATTCTGATCGGCGCAAGCCTGGGCGTCACGATGGGCGTCATTGCGGCGGTCAACAAGGATCGCTGGCCCGACCATCTGGTGCGCGTGTTCAGCCTCTTCGGCCATTCCATGCCCATTTTCTGGACCGGCATGATTGCGCTGATTGTATTTTACGCCCATCTCGGCTGGGTTGGCGGAAGCGGCCGCATGAGCCAGTTCTACATCGGCATGATACCCGACCGGACCGGCTTCCTACTGATAGATAGTCTTCTGGCGGGCGACATGGACGTCTTCTATTCAGCAATCAACCATCTGATCTTGCCCGCGTCCCTTCTCGGCTATTCGTCGTCGGCCTACATCACCAGGATGACCCGCAGCTTCATGCTCGACCAACTCGGTCAGGAATATGTGACGACCGCTCGCGTCAAGGGCCTGTCGCGCAACCAGACCATATGGCGGCATGCTTTTGGCAATATACGCGTCCAGCTCGTGACGATCGTCGCGCTGGCCTATGGCTCCCTGTTGGAAGGTGCCGTGCTGATCGAAACCGTCTTTGCCTGGCCGGGCTTCGGCCAATATCTGACCAGCAATCTGATCATTGGCGACATGAATGCGGTGATGACCTGCGTGCTGATCGTTGGCGTGATCTTCATCGGGCTCAATCTGCTCTCCGATCTCCTCTACAAGCTGTTTGACCCGAGGACACGATGACCGAATCCACCAATCGCTCGCAGCGACGCCTCCCGGAACCCATCATTGCGCTTGGCAATATCCTGGCCTTCCTGATGCGAAGCCCAACATCCGCCTTTGGCCTTATCGTGCTGTCAATCTTGATCATTACCGCGATTTTTGCACCCCTTGTGGCAACACATGACCCCTATGTGCAGGATCTCAACATCACATTGCAGGCGCCGGGTGCCGGGCATCTCTTTGGGACGGATGAACTCGGCCGCGATATCTTCAGCCGTCTCGTCTGGGGTTCGCGCATCACGCTGACGATCATTTTCCTGGTGTCGATCGTTGTCGGACCAATCGGCCTTCTGGTCGGAACGACGGCCGGCTATTTCGGCGGCCGACTGGATACGGCGATGATGCGCATCACCGACATATTCCTCTCCTTTCCGAGCCTCATTCTGTCACTTGCGTTTGTTGCAGCGCTCGGGCCGAGCCTCAACAATGCGATCATCGCCATCGCGCTGACATCCTGGCCGCCGATCGCCCGCCTGGCGCGTGCCGAGACGCTGACATTCCGCAAGGCCGACTACATCGCAGCAGCGCGTCTGCAAGGGGCGTCGTCGTTGCGCATCATCATCAAATCCATCGTGCCGATGTGTCTGCCCTCGGTTCTGATCCGTCTCACCCTCAACATGGCGACCGTGATCCTGACTGCGGCCGGCCTCGGCTTTCTTGGCCTCGGGGCCCAGCCGCCAATGCCGGAATGGGGCGCCATGATCGCCACCGGCAGGCGTTACATGATCGACAGCTGGTGGCTGGTCACCTATCCCGGCGTCGCGATCCTTTCGGTAAGCCTTGCCTTCAACCTTTTGGGTGATGGCTTGCGCGACGCACTGGATCCCAAACAGATGAACCGGAGATAGGCCGATGGATCGCCCCATGCTCGAGGTGAAGAACCTGCGCATCCGTTATGCAAGCGCACCCACCGACGCCGTCCGCAATGTTTCGTTTACGCTCGGTCGCGAGCGTCTTGGCATCGTAGGCGAAAGCGGCTCTGGAAAATCCACCGTTGGCCGCGCCCTGCTCAGATTGCTGCCCTCGGCAGCCGTCACCGCCGACACGCTGCGCTTCGACGATCTAGAACTGCTTTCCCTCTCGGAAAGGCAGATGCTGAAAGTGCGCGGTCGTCGCATGTCGATGATCCTTCAGGATCCGAAATTCTCGCTCAATCCGATTCAGCGGGTTGGACACCAGGTGGCCGAAACCTATCTGCGCCACTTCCGCTGCAGCAAGGCGGATGCGCGCGCAAAGGCGATCGACATGCTGGCCTCAGTGAAGATCCGCGATCCCGAGCGCGTGTTCGATCTCTATCCACACGAGATTTCCGGCGGCATGGGACAGCGCGTGATGATCGCGATGATGCTTCTGGCGGATCCCAGTCTCGTCATTGCCGACGAGCCGACGTCGGCGCTTGACGTAACCGTGCGACTGCAGGTGCTCAATATTCTGGACGCGCTGGTGCGCGACCGGGGTATCGGCCTGATCATGATCAGCCATGACCTCAACCTGGTCCGCAATTTCTGCGACCGCGTCCTGATCATGTACGCCGGACGCGTTGTCGAGACGCTCGCTGCCGCAGACCTGGACAAGGCACAGCATCCCTATACACGCGGGCTTCTGGCAGCCCAGCCACACATCGGTGGATCGCGTGCACCGCTTGCCGTTCTCGAGCGCCGCCCGGAATGGCTTGAGGAGGAGAGAGCATGACCGTATCGATCGACATCAAAGACCTATCGATCATTTTTGGCAGCGGCCCAACAGCGGCAAAAGTCCTGCCAGGCCTGTCGTTTTCCGTTGAACCGGGAACCTGTTTCGGGCTGGTCGGCGAGAGCGGCTCGGGCAAGTCGACTGTCTTGCGCTGCATCGCCATGCTGACCGAGTTCTGGAAGGGCGAGATCCGGATCGATGGACAATCCGTGCGCGACATGGAGGTCATCACCCGATGCAGAACACTGCAGATGGTGTTTCAGGATCCCTATGGTTCGCTGCATCCGAGGCAATCGGTGCGCACGGTTCTTTCAGAGCCCTTGCGCATTCACCGCCTCGGCGACCGCGAAGACCGCATGCAGGCCGCCCTCACCGATGTCGGCCTACCCATCGACTTCCTCGATCGCTATCCACATCAGCTTTCTGGTGGCCAGAGACAGCGGGTTGCCATTGCAAGGGCACTGATCCTCGAGCCTTCCGTATTGCTGCTCGACGAACCAACCTCGGCACTTGATGTCTCGGTTCAGGCCGAGATCCTTAACCTCTTGGCCAGGCTTCAGGCAGAGCGCGGCTTCACCTATATCATGGTCACGCATGACCTCGCTGTCGTCGATCATATGTGTGATCGGTTCGCAGTGATGCTGAATGGTGAAATCACTGAAATCCTGCCCCGCACAGCCATCGCCGGCAATCAGGCGACCCATCCCTATGCCAGGGAACTGATCGGCGCCTCGCTTGAATATGAAGGGCATCACTGAACGCTGGACTTTAACCTTCCTCCTCCGGGTCCAGCCAAGCGCCGCGTGTCGTAATAGACCGCGGCGCTTTTTTTGTCTGCGGGTTCCTGTTCAATATGGCCTCATATGCCTCTGAGTTCCCACAGGTTCTCACCTGCCCCAGAATAGCAAAACGGGCGTGTCCATAAGACACGCCCGTCAACTCGGGAGGTTATTGTCGTAATTTAGCGATCCTTGGTGACGCTCTCGAAGCGCGACAGCCATGGATTGACAGTCATGCCTTTGACATCCGCCTGGGAGGCTGCCGTATCGACCACTTCGGAGAATGGCTGGATCGACATGACGATCGCCTCCATATAGATCTGGATTTCCTCATAGAGCTTGGTCTGTTTGGCCGCATCCTGCTCGACAAGGGCCGCCTGGATCATCGTGTTGAGCTTCTCGTCGAAGAAGCTTGTACGCCAGCCTTGATAGTTCGTCAGCTTTGCCTCGTCCGAATTGTCCGGATTGTAGGCAAGGGCGCGCAGATTGTTGTCCGGATGCGGCTGCTGTCCGCCGCCGCCGCGACCGACGAGGAGTTCGAACTTTCGCTCACGCATCGCACCGTAAATCTGGTCGCCGGACCCGGTGATCAGTTCAGCCTCGATACCAGCCTGGGCCAGCGTGTTCTGGATTGCGGTCGCCGCTTTCATGAAAGGCTCCTCCGACAGCACCCGCAGCGTCGTCTTGAAACCGTCGGTGTAGCCAGCCTCCGCCAGCAGAGCCTTTGCCTTCGCGATATCCAGCTTGTAGCCAGGATCAGGTAGCGAACCCATCACTCCGGTCGAGATCTGCCTCTGGCGCAGCTTTCCGTAATAAGGCATCACAGCCTTGTCGAGCCCCTCATAGTCGATGAGATAGCGCAGCGCTTCGCGGACTTTTGGCTTGGCAAAGCGCTCGTCCTTCATCGAAACGCCGAGATAATAGAAACCCGAACCCGGTGTGGATTCGATCTGGACCTTGTCGCTTGCTTCCAATGCCGTCAGGTCGGGCGCAAGAAGCGAATAGGCGACATCGATATCTCCCTGTTCGAGCATCAGGCGCTGCGACTGCGATTCCGGCAGGTGCCGCATCAGCACGCGGGCCATCGCCGGCGCTTCACCCCAGTATCCGTCGTTGCGGGTCAGGATGATGTATTCGTTCGAGGCCCATTGGGTGAGCGCGTATGGACCGGAACCTGCCGAATTCAGTGTCAGCCAACCGGCACCCAGATCACCATCCTTCTCATTCTCGAGAACTGTCTTGCTGTCGAGAATCGACCCTGGACCATTCTGCGCCAGGACCATCAGGACGAGCGAAGGGTCATCGGCCTGCGGCAGATTGAGGACAAACGTGTTGGCATCCTCGGCAACAAACAACGTGTCCGCCTTATCGGCCGAAAAGCCGCGGGTCTTCAACAGCGAAGACTGTGCAAGATTGCGCGTCAGCAAGCGCTTCAGGCTCCAGACTACATCCTCAGCCGTGACCGGATTGCCCGATGCGAATTTCGCATCCTTGCGCAGATGGAAACGGATCGACATGCGGTCTGAAGCGACTTCCCATTTCTCGGCCAGACGTGGCTGAATACTGCGGTCCGTGGGCGAAAGCTGCACCAGTGTGTCGTAGATGTTGTTCAGAACCTGGACGGTTTCGCGACCAGTGATGGCGGCGGGATCAAGGGTCAGGATGTTGCTCATCGTCGTTGCGACAACGAGCTGGTTGTCGGGCGTCTCCGCCAGGCTGGTGAGCGGTGTTGCACCGATCATAAGAGCGCCAAGCGCCACCGTTGCTAGAAAATGTCTCATCATTCCTCCCATATCATGCCGCGACATTACGGTGTGCGGCTCTCCGTTTGACTGCATGCCGCCTCAGACTTTCTCCTCAAGCCTGATGCGACCACCCGAAAGAAGCTCCGAAACCGGCCCAGCAAGGGCCTCGCCGATTGCAGCGGTCATCTCGCGATCGAGATGCACGCCATCGATCGGCGAGGCTTTGGCCACTGCACCCGCATCGAAGAATGAATGCCCCAACTCCAGGGCAAGTTTTTGATAGAGCGGTGCAAGCCGTAGCGATTCAGCAATGCTGCGGCCTGCGGCCGGCACGCCGCCTGCACCTTCGCTGCAGGCCGGCGGCGCAACGATCAACATGGAGGGTTGAGCCGATTGAGGCTTGTAGGGAAAAGTCGACACGATTTGGACGAGCCGACGCATGCCTGAAACCGCCGCTTCCGCCCGCCCGCCATGGGCCGGCTTGATGTCATTGGTGCCCAGCATGAAGATCACCAGATCGAGTGGCATATGGCTAGCAAGGGCGACTTCAAGTGCCTTGGCGCCATTGCGGCAACTCGGACCTGTGTGGTCGTCATAACATGTCGTGCGCCCGCCCAAACCTTCAGCGAGAACACGCGCGCGACCTTCAAGCAGCTGTTCAAGCCGCTCCGGCCAGCGGAATTCCACCGGATGCCTGAGCCCCGTTTCAGGGTCCGCACCCCAGGTCAGACTATCGCCGAAGGCCAGAATGGATTTCATGACCGATGCCTCACCTAGCGAACCCGGTTGTTGTCGATGAAATCGAAGTCGATGTCTTCGCCAAGACCGGGACGATCCGGCACATGCACATATCCGTCCTGATCCATGGGATCCGAAAGCTGTTTCAGATAGTCATGTCCGTCATCATATTCGAGAAAAGGATGCAGCAAGCCGCGCTCATACCAGCGGCAGTTTTTCGACGCCGCCACCACATGCAGGTTCATCGCGGTATTGCCATGCACTTCGCAATCCATGCCGAAACATTCGGCCATGCGCATGGTCTTCAGCGCAGGGGTTATGCCGCCGACATCGTTGACACCAGTTCTCAGAATGTCGCAAGCTCCCTGCTTGACCCATTCAGCACGATGCCAATGCTTGCCAGCGGCACTTTCGGGGCCGACAACGGGAATGTCGAGATTGTCAGCCAGCCACTTGTAGGAAGACATCGACTGCTCGTCCATCGGCTCTTCGATCCAGTCAAAGCCGAGCTTCTCCAGACCGCGGCCGAGCGTCAGCGCGTCGCTGCGGCTGTACCAGTGGAAGGCATCGATCATCAGGTGAATGTCGGGACCGACGGCTTCGCGGACCGCGGCGCAGGCCTTCAAATCCATCTTCACATCCGGCGCCCAGCTGACCGGCGGCATCCAGGTGTGCAACTTGATCCCCTTGTAGCCGCGCTTGACCAGTGCCTCGCCAAACCGCCCATAGTCTTCCGGGGTCGCCAAGCCACCGTCCAGTTCGTCACCACACATGATCGAACCATAGGCAAGGACCTTGTCGCGATAGGCGCCGATCAACTTGTGAACAGGTGTGCTGGACGCGCGTCCGGCCAAGTCCCACAAAGCACAATCGACCACCGCCAGCGTGCGATCGGTCAATTGCGCCGCAGAGCCGCGCTGCCAATGAGCGAGATCCTGCCAGAGCCGTTCGCGATCGCGATAGTCTTGGCCAATCAGCACCTTCCTGACAAATTTCTCGATCAGGTGGGGGCGAACGATTTCAGGCGCCGTGAACGAATGGCCCTCATGGCCATCCTCGGTGCGAATGCTCAGCATGGCCTGCTCGACCTGATGCGGCGCACCGGGATGCGCATGACCTGCACTGTCCGAATGCCGCCGCGTCGTCGTGCGGAAAACACGGACCTCAACATCAGTGATCAGCATATCCCCTCCCGAATTCCAATCTTGTATTATTCTTGTAATACATCTTACTCAAAAAATGTCAACATGCTGAGCAGTCACCCGGTGTGGTGATGGTCGCAGCAAGGGATGGGAGGGTGGATTGACCTTGAAGCAATAATCCAAGGACAACAAAGCCGATGCACCGAGCGGACTGCGCAGACAAGCCTCGGCCGGCCACCGGCAACAAGCCACACAACGCAAAATCTATTGATTGCTGGATCTTAACAGAATGGATGTCAAACAATGCCCATTCGGCGACATGCATGCACCATTGCCGTCGGCCGAGGTGTCAACAGCATTTCGCAAACCTGTTGACACGTGAAATCCACCCGGAACCAGCGAAGGATCCGGTTCAAGCAGAACCTTCGCGAACATGGAAACTGGAGATCAGAACACCCTGATACCCCGTGCGAAGTCCTGGAGTCCAATAAAGGCGGAGTAACGTTTGGCATGAACCGCGGCCAATTCCCCACCGACGGGCCCGTAGACATCCGCTACGCTGCAGAGGCTTTCCATGGCTGTTCGCGCATCAGGGAACGCTGCGCTGGCGACCGCACCAAGGATCGCCGAGCCAAGCAGGACAGGCTCTTGGGAATGCGTGGCGACCACCGGCTTGCCGCAGGCGTCGGCAAGGATCTGACGCACCAGATCATGCTGACCCGCACCGCCGCTGACTACAACGCGTTCGACATGTGCGCCTGCCTTGTCCTGGGTCTCGATGATCTGGCGCAGGCCGTAGCCAATGCCACAGAGGCCTGCGACATAGAGTGCAACGAGACTATCGAAATCTCGCTCCATACCAAGGCCCGAGATCACCGCGCGAGCTTGGGGGTCGGCAAACGGTGCGCGGTTGCCAAGAAATTCCGGTACAACATGAAGGCCGGCGGCAAGACGCACGGCTTCGGAAAGGTTGTCGAACTTACTAGCCGCAGCATCGGCTATCAGGACCGGCAGCGGCAGGTGCTGTTCAGCAGCATCGGCATGCGCATCGCCTACGGCGGGATGAAACGAAAGCAACTGATCGATCGCCGCACCGGCGGCACTCTGCCCCCCCTCATTTAGCCACATGCCCGGTACCATGGCTGAATAGTATGGCCCCCAGACACCAGGAACGAAGACGGGTTGCGATGTCGAGGTCATCGTGCAGGAAGACGTTCCAAAGACATAGGCAAGATTGTCTTCGGGTCGGCCACCAATCCCAACCGTGCCTATGCCACCGGCATGGGCATCGATCATGCCGGCTGCAACAGCGGTCCCGGCCGTCAGGCCCATCTCCTCTGCGGCTTCGGCCGTCAACCCCGTTCCGAGGGCAGTGCCCGGTTCGACGATATTTGTCCCGATGCGGGCAAAACCTTCGGCTGCCAGCACGCCAAGGCCGATCTTTTCGAAGTAACTCGGATCCCATTTTTGCTCATGCGCGAGATAGGTCCACTTGCAGGTGACCGTGCAAGTCGAGCGCGCGAGATCACCCGTGGCCTTCCAGGTCAGGAAGTCGGCAAGGTCAAAGAACTGCCAAGCGGCATCGAAGGTCTGCGGCCGATTTTCCTTCAGCCAAAGGATTTTCGGCGTTTCCATTTCCGGGGAAATCCGCCCCCCGACATAACGCAGGACGTCATGCCCTAATTCGTTGATCCGTTCGGCCTGATCGACGGCGCGGTGGTCCATCCAGACGATAATGTCGCGGTTCTGGTCCTCCGATGAGCCTACTGCCAAAGGACGCCCGCCCTCGCCCAGCACGACCAACGAACACGTTGCGTCAAATCCAAGGCCGATGACCGCACCCGGTTCGATACCGGCGGCATCAATCGCCTCCCGAATGACCGCGCAGACAGCGCTCCAGATCTCGCTGCTCGACTGCTCTACGAAAGAACCGGCGCCGCGAAACAGCGTTATATCCCGCTTGGCAACAGCCAGCATCCTGCCTCCGAGATCGAAAAGTCCGGCGCGGGCACTTCCCGTTCCGACATCGACCCCGATGAGGTAACGGGAGGATTTTGTGTCTATTGCATCGGTCATGGTACTGGCTCTTGCTGATCTTTGCTGATCTGGAAATATCAGGTCAATTGCGGGCTGGCGCCAATCACAAGTCGACGCTGTTGGGCAGGATCACAAGGTCGCGAATGGTGACATTCCGCGGCCGCGACAGCATGAACAGTACGGCATCGGCCACTTCTTTCGGCTGCATCAAGCTGCCATTGGCCAGCGCCTCTTCCATCTTCGCCTTTGGCCAGTCGTCAAGCAGAGCCGTGACCACGGGGCCAGGCAGGACGGCGCCAACGCGAACACCATGCGGCGCGACTTGACGACGGGTCGAATGAACAAAGGCCTGAACGGCGAATTTCGACGCCGTGTAAATCGGCTCCCAGACAACCGGCACGACGCCGGCAATCGAACTGGTGAACAGGATATCGCCCGACTTCTGCGCAATCATATGCGGCAAAACTGCGTGGACGGAGCGGAAGGCGGCATTGATGTTGAGGTTCAGCATGCGGTCCCAGGCATCCGGATCTCCTTCGGCGATAGGCCCACCAATATATCCACCGGCATTAGCATGGAATATGTCGAGGCGACCGCCGAGTTCGAGAATGCGCGGTAAGATGGCGGACAGTTCCTGTCCGTTCAAAAGATCAACCACCAGCGGCTTGGCGCGATCGCCAAGCTCCTTGCACAAGGTCTCGAGCTTGTCTCTGGCGCGATCGATCAGGACCACTGTGGCCCCCTCTGCAAGCAGGGTGCGGGCGCATTCGAGCCCAATGCCAGAGGCGGCGCCGGTGATTGCGGCGACCTTGCCCTTCATCAGTTCAGACATGATAGTTCCTCCGTATTAGACCTAGGCGCGGCCATGGCTGACACGCGAGCGGCGCGCAAGCGAATCGACGATCACAGCAATCGCGAGCACCGCACCGGTGATCATGTAGCGCAACGATGAATTCAGGTTCAAAAGTGTCAGGCCATTGGAGATTGCCTGAATGACGATGATGCCGAGCAGGGCGGAATAGGCGCTGCCGCGGCCACCGAACAGGCTGGTACCGCCGATAACGGCTGCAGCAATCGCGTTCAGGTTGACGTCACCCGTGCCTGCCTGCTGGCTGGACGAGGCCAGACGTGACGCCGAAAGGATGCCGCCAAGCGCTCCCAGCGTGGAACAGAGGATGAAGGCGCTCTGGTAGATCCGTCGGACATTGATACCCGAGCGGCGAGCAGCCTCGCGGTTGCCACCGACCGCGAACATGGACCTGCCCCACTGGGTCTTCGTCAGCGCATAGTTGAGGATCACCACCAGTGCAACGAAAAGGCCAAACATCCAGGGCACGCCTCGGCCGAGATTGAGATAGTAGACAGCGAATTCCAGGGCGACCGTCAAGATCGTTGCTTTGACAAGGAGATTGCTCAGGGGTTGCGAGGAAAGGTTGACAGACTGGCGGCGTTTGCGCACGGCAAATCCAACCACAACCATCACCAGGCCCGGCACAAGTGCCAGCACATAGGATAGCCAGTCCGGCATGACCAGGATCTGGCCGAAACGAACCAGCGGCGAGGCATAGGGAAGATTGATGCTGCCCGTTGGACCGAGAATGTAAAGCTGAAGGCCAAGCAAAGCGAGCAGACCAGCCAGCGTGGCGACAAAGCTTGGCATGCCAAGCCGGTTATACATTAACGCATAGAGAGATCCGACAAGTGCCCCGGTCAGCAGTGCTGCAAAGATCGCAACGATCAACGGAAGGCCCGAATTGACCCAGAGAACACCAACTATGGCCGACGAAAGACCGCTCATCGAGCCAACCGACAGATCAATCTCACCCAGGAGCAGGACACAGACGATACCGAGCGAGATAATGCCGACAGTCGCGCAGTCAAACAACAGGTTGACTAGATTGTTCGGAGCAAGAAAGATCGGGTTGAGTATGCTGAACACTGTCGAGATGACGATCAGGCCGACAGCCACCGGTAGCATGCCGAGATCGCCGGAACGCACGCGATTGACGAAGCTGCGCAGTACGCCGGATAGGCCGTCATCATGCTTGACGCGCACATCGCTGCGATCAAGCGCCAAGCCCTTATCGTCGGCCTTTTTGCTGGAAATGTCCTTGCTCATGCGGTGCTCCCGCCCAGTTCGTTGTTATGGCCAATCTTGCGCTCTTGGCGGCGCGACACGGAGTTTTCCGTGGCGCCGGTGATGGACGCGACGAGTTCCTGATTGGATGCATCCGGGCTGAAGACACCGTTGTTGCGCCCAAGGCGCAAAACCACGATGCGATCGGCGACGGCACGAACATCCTCCATATTGTGGCTGATGATGATGACCCCGAGACCACGATCGCGCACACGCTCGATCAGGTTGAGCACCTCCGCCGTCTGGGCAACACCAAGTGCGGCAGTCGGCTCGTCGAGCATGATGATCTTCGGTGCAAGGAGCAGCGATCTGGCAATGGCGACGGTCTGCCGTTGACCACCCGACAGAGACGCAATTGGTTCCCGCACGGACGGAATGCGCGCGGCAAGCTCCCGCAGAAGCGTCCAGGCACGCACCTCCATGGCAACCTCATCGAGGTTCCACGGCGACAGTTCATGGCCAAGAAAGAGATTGGCGACTACATCCAGATTTTCGCAAAGCGCCAAATCCTGGAAGACAGTCGCAATTCCCAACTCGAGCGCCCGACTGGGGCTATGGAGAGCGACTTCCTGCCCGCAGAACTCGATCCTGCCCGAGGATGGCTGATGCACACCGGCCAGAACCTTGATCAGGGTCGACTTGCCAGCACCGTTGTCACCCACCAAGGCCACAACTTCGCCGGCACGCACTTCCAGATCGATATCGGTGAGCGCCGACACAGCACCGAAATTTTTGGAGATATTGCTCAGCCGAAGGATGGTACTTCCCTTCGCCGGATCCACTCTGTCTTGTTGCACCATGGCTTGACGCTCTTCTTGGGTTCGATGGCAAGCCCGGCCGGGCCCTGAAGCCCGACCGGACGTCTCGGGAGAAACGTTACTGCGTGATACCGAGCGTCTTGCAGCCTTCCGCATATTCGCCGGTGCAGACCTCGTCCGCCGTCTGAATCTTCTTGTCGAAGATTTCAGCCTTGATGTTTTCAGCGGTGACCACAGCTGGAACAAAGAGTTCGGACGGCGTGTCGTAAAGCGAGGTCTTTGCTTCAGGTGTCTCGCCCTTCAGGAGTTGTACCGCCACTCGGGCTGCCGCAGCAGCCACGATTTCCGATGGTTTGGAAATCGTGTTGTACTGGTCGCCGGAAATGATCAGCTGCAGTGCCGCAATGGTTGCGTCATTACCGGTGACCGGCGGAACAGGGTCAACACCCGCTGCCTTGAAGGCAGCAATCGCGCCACCGCCAGTGCCGTCATTGGCCGCAACAACCCCCTTGATATCGGCCCCGAAGCGAGTGATCTGACCGGCGGCCCATTCCTGCGCCTTTGGCGGCGCCCATTCGGGCGTATCGAATTCGGCCAGCGTCTTGTAACCGGAATCCTTAAGTCCGCGATGAATGCCGTCACGAATGAGGCCGGCGGCTGCATCCGTCGGCGAACCGTTGATTTGCAGAACGCCCGCACCCTCTGGAACACCACTTGCCTTCATATGCGCAACCAGCGACTGAGCGATTGCGTGACCGATACCTTCGTTGTCGAATGACACATAGAAGTCGGCCGGTTTGGCCGGGATCGGCCGGTCATAGGCAATTACCTTGACGTCCTGCGACTGGGCAATCTCGACGAGTGCGGCGGCAGCAGCAGAATCCACCGGATCAAGCACGATCACCTTGGCACCCTGGGCGATTACCGAGTTGAACTGCTGCTGCTGAAGGGCTGTATCAGCATTGGCGTTCTGATAGATCACGGTGCAGGTCGGGCACAGCTTTTCCATCTCGGCCTTGAATCCCGGATAGTCATGGTTCTCGTAGCGTGTCGATGCCTGGTCAGGCATCAGGAATGCGACAGTTGCAGCGTCCTGCGCAAAGGCAGAACCGGCGCACAAGGCACCGGCAGCAGCCGACACCAACAGTATTGAACGAAATGTCATAGTTTCCTCCTTTTGAATGCAAAAACCCATGTCGAGAGACGCGCTCCGGTTTTCTGCCCAAGCCCCTGCCACCTTGCCGCGTACAGCGGAAAAGTGTGTCGATCATTGCCCTCACCGACTACCGTCAGGGCCGCCATGAACGTGGATTTACCCGGACGCCTCCCCGGTCGACCCTCCACAGCCAACCAAATTCATCGATTGCGCAACGCTGCTCAATCGATGAAGCAAGAATTGCCACCATCGCGCAATGATGTCAAGCTGCGTTTGAAAAGGAGAATGGTGTGAATCAAGACAGGCCGACCAAGAAGACCACGATCTATGATCTGGCTGAACTTGCCGGAACATCCGCAAGTGCCGTCAGCGCCGTTTTGAACGGTACCTGGAAAAAGCGCCGCATCAGCGCCCAGCTAGCCGAAAAGATCAGCCGTATCGCCGAAGAACAAGGCTACGCCGTCAACATGCAGGCCAGCCTGCTGCGCCGGGAAAAGTCGAAAATCATTGGTATGATCGTGCCGAAATACGATAACCGTTACTTCGGTTCGATTGTCGAGACGTTCGAGACCATGGCCCGTGACCGCGGGCTATTTCCGATCATCACCTGCACGAGACGCGATCCGGAACTGGAGTTCGAGGCAGCGCGGACGATGCTTTCCTACCAGGTCGAATGGCTGATTTCGACAGGTGCGACCGACCCGGATCGGATCAGCGATCTCTGCGCAGCTAGCGGCGCCAGAAGCCTCAACGTCGATCTTCCCGGAACGAAAGCCCCCTCGATCATTTCGGATAATTTCGCTGGCGCACGCGAACTAACGCGCCGCATCCTCGTCAACAGCCAGCGCAAGCTGGGAGGCATCCACCCTCTTTTGTTCATCGGCGGTCGTGGCAGTGATCACAACACGGCTGAACGCGTGCGCGGCTTTCGCGCAGCGCATGCAGACTTTGGCATCGCTGTTGACGAAAGCCATATCCTGACCTGCGGCTACGCACCTGAAAAGGCAGAAACATCGCTTCAGGCGCTGGCGACATCCGAAGGCGCCCTGCCAAGCGGCATGTTCGTCAACTCGACTATCTCACTGGAAGGCGTCATGCGCTGGATCAAGCGCTCGGGCCACTACAAGGATCGTGCGCCGGTGATCGGC
The DNA here is from genome assembly GCF_000247475.1 of Rhizobium sp. PDO1-076. GTDB lineage: Bacteria > Pseudomonadota > Alphaproteobacteria > Rhizobiales > Rhizobiaceae > Allorhizobium. The sequence continues at coordinate 5,734 of NZ_AHZC01000400.1, read as the reverse complement.
TGCTTCGACTGGGACCCCTTCGCCGCCTTGCTCGGCGACGAAATCGAAATGGTGCGTCAGGATGTGCAAGCCATGCTCAATGCGGTGTTCGACATCATCGACCAGGGTGGCGCACAGACCATGCTGATAGAGATTCCTCCTGTATTCGTGGGCGCGGAAGAAGGATCGCCAATAGGGGCATCACTTGGCCCTGACGCCCTCCTCGCTACAGAATGACGCGCAACTATTCCCCGAACGAGCGGCAACCACCAAGTCACCGCCGGGGAGCTTCAAAACTGTCCTGCCCCTAGACAAGAGGCTGCGATTTGCAGATTGAAAACGCCATCGTGTCATCGGCGGCATGATGCTGACCCATCATACAACATGCAGCCGGGCTCAATGCCACCAGCAACAAAGCCGCGGATGCTGTGCCGGTAAGCCGACCGAGCCAGCTTTTCTTGCCGGCCTCGCTACCCTGTGGCGTCTCCTCTGCCGCCGCAGCATCACCTACAGGTGCACCAACGACCTCGCCGAACTTGGCAAAGAAGTCGCCCGCCAGCTTTTTGGCGGTGCTGTCGATCAGGCGGCTGCCCATTTGCGCCAGCTTGCCACCGATCTCGGCCGCGACAGTGTAATGCAGGATAGTCGCTTCGCCGTCCGCCTCCAGTGTTACCCTTGCGCTTCCCTTGGCGAAGCCTGCCATACCACCCGATCCTTCACCGGAGATCGTGTAGCCATTCGGCGGGTCGAGATCGGACAGCGTCACCTTGCCGGCAAAACTTGCCTTGACCGGTCCAATGCGCAAGGTGACCTTGGCGACCATCTCTGTGTCGGACGTCTTTTCGATGCTGTCGCATCCCGGAATACATTGGCGAAGCACATCCACATCGTTCAAACCGGCAAAGACCGTTTCCCGCGACGCCTCGATGCGCTGTGAACCATTCATATCCATCTTATCTCTCCCACTTCAGGTGTCTTTTGTTTTGAGCCGTTCGTTCAGGCGTGTCTCTGGCCGCGACGGCGGACCTCGATCATTTCCGCGACAATCGAAAGCGCGATTTCATCCGGGGTGATGGAACCGAGATCAAGGCCAGCCGGAGATCGGATGTCGTCCATTGCGGCGGCTACGAGCCCTGACGCCTCGAAATCGCGACGGAGTGCTGCAAATTTTTTCATTGAACCGACAAAACCGATGTAGCGCGCTGTCGCGCCGAGAACCGCCTTCAATGCGGCGCTGTCACCCCGCCCCTGTGTGGCGATGACGATGAAGTCGCCGGCCGCAACCCCAGCCGGCAGGTCAAAGCCGTCAACGATGCGGTCGACAACACCGAGAGCCGGCCGATCGGCCGTTGGCGCACAGAGCGTGATGAAAAAATCCATGCGCCGGGCAATGTCGGCCAGCGCCACCGCCACTGGCGAAGCGCCGAGGATGACAAGATGGGGCCTTGGCAGTACGGGCTCGACAAAGACATCCATCGTGCCTTGGCTCGGGCACATGTTGCGGGCGTAGAAGATACCGTCTTTCAGCTCACCTGGTTTTACCTGCTTCACGTCCAGCAGATCCTCCGGCTGAATGCTGACCAGCCGCGGCTGGCCATCGCGGATCGCTTCGTGTGCGGCCCTCAGAACTGCACTCTTTGCGCAGCCGCCACCGATCCAGCCGGCGGATATACTGCCATCGGCCAGGACAATGGCTTTTGCGCCCGCCTTGGCGGCCGTCACCGAGACGGTGCGCACAACGGTCGCGATGGCAAACGGTTCACCGCGAGCCCGGGCTTCATTGACCAGATCAAGGATGTCGGATGGTGGCTGCATGATCAGATCCTCGCCAGATACGGTTCGATCGCTTCAAGGCTCTCGAGATTATGGGCCGGTGCGAACAGATCGACATAGGGCAACGCCGCCTTCATGCCGGCCGCTTCGACCGCGTAATCCTGCCAGCCGATCATCGGATTGAGCCAGGCGATGCGTTTGCAGCGGCGGCGCAGCGCCCGCATTTCGCCCCCTAGCTGCTCGGCAGGATCGGTGTCATAGCCATCCGAGACGATCATGATGCAGCTGCGTGAATGAAGGCAGCGCTTGGCGTGCCAGCGGTTGAAGGTGCCCAGACTTTCGCCGATGCGTGTGCCGCCACCGACACCATCGGCCGTAAGGGACATGCGCTCAACTGCCCGCTGCGGGTCGCGCTCGCGCAATGCCGGCGACACATGGATCAATCGCGTGTGGAAGATGAAGGCCTCTGCTTCTCGAAATGCGTCCAGCACCCCGTGGATGAATCGCAGGAACACCGCGGAATAGAGGCTCATGGAGCCAGACGCGTCCAGCAGCACCACCAATCTGAGCGGCTTGTCCTTGCGACGGCGATGGACCAGTTCGATCGGTGTGCCACCATGACCGATGCTCTTGTGGATGGTGCGCCGCAGATCGAGCCGCTGTCCGTTCCGCCTTGCCCGCATCCGCCGTGTCAACCGTGCCCGCATGCTGCGCGCCAGGCGTGCGGCGAGATCATGGGCGGCGGCCAGATCGTCCGGATCGGTGAGGTGGCGAAAGTCGGTCCTGGCCAAAACCTCTGCGCGCGAGGCACCCTCCCGCTTCGACTGACCGACCTCAGCTTCTTCGCTGCCTTCGCCGCGCTGCACGTGATCGGCATTCTGATTGTCTCCGAGGCCGCGATTGCCCGAAGCCACAGCCTCCAGCCCGTCCGGCGCCTTATGCGGCGCGCCCGACATGCGGGTCGCAGATTTCATGCCACGACCTATCCAAAAGGCGTCGAAAATCTCGTCAAACTTCTGCCAGTCCGAATGGCGACTGCAAAACAGTGCCCGAAGCGCCGGGCGGAACCGCGACGGTCGAGCGGCGCTGGCGCTGCTCATCACGCCGAGCGCATCGCGCATCTCTGCAAGACCGATGACAAAGCCATTGTCACGCAGCGTCGAGACAAAGCCAGACAGCTTTGCCCGCATCATCTCGCCGAGATCGATCTCGCTTTTTCGCAACGCGTTCATCTCACGCCACCTTGCCCAGGAGCCGGTCCGACACCTGCCGGGTCATTCGTGCTTTGTCCTCGGCAGTCTTGATCAGACACATCAGGGTCTCGAACACGGCTTCCGGCTCGTCCCGCAGAAGACGGATTTCAAGGCCGGCCAAGGTTGCCGCCCAGTCCAGCGTTTCAGCAACGCCTGGCGCCTTGCGCAGTTCTTCCTTGCGGATCAGGCTGACCAAACCGGCGATCTGCAGCGCCAATGCCGCATCGATGTGGGGCAGCCGCGACAGGATGATGCGCGCCTCGCGATCGACGTCTGGGAAATCGACATAGTGGTACAGGCAGCGACGGCGTAGCGCGTCGGACAATTCGCGCGTGCCGTTCGAGGTCAGGATCACCATTGGAATACTGAGGGCAGTGATCGTTCCGAGTTCGGGGATGGACACCTGGAAATCCGACAGCAGTTCGAGCAGGAAGGCCTCGAATTCTTCGTCAGCACGATCGACCTCGTCGATCAGTAGCACCGGTGGCTTGGACTGCCGGATGGCCGCCAGCAACGGTCGCTCCAGCAGATATTTTTCCGAAAAAATCTGCTCCTCGACAGCATCGGCATCGACGCCTTCACGGGCCTTGATCGCCAGCAATTGTCGCTGGTAGTTCCATTCATACAGCGCCGAGCTCTGGTCCAGCCCTTCGTAGCACTGCAGCCGGATCAGCTTGGTATTGTGCGCCAGCGCCAAGGCACGCGCCACCTCTGTCTTGCCGACGCCCGCCTCCCCCTCCAGCAGCAGCGGCCGCTTGAGGCTGTCCATCAACCACAATGCGGTGGCAAGCTCACGGTCGGGGACATACCCGACCGCAGCCATTTCGGTGGCAATCCTGTCCTGGGGAAGCGTGATCGCCATGCTCTTCAACCCTATGCGTGCAGACCGAGACGCTCGCCGACCTTCCAGAGACGCCAGGCATCATGCGGCATCTGGATGTGGCCTGCGTTCAGGAATGCGTAGGCATCGTTGACCGCGTTGGAAAAACACGGCACGCCGCCGACATGCGGGCTTTCGCCGACGCCTTTGGCACCGATCGGGTGATGCGGCGAAGGCGTCACGGTGAAGTCGGTTTCCCATTTCGGCGTCTCGACCGCGGTCGGCAGGAAGAAGTCCATGAAGGATGCGCCCATGACATTGCCCATCTCGTCGTAGCGGATCTCCTGACCCATGGCGCAGGCAAAGGCCTCGGTCAGCCCGCCATGCACCTGGCCCTCGATGATCATCGGATTGATACGCGTGCCGCAATCATCGAGCGCATAGAAGCGCCGTGTCTTGGCAACGCCGGTATCGACATCTATATCCATGACGCAGAAATACGCGCCGAAAGGATAGGTCATGTTGGGCGGCTCGTAATAGTTCACCGCTTCCAGGCCCGGCTCCATGTTCGGTGGCGGGGCATTGTAGGCCGACCAGGCGATCTCCTTCATCGTCTTGAACTTTTCCGGCAGCCCCTTGACCCGGAACCGGTCGACATCCCATTCCAGATCGCCCTCGTGAACTTCCAGCATATGCGCGGCGATCATCTGCGCCTTAGCCTTGATCTTGCGGGCCGCAACGGCGGTGGCTGCGCCTGCAACCGGGGTCGAACGAGACCCGTAGGTGCCGAGACCGTAAGGGGCTGTGTCTGTATTGCCCTCCTCGATCATGATGTCGTCGGCCGGGATGCCGAGTTCGGTGGCGATGATCTGGGCATAGGTGGTCTCGTGCCCCTGCCCCTGGCTCTTGGTGCCCATGCGGGCGATGATCGAGCCGGTCGGATGAATACGGATCTCGGCGGAATCGAACATGGCGATGCCGAGAATGTCGCAATTCTTGGCCGGCCCCGCACCGACGATTTCAGTGAAGAACGAAATGCCGATACCCATAAGCTCGCGGGTTTCGCCGCGCTTGAACGCTTCACGCTTTTGCGCCTGCTCGTCGCGCAACTGCTTGTAGCCGATGGCGTCCATCGCCTTCTGCATGGCCGTGTGATAGTCGCCGCTGTCATATTCCCAGCCCAGCGCCGAGTGATAGGGAAACTGCTCGGGTTTGATGAAATTCTTGATGCGCAGGTCGGCTGAATCCATACCGAGTTTCTGAGCCAGCACTTCGATGGCGCGCTCGATGGCAAACACCGCTTCCGTCACCCGGAATGAACAGCGATAGGCCACACCGCCGGATGCCTTGTTGGTGTAAACACCATCGACAGCCAGATGCGCCACAGGGATATCATAGGAACCGGTGCAGATATTCATGAAGCCGGCCGGCCACTTTGACGGGTCGGCGCACGCATCAAAGGCACCATGATCGGCCAGAACGTGCACGCGCATGGCGAGGATCTTGCCTTCCTTGGTGGCGGCCAGTTCCGTGGTCATGTGATAGTCGCGGGCAAAGGATGTCGTGGACAGGTTTTCCATCCGGTCCTCGACCCATTTCACCGGCACCCCGAGCACGATCGAGCCGACCACCGAGCAGACATAGCCGGCATAGGCGCCGACCTTGTTGCCGAAGCCGCCGCCGATATCGGGCGCAATGACGTGGATCTTGTGTTCCGGCAGGCCCGAGATCAGCGACACCACAGTTCGGATAACATGCGGCGCCTGGAACGTGCCCCAAAGAGTCAACTCACCCTTGACCTTGTCGAAGGATGCCAGTGACTGGCAGGTTTCCAGCGGCGACGGATGGGTGCGGTGATCGACCAGCATTTCCTTGATGGTGACATCGGCATTGGCAAACACATCATCGG
>NZ_AHZC01000401.1 GCF_000247475.1 Rhizobium sp. PDO1-076 | reverse complement strand
TCCTGCTGCAGATCGAGCAGCACGGTCTGCATGTCGACGCGGATCAACGGGTCGAGGGCCGAGTAGGCCTCGTCCATCAGCAGGATGTCGGCATCGTTCGACAGTGCCCGGGCAAGCCCGACACGCTGCTGCATGCCGCCCGACAGCTGGTTGGGATAATGCTGCTCGAAGCCGGTCAAGCCGACCCGTTCCGATCCAGCGGCGACCGATGGCCTCGCTCTTCGACCGCTCCATGCCCTGGATGTCGAGGCCGTAAACGGTGTTTTCCAGCACGGTACGGTGCGGCAGAAGGGCGAACTTCTGGAAGACCATCGCCGTTTTCTGGCGGCGGAAATCGCGCAACTCAAGCTGAGTCATGCGGCAGACATCGACATTATCATAGAGCACTTCGCCAGCGGTCGGCTCGATCAGACGGTTGATATGGCGAATGAGTGTCGACTTGCCGGAACCCGACAGGCCCATGACGACGGTGATGCCACCGGCCGGCATGGAAATATTGATGTCCTTGAGACCGAGCACATGGCCGTGTTTCTCGTTCAGTTCTGACTTCGAGATGCCAGCCTTGGCTGCCTCGATATAGTCTTCGCCGCGCGGTCCGAAGATCTTGTAGAGACCGCGAATTTCAATGCCGTGACTAGCCATGGACAACCTCCGTATGACGCTGCAGTCGCTTGCCATAGGCCTGGCTGGTGCGGTCGAAAATGATGGCGATGACGACCAGCGCAAATCCGTTGAGGAAGCCGATCGTCAGGAACTGGTTGGAAATCGCCTGCAGCACGTTCTTGCCGAGGCCGCCAACACCGATCATCGATGCCACGACAACCATGGCCAGCGACATCATGATGGTCTGGTTGATGCCGGCCATGACGGTTGGCAAGGCGAGCGGGATCTGCACGTTGAACAGCTTCTGGCTGGGCGATGAGCCGAAGGCATCGGCCGCCTCCAGGACTTCGCGGTCGACGAGGCGGATACCGAGATTGGTCAGGCGGATCATCGGTGGAACCGCATACATGACAACAGCGATCAGTCCGGGCACCTTGCCGATGCCGAAGATCATCACGACGGGGATCAGGTAGACGAAGCTCGGCATGGTCTGCATGACGTCGAGGATCGGGTTGATCACCGACTGGACACGGTCCGAGCGCGCCATCAGGATGCCAATCGGGATGCCGACAACGATGGAGATCAACGTACAGACCGTCACCATGGCCAGCGTGATCATGGTGTCTTCCCACAGGCCGACAAAGCCGATGGCCAGCATGGACACGGCCGTGCCCAGGGCAATCTTGCCATTGCGGCTGGCGACATAGACGATCAGTGTCATGACCAGAATGACGATGAACCATGGGGTCGCGACAAACAGCGACTGCAGCCAGTTGAGGAACCATTGCAGCGGTTGCACCGCCGCATCGAGAACATATCCATAGGCGCGGACGAAAGCCTTGAAGTTATCGTCAATGAGTTTTCTCGCCTCCCGCATCACGGTCTGGTCGATTTGCGGAAATTTGCACAGCAATTCCGGCACGTAATTGCATAGGACTGAAGCCATCTTTTTCCCCTAACTGTCCCCCCACTTGCGGGCGATGCCCGGCCGAACGAAACCGGCAATGGTGACGTTGCGCCGCTTTTTGCGGTCACTGTCGCGCGCAAGGTAACCGAGTTCCACGGAGGAATTCATGCTGTCTGCGACGTTTGGCACCGTCTGATGGCGGGTTGCGGCATGCCGCATGGCTGAAATGAACGACGGGCCCGAAGGCCCGCCGCAAATGAACGATCAGAGGCTAGCCTTGATCTTTTCGGCCACATCAGGGGCCACCCAGGTAGTCCACATGTCGGCGTAGTTTTCGAGGAAGTGCTTGGCGCCGTCCTCGTTGGTGCCCTGGTTGTCACCCATCCAGGCGAGAACCTTGCCGACTGTCTGGTTGTCCCATTTGCGGGTCTTGACGTAGTCCATGGCAACGCCGGCCTTTTCGGAAAAGCCCTTGGTCACGACGGTATAGACGTCGGAGACCGGGTAAGCGTTGACCTTCGGATCCGGGCAATCGGGAACCGCGGTGCAGGCATCCCAGTTCGCCTTGTCGTGATCGACGCCGAAGGACAGCTTGACCATCTCGTACTTGCCGAGGATGGCGGTCGGCGCCCAATAGTAGCCGAACCAGCCGGTCTTGTTTTCAAACGCGTTGGCAATCGAGCCGTCGAGGCCGGCAGCCGAGCCAGTGTCGATCAGTTCAAAACCCTTTTCCTTCGCGCCAAGTGCCTTGTAGAGGTTGGCGGTCGAGACCTGGCAGTTCCAGCCGGACGGGCAGTTGGTGACGGCTCCCTTGGACGGATCTTCAGGCGCCGGGAAGAGTTCCGGATGCGCCAGCGCGTCCTGAACCGTCTTGATGTCCGGATGGGCATCGGCGATGAACTTGGGGATCCACCAGCCTTCAACGCCGCCATCGGACAGAAGCGGTGCTGCCTGGATCAGGCGGCCTTCGGCAATCGCGGTATCAAGGGCGGTGCGCACGGCATTGACCCAGAATTCCGGCGCCATGTCCGGCTGGCCCTTTTCATTCATCGAGGCGAAGGTCGGCATGGTGTCGCCGGTGACCATGGTCACCGTGCAGCCATAGCCGCTTTCGAGAATGATCTTGTCGACATAGGCGGCAACACCCGCCGATGCCCAGTTCATTTCCGCAATCGAGACTTCGCCGCAATCTGCAGCCTGAGCAGAACCGGCAGCAGCATAGAGACCTGCGGCGAGGATAGTGGAAGCGAGGAGCTTCTTCATGGAGTTAAGACCTCCCAGTCTTATCAGCAGCGTTCATCGGGAAGGGCATGGACGGTTACTGCTGAGCCGGCCTGCCAATGGTTCCTGTCGTGGAGTGCGGGCACGATACGCGCCGATCAGACACCAACACCCCGCATACGAAGCGGCCTTGTCTTTGGGGCAGGAAAAATACCCGGTCGGCCTGTTTCGTAACAGCAGCCTACGTCTTCCGATGAGGAAATCAACCTCCCGAAACGGGTCACGCCGGCGGGCGGCCTTGGAACAACCCATTGGAGCGACTTATTTTGCCGCATTTTACGAAGGAGGGAAGGAAGTTTCGCACAATGCGCAGGCAGAGACACCAGACGGATCGCAAAGCCACCCGCACCGCCCCTCCAGTTAAGACCTCAGCTATTCTGGTTGCGGCACAACTGGGCCTTCCGGCGGTCGGCGCAAAAAGTCAAAAAATGTCGAAAAAAAATCGAAGCCCGGGCAAAAATAACCATCCGGTAACGGTTAAGCCGATAGATGGAGGGGCTGGCGCGTTTATGCCAGCTGCGCCCCGGATCCTGTTTTGCGTCCCGGGGCGTTTGTTTTTTCAGGCCATGGCTGAACATGAGCGCCGACCGGTGAACGATCGGTCGCCCAAGCCATGAGTGGCAGTCTCAACGCTTTGCGACAACCGGAATGCGCGGGTCACGAACTTCCCAGCGGGCAACCGTTTCCAGCTGCGGGGCGCGGCCGTTCCAGGCGATGGCGAGACTATTGTTGTTGCGCAGGATATAGAGCATGGGGTGTTTCCTTCGGAGGCCGCGCTTCTCTTGCGGAGCGCTGGTTTCGAATGGCAGATAATCACTCTCATGGTTCGCGCAACGACATTTGTCGTCATGCAATGTCGCATTTGAGCGATTCATGAAGAAAGGCATGCGACAGGCTGTCGCAGTGTCGCATTTCCAGCAATTGAGCCGGGTGAAATGCGGCACAAGCGCGGCAGAATAGCGGTTTCTTATAACGGCGCAGACAGGACAGGACGCAATGACCAAAGCGATCATGCTGCAGGGAACCGGCTCTGATGTCGGAAAGACGATACTCGTCGCCGGGCTCTGCCGGCTGGCTTCCAATCGCGGATTGAAGGTCGCGCCGTTCAAGCCGCAGAACATGTCGAACAATGCAGCGGTGGCCGATGACGGCGGCGAGATCGGCCGGGCGCAATGGTTGCAGGCGCTGGCGGCGCGCACGCCGTCGTCCGTGCACATGAACCCGGTGCTGCTGAAGCCGCAAAGCGAGACCGGCAGCCAGATCATCGTGCAGGGCAAGGTGTTCGGCCAGGCAAAGGGCCGCGACTACCAGCGACTAAAGCCGCAATTAATGTCCGCTGTGCTCGACAGTTTTGCGCAGGTGAAGACTGGCCGCGACCTGGTGATCATCGAAGGCGCCGGATCGCCGGCCGAAATCAACCTCCGGGCCGGCGACATCGCCAATATGGGCTTTGCGACGCGGGCAGGGGTGCCGGTGGTCCTCGTCGGCGACATCGATCGCGGCGGGGTGATCGCCTCGCTGGTCGGCACGCATACGATCCTGAGCGAGGAGGATCGCGGACAGATAGCCGGCTATATCATCAACAAGTTCCGCGGTGACGTCACGCTGTTTACCGACGGCATCGAAGCGATCGGCAAATTCACCGGCTGGCCCTGCTTTGGCGTCGTTCCCTGGCTGAAGGCCGCGGGACGGCTCCCGGCGGAAGACAGCGTTGCACTTGAGCGGCTGGTGCGGGGCAGTGGCGGCGCACTAAAGGTGGCGGTGCCGGTGCTGTCGCGGATTGCCAATTTCGACGATCTCGACCCGCTCAGCGCCGAAGCCGAGATCGATCTAGTCTATGTGCGGCCCGGCGATGCGCTGCCGGTCGATGCCGGGCTGGTCATCCTGCCCGGATCAAAATCGACGATCGCCGATCTCGAGGAGTTTCGCAGCCATGGCTGGGACCGCGATCTGGCCACGCATGTGAAGCGCGGCGGACGGGTGATCGGGATTTGCGGCGGCTACCAGATGCTCGGGCACACGGTGTCAGACCCGCTCGGCCTCGAGGGGGCGCCGCGACAGGTCGACGGTCTCGGGCTGCTGGATGTTGCAACGGAAATGGCGCCGGAAAAGACGGTGCGCAACAGCGCGGCGCGGTCTGTCGCCTATGGTGTTGCGCTGTCAGGCTACGAGATTCATCTTGGCGTGACGGCCGGGCCGGACTGCGACCGGCCGATGGTGGCCATCGAGGGACGGCCAGACGGCGCAAGCTCGGCCGACGGGCGGATCAGCGGCACCTATCTGCATGGGCTGTTTTCAAGCGACGACTATCGTCGGCATCTGCTGGAAAGTTTCGGCATCACCGGCGGCGGGGTGAATTATCGGCACAGCGTCGATGCGGCGCTGGATGACGTGGCGGGCGAGCTTGAAACCCGATTGTCGCCGGAATGGCTGGACAGCTTCATCGGCTAGTCCCTGGTCTTCGGCTTTGGCTTTCGCCTTGGTTATTGCCCGGCGTCAGCTTTGCGCCGCGGCACCATCGACGGGCGATGCCATCAATTGACCGGTGCCGAGCGAGTTGTCGGAATATTTGAAGGCCAGAATGCTGAGTACGCTCGCGATCAGCAGGATGAAGATGTATCTCATGACGTGTCCCTGTGTGTCCGGGTAACAACGACACTAAGGCACAAGCAGTTCCGGCCCGGCTAAACCGGACGTTAAAATCTTAAGCATTGCGGCAAATCTGCCGCATTTTGCCCGCCGATGAACCGGTGCGCCGCCCAAAAGCGCACTGGCGGCCTCACCAGATACAAATCGTCACTGAGATTGACAGGCGGATGTTCCAGTCGCGGGTCAGAAGACCCCGACGACGCGCCACTTGCCGCTGACCATCTCGACGGCGGCGCGATGGTGGTGGCCGTGCGGCGATTCCAGCACGATCTCGTGCTGCTCCACGGCGTGGATCAGGGTATCAGGGTCGCCCTCGATGGGGCTGGGCGACAGCCGCTTTGTGCCACGCACGGTTTCGAAATGAATTTCACCCGAAATGCCATGACGCGTTCCGTCCTTCAGAAGTATCTTCCAGGTCATCGTGTCTCCTCCCATGGTCGCCCGAGGCCGTTCTCCCAAACGGCCTGCGGTGAGTGAAAAGGTGACATGGCGGGCGCAGGAGTCAAGGTAGGGGAATTGTTCCCGGGCGATGCAGCCCATACATGATGTCGCATAGCCGGCTTCACGGGCCGGAAACATCTTTGCGCCAAAGTCCGCCGATGTCGACATGGATTGAAATCATACCGTGGGTCCTGGCGCTTCCTCCCGCCCTTTGGGAGTTGCTGAACGTGTGGAAATCCTACGGCTGGATTCTGGGTGCCTGTGCTGGCTCGATGGTGTTCGGCGGAATATTTCTATGGATTTCCGTGCTCAGGCTTTCTGCGGAGACATTCGTCGATCTGGACTATGGCGCAATCGGTGCGGTGCAGGTGCTGGGTCTGCTGCTCGGCCCCCCTGCAGGGACGGTCTTCATCGCCAAAAGAACGGGTTTGGCTGCCGGAGTCTTTGCCGGCGTTGTCGTCGGGAGCTGTGTACTCTACGTCACGATCGCCATGGGAATTGGCGTTTACGGCAAGTAAATTAGAGTGGAATGGCTGTTTTGATGTGGGAGAGGAGAGCGGCGCACTTGACTAAGCGCTCCCAGCGCAACATTTCATCACTGATGATGAAAGGTTACGCATCGCCGCCGACAAGAACTCATCTGCATTCTCGTCAATGCAATTTACACGTACACTAAAGTGAAATTTTGATGATCGTAACTCACGATACAACGGGGGCATTGGGGTGATCAGAGATTTTTCGAAACTGTTTTTAGTCACTGGCAGTGTCAGCCTTGCTGGAGCCATTCTATGGTGGCATACATTCTACTCGCAATTGATACAGTTTCTGGGCGGAAACGGTGGTTTGCCGATCGAGTGTATCTATACAATCGGCGATCCGTGCAGCATGGTTGCATCAACTGCCAATGCCTTCGGCGCGACCGCCTATGATCCAAGGCTCTTCTGGGCGGCGTTTGGGGCGATGGTCATCGGTGTGAATTTGTGGCTGCTTCCTGACGGCGGCGAAGATGATAACTTCCGGCCCCAAGAACGTCGCGATAGAGATCCCACCTTTAGGTCCTGGAGGGAAAGCTTTTCGATCTTTTTTACTGCTGACGGTGTTAGCCAAAAAAGTGTGAAGGCTAGCCGAAACGGTCGATTAATCGCCTTTTGGTCGGCCTTGGCGTTTTTGACCTTCGCACCTGTCAGCAGATGTGGCTCTGTCCGATACCCGCATTTCACGTTTTGATACCCGCAAAAATACCCGCTTTTATCGGGGCTTGCGTGGTTCAACGCGGAACTAAATGGGACTAAACAGACGCGCAAATGCGCTGGGATCAAGGCTATTTCGAACGAACTGGCATTAGTTGGGAAAGATAAATGGCGGAAGAGGTGTCTGCTTAACCCATTGCCATTGTTGATCTATCTTGCCAACCGTCCCTTGATTCCTAACGAGATTCCATATTCAGTGTGACGCATGCTGATCACTGCTGAATATGGTGAAAACCTCTCAGATTAGGAATGGGATTAGGGCGGATGGCGCGGAATAAGCTCACAGATACGCAATGCCGATCAGCGGCATATGGCAAGTAAGGCGACGGCGACGGGCTTTGGCTTTACGTGAGTAAGACCGGAAACAAATCGTTCGTCTTCATCTTCATTCCGACGGCCGGCGCCGAGAAATGGGACTGGGCCCATATGGTCGCGGTACTGGCAGCGTCACCCTGGCTGCAGCTCGAACTAAGGCCGAGGAGGTTCGTGCGATCCTTGGCAGGGGAGGTGACCCCTTTGCCGAGATGGGGGAGCGAAAGGACCGGGTTAAGCCTGTGACCTTCGGCGAGATGGCCGAGGCGCTGATGAAGTCCAAGGAAGCCGGATGGAAGAATCCGAAGCACGCCGACCAATGGCGAATGACACTCCGGTAATACTGTAAACCCCTTTGGAAACTACCGGTCGCCACGATCACTGTTGACGACGTTATGCGGGTAGTCGAGCCCATGTGGCGCGAGAAGCAGGAAACAGCATCGAGAACCCGTGGCCGAATAGAGATGGTGATCGACTATGCAGCAGCCCGTGGGCTTCGATCGACCACCAATCCGGCACGATGGAAGGGCCACTTGGAGACGCTCCTGTCTGCCCGGAAAAAGCTCCAGCGCGGACACCACGCCGCCCTCCCTTATGCTGAACTGCCGGACTTCATGAAGGCGCTAGAGGGGCAGGCGGGGACAGCGGCGCTGGCCCTTAAGTTTCTGATCTTGACCGCCGCCCGCACTGGTGAAGTGATCGGCGCGAGGTGGGATGAAGTCGATTTGGAGGCGGAGACATGGACCGTCCCTGCCGAGCGGATGAAGGCTGGAAAGATTCATACCGTCCCACTGAGTAAGGCCGCAGTTGTTCTGCTGAAAACCTTGCCGCGCATAGAGAACAACCCCTACGTTTTCCCCGGTCTCAAGGAAGGTAAGCCCCTTTCGAATATGGCAATGCTTGCGGTCCTGAAACGTATGAAGCGGGAGGATCTGACAGGACACGGGTTTAGATCCTGCTTCCGCGACTGGGCAGGGAACGAAACGAGCTTCCCCCGAGAGATCGTGGAGGAGGCTCTAGCCCACACGCTTGGGGGCGTAGAAGCCGCTTATCGCCGCCAGCAGGCGATCGAGCGACGCCGCGAGCTGATGGCGGCATGGGCCAATTTTTCTCTAGGGACGCCGGCTGGCATTGTCCCCATCAGGCCTTCCAAGGCCTCCTAAAAGCAGAAAACAGCACGGGTTAGCCTATGGATTCAGGTGGGCTGCTGGCCACTCCTTTCTGTGGCTAGAGCAGCTAACCCACTGAATCCAATCGATAGCCGTTCGTCCGATGGTTTTGCGTTGCGAGCGAGCGCAACCATCCCGGATATTTACGCGCCAACAATGGCCACTTACGTTCACCTTAACGCAACAGAGCAACAGGTGAGCAACATGAACGCCAATCAAAACATTACCCTCGTATCAGTGAAGGAGGTTTGTAAAATAACCTCCCTATCTCGAACCATGATCAACAAGCTTCGCTCCTCCGGAGACTTTCCGAAGGCTGTTTTGCTTGGTGAGAAACGAGTTTTGTTTGTGCGATCCGAAGTAGACGACTGGATTAAGCGAAAAGCTTCGGCCAAGCGCGTCAACTAATCTGCGGAGCGAGACCCATGGACCACTACGAAACCGCACTGAAGCGCATCGATCACGCCATTGCCGCCGTGGCGGCCGAAGCCCTCGATTTGTTGGCAACCCGAGTTCACCCCCACAGCAACCGGGCGCCCGGATGCCACGAGGTTGACGAAGCCAGCCTGGAGGCGATCCGGGCACGCCTGGAGGTGATCAAGCTCCTCGCTGGGGAGGGCAGCCGGTGAGCAAGGAATCTCTGAAGAAAGCTCTTCAAGCGTTGCCGGCATTCGAGCGCGACGAGATCGAGCGTCAACGCCTTTTCGAGATCGACACATTGGCCGAGCGCCATGGATGCACCACCGACCAAGTTCGGGAGGAGCTGAAGGCGTTACGACCGCGCGCGAAGGCGGACCGGTTTGAATGGCTTGAGGCGGTCACCGTTCGTCATGATCTAGGCGTTCGCGCTCTTCGCGTCGCCATTGCGTTGTTCAGCTTCAGCGGAGCAACGGGCTACCTATGGCCGTCACAGGCCAGCATTGCAAAGCGCTCAGGATACGACGACGAAGCCGTTGTGCGCCGTGGCATTGAGGCCCTCCGCCGTATCGGCGCCGTCCGAAAGGTCCGGGTTCGGGACCTACCGGAAGAGGTCGCATCGGTTGCATTGGGAGCCGTGGCCAATGGTGGCTCCGGTCGCTCAAATCGAGGCAACGCTTACGCTTTGGTTCCGCCGTCCGCATGGCCCCAGATAGCGGATACAGGTACGTCGTGTGCCTCTCACAACAGGTACACCGAGTACCTCTATAACCACCAGTCTGAACCTCCACTGGCTTCGCCAGATATTTCACACTCTAACGCTGGATATTCTCCTCAGACCTTAGAGCAAGTGGAAACGTTGAATAATGGCAGTGATGGAGAGAAACACAGCCTGAAGGAGGTTTCACTATGAGCGAGATTGTACAACTCCCGGTGAACCTTCTGATCAGAGCGCGAATGCTCGCAATCGAGCTGAGGCCCCGGACTTGGACCATTCGACACAGGCAAATCCGATGGGAGGCCGGCCGCGTCCATGAGGAGCTGATGGCCGCAGGATTTCAGCGCTGGGAGGCGGTACGGGCGCACGACGGCTTCATCACGATCGCCACGAACCGACTGCACGAGTTGGATCGGCAAAAGGGCCGCCCCGTCGCCCCGGTCACCATTTTTGAAAGGAAGACCGCATGACCGCTACACCCGCATTCACCATCCGCGCCTATGAGGGATTGAAGCTCGCTGAAATGATCCGCCTGGGCGAAGGCCAGATGCACCTCTGTGAGATGGAGCCCAAGCCCGTTTTCGTCGTGACGGCGCAAGGACCGGACGCCGCGGAGGAAGTGATCGGCACGTTCCCCAGCCTTGAGGCCGCACAGGATGCAGCGCGGGCGCTGGAGGCCCAAATGCGCGCCGAGCTGGGCACCGATGGCGCTGGCCTGAAGCTGGCAACTGTTGGCGGGAGGACCCTGCAATGATCCGCACACAAGCATGGCTAGACGCCCGCCCGTGGCGGAAAGAGGGCTTGACCCGCAGCGCTTGGCTAATCCGGTACCGGGCCGCAATCAACATGGCCCTGCAGAGCCTGGGCAAGACGGGAGTTCCGGGAATGTCGCCGGCTGAGCTCCTGGGCCACGTCCGCGCAAACAGCGTGACAGCACCGAGCGCAATCTTCGCCCACGCCTTGCGACAGTCAGCAGACCACGAGGAAGCCACGACAGGGGCGAGCCCATACACGGCACGCCTACGAGAGGCCGCAAAACTGGCCGAGGCTGGAGAAGAAGGGGCGGAGCCCCGGCCAGTACCCACCGCCCGCCTACGGCATGCCCTGGAGGCTGTCGCACCGCCGCCGCCGACCTGCACACCGCTCACCGAGCACGAGATCATCCACGGCCTGGGCACGGCCCCAGACGGCACCGAGGGAGCCCCGGGGTCTTAGGTTCTTCCACGGACAAAAAGCCGTCCGCGGGCAAGCAGCAGCGCACGATTTGAGCGATTCCGAGCACTTTCGTTTTGCGTTTCCGTTTCCTTTTTCAACCGACAGGACATCCACATGAGCAAGTCATCTCTACTACCCGAGTTTGCCAGCACCGAAGAAACCGCAGAGCTTATGGGCATCACACCGCGCCGGCTCCTCCAGCTGGCACGCGACGGCCACATTGACGGCAAGGTTGGCCGAAACCAGTTCCGCCTGAGGCGCGCGTTGGATTGCTGGTTTGCATACTGCCGAGGGCTGCACGCCTGACACAAAAAAGGGGGGCAGATGCCCCCCGCGTTGTGCCTGGTGAATGGCCCATTGTTTCCTTTGGGCTTTTCAGTCGCCGTAAGGCTTGGTCCCGCCGAAAGCCGTTTGACTTGACCGATTCAGCTGATGAGAGAGCGCTCCGTTCACAGCAGAAACAACCTGTTCGGCCGCACGGCGGGCAAGGGCTTCGAGATCCTTGGCACCGTGGCCCTGCACCGACAGATGGAAAACAGGCGCAACAGTGATCGGCCCGCCGCCAATGTGATGATTGGGGATGACGGTCCCAGACCGACCGGGCACCACGATTTCAGGCCCCTTCTCGCCGACCAGATAGGGCAGGCCGCCGCGCACCGGTCCGCCCTTCGCCCGCGCACCGGCAACCGGCACCGTGGCGGGTACGGTCGCCGCGGGAGCGTCACCACCGCCACCACCCATCCATGACGGCAAGGCCGGCCACGAGATAATCCCGCTGAGATCGATCCTGCCAATGGCATCGCGGATCCGGCCCGGGATGGATTTCACCAGCTCGAAAAGCCGCTCGACTTCCGCCTTGAAGGCGTTGATGAAGGCGTCCGCTACATCATAGCCAGCCTTCGAGAATGCAGCCTTCTGGCTATCGTTGAGCACCTCTCGCTGAAACAGACTGCCAAGCCATCCGGCGAAATCGCTGATCTTCTGGCCAGCCCATGAGAATGCCTCGCCAACGGCATTTACCGCCGCGCCGATCGGAGCAAGCACCGACTCGAGCTTGGTCAATACCGGCTGCAGCTCTTCACCGATGCGCGACGCGACACCGGACACGACGGAGGAGACCCGGTCCCAATACTTCCACAGCATGGCACCGGCCCCGGCGACTGCAGCGACACCGGCAGCGATGGCCAGCCAGACCGGGGCAGATACAGCCGCCAGAGCCGCGCCAATGCCCGCGAGGGCGGAAGTCAGCATACCGAGCCCCGGAACCGCCAGAACGAGCCCACGGAGGCCAGCGGCGACCGTTTCCAGCCGGGTCAAGGCGGCACCCTTCAGCGCCGTCTGCAAACCGATCATCGGCATGGTGGCCGCATATGCCGCCATCCCCATTTGGCCGATGGCTTTCACCGCCTGGGCAGCCGGGATGATCATCGACCACATCGCGAGACGGACGCCGGCAGTGGCGAGACGGAAGCCGACCAAGGCCGCCGTGACCTTGGTCACCGTCACGATCAGTTCGCCGTTCTGATCGATGAATCGGTCGAGGCGATCGGCAGCCTGGATGAACGTGTCGACCAGATCTTTCGCAGTCGGGAGAAGCTTGTCGCCGAGACTAAGCGTAATCTCTTCGACACCGGCCATGAGGCGTTGCCACTTGCCTTCGAGCGTCTGCATTCTCGATTCGAAGTCGCGCTCGACAGTGCCATCGGCAGCGAGGGAGCCGGCACGGATATCTGCAAGTTCGCCGCGGTTCGCCATCAATGGCCTGATCGCCCGTTGACTTTCCCGATCGGGGAATAGTTCGCCAAGCTTCTCCGCGTTGCCGCCGGTCACACGCTGGATTTCATCGAGAAGGAGATCGACAAGAGAGGCACCTGTTGACGCCGCCTTCTCCTGTAGATCCGACAGGACGATACCGTTTTCCTTGAGGCGTTTCTGTGCCTCCGGCCCGGTCAAGCTCGAATAGAGGTTCTGCAGGCTGGTCGCGGCCTCTTCCGCGTTCCCTGTGCCCTTGCGGACCACCTGGAGCTGAGCGGCAAGGTCAGCAAGTGCGGGAAGCCCCTTGGCACCGAGAGCGCCATACTGAGCGCTGAGTGAGGGCAGAATGGTCGCCTGATTCTTCAACTCGACCGCGCCCCGCTTGCCACTCTCCGCAAGGATATCGAGCGCCTTCGCCGTCTGGCTGGCAGAGATACCGAACGATCCCGCCGACGAGTAAACCGCCTGGGCCAACTCCCCTGTGTCTGCCTTGTAGGCGACTGAGGCCCTGTTGATCGGGCTCGACATGGCACGCGCATCACCATCCGAGGCCCCGAGACCGATCAATGCATCGGTGGTCTGGGCCGCCCGTTGTGCGCCGACACCATCGAGAACACCGGCCTTGCGGATCTCCCGATTCAATCGCCGCACGTCTTCAATCGTGCCGTTGATCTTCTGTCTGACGTCTTCGAGGGAGGACTCGAACTGGGCCGCCTTGATTGTCGGAAGCGTCACAGCCGCAGCGATGGCCGCCGCCTGTGTCGCCGCGCTTTGGAAGTCTGCGAGGGGCCGATCTCGCTTGCGGATGAAGCCATCGAGCTTCTTGTCGAGCTTCTGGAGGGCGGTCGAGACCCGCAGCGCGTTGGCGGTCACATTGTCGAGAAGTGATAGCCGGAGCCCCGCCTCTTTGATCGTCTTCATTGGATTTTCCTATCGCAGGAGCAGTGTTCAATAGGAAACATCTATCATATCACCGCTTCATATGTTAACTGGATTTAAGTTAATCATGAGGAGCGGAACCGTGGATCAAGTCGTAAAGGCCCTGAAAACCGAGGAAATCGAGGCGATTCAGGCAAAGCAAGCCAATGTCGAGCTGAAGGCCAAGCAGGTTCTCCCGGCCGGATTTCAATCGGAAAAGTCTATCGACCTGACGATCCCGGTCGAGTTCGACGGCGTTGTCTACAGCTCGATATCGATCCGCCGGCTGAAGGGCAGCGACTTTGCCCGCCTGAAGAATGCCGGTGCTGATGCGGATGCCGGTCTTCTGTCACTGATCGTGTCTTGCCCGTCTCCGGTGCTCGGGGAGATGGACGCCGACGACTATTTGCGACTTGCCGAAGAGGCCCGCGATTTTTTGCCCCGAAGCTTGCGGGGGGAGGAAGAGCCGACTTCCGCCGATGGCCGGAGTTCGCAGCAGTGACAGCGAAGATCCTGAGATTCAGTCGCGCCGACCTTCTCGATTGCCCCTTCGATGAACTGGTCGAAGTCTGGCTTCCCGAGGTCGAGCGCCTAGCCGGAGGGCTGGACGCATGACCATCACCCAGCGCCAGATTGCGAACGCCCTGCAGGTGTCGGAAATGACCGTGAGCCGGTGCGTGCATCTCCTGGGTTGCGACAATCGCCCCTTGGCGAAGTTTGACGCGTGGCAGGTCTTCATGTTCGCAGAGTTGCAGGCGACCGGTTTTCAACAGCACGTCATCAAGGACTTGCTTGCAGAGTTCCGGCAGGAAGCGCTGTTCGTCTTTGGGAATCCCGACGCCCGCGCCTGGGTGATTTTCGTTTCCAGAGGTGAGCAAGAGTTTCGCACCTCTGCGACCAGTGCGCCGCATCTTGCCGCCCTCCTAGACCTGTTTCCGGCCTGCCTGAGCGTGCCGCTTCATAGCCTTGGCGATCGTGCCCACCAGCGCCTGCAGGCTCTCAAAACAAGAAAGGCGAACGCCGCATGACCGAGCTTTTGACCCGAGCACAAACCAAGCTGAGCACGTTCAACGCTGAGGCGAGAACGGTCGAGATCGTTTTGGGAACGGAGAACGCGGTTCGCCGCCGTTCCTGGGAGAGCGGAAGCTACGACGAAATCCTTGTGATCAGCCGTCAGGCCATCAACACAGAGCGCCTGGCCGGGATGCCGCTTCTCGATAGTCACGACGCCTATTCCGGGCTCGACAGCCGTCTCGGTTCCATCGTCGCCGAAAGCCTCCGCTTCGAGGGGAAGACCGCGATCGTCACAGCGAAGATAAGCAGGAATGCCAAGGGCGAAGCGTTGTTTCGTGACTTGGAAGACGGGCACGTGATGGCGGCTAGCGTCGGCTATCGGATCGACACCCAAGAGAAGACCGAGCCGAAAAAGGGGGAAGTGGCCGTCGTCAAGGCCACCCGCTGGACACCCATGGAACTGTCAATCGTGAGCGTGCCGGCGGACCCGGCAGCGACCACCCGAGCACTTGAATCTGAAGGAAACACCGACATGACCGATACCCAGACTGCACCGCAGGCCCGCGCCGAGCGCAAGCGCATCAAGGATATCCACGACCTTGCCCGCCTTGCGAAAGTTGGCCTGGACACCGAGCTCGTAGGCCGCGCCGTTGACGACGGGCTGAGCATCGACCAGTTCCGCGCCGCGCTCACCGAGCACCAGATCGCCGAAGAGGAGAAGGCTCCCACCTTCCCGATTGTCGAGACCCGAGGCATGCGCGACGCGCAGGAAACCACCCGCACGCTGATGGCGAATGCCATGATGCACCGGCATGGCCTCACCTCGAAGCTTGAGGACGGCGCAAACCAGTTCCGCGATATGACCCCGGTCGACTTGGCCCGTGAGGTGCTGCAGCAGCGTGGCGAAAACCACCGCGGCCCGGCTTCCGAGGTCATCCGCCGGTCGCTGCACAGCACGTCGGACTTCCCGATCATCCTGGGCGATATCACCCGGCAGACGCTCATGGGCGCCTATTCGCAGATCCCGAACACATACGCGCTGATCGCGACGCGCAACGTCGTTCCCGACCTTCGCGACGTGAAGGTGATCGACGTGTCCGGTACCGGGCCCGCCCTCGAGCTCCTGACCGAGAAGGGCGAGTACAAGCGCGGCACCGTGAAGGAAAGCCAAGAATCGTTCTCCATGGCCCACTACGGCAAGGTCATCGGCCTTTCCGAGGCCATGCTCATCAACGATCAGCTGGGCGCCTTTACTCGTCTGGTGCAGAGCTGGGCGATCAGCGCGGCAAGATTGGAAGGCGATATCGCCTGGAATGTCATACTCCAAAACCAAGTGCTGAGGAGCGATAACAAGGCCCTGTTCCATGCCGACCACGGCAACCTTGCGACCATGGCCTCGGCTCTCAACGAAGGGGCCCTGATCGCCGGACGCACAGCCATGCGCATGCAGACCGACATTGACGGCCAGCGCATCGCCCTGGCACCGGCATTTCTTGCCGTCGGCACTGACAACGAAGTACCGGCGCAGAAGCTCATTCAGGGCACCACGGCGCCGGTCACGACTGATCAGGTGGTCCCAGAGGGGATCAAGAACCTGACACCCATCTACGAGTATCGTATCGACAGTCTGTCATCGAAAGCGTTCTTCATGTTCGCCGATCCGGCCGAAACCATGGGTCGCGGTCTGCAGTACGCAGTATTGGCCGGCTTCGAGACTCCACGCCTGAAGCAGCGCGAGGGCTTCGACTATGACGGCATGGAGTTCCGCCTTGACCACTATTTCGGCGCCGGCCTGACGGACTTCCGGTTCGCCTACTACAACCCGGGCCCGGCCTGATTTCACATTCCCCCGCCAGCTCAAGGGCCGGGGGAACACTGCAGCGCTTTGGATGGGTCTCCGTGGCGCTGCATCGGAGGTGAGGGCCGGAATCCTCCACCTCCACAGAGGGCACGTAGTTCGAGCTGCGTGCCCTTATTCTCTCGACACCCTAAGGAGCCCGCCATGGCCATTTTCGACCGCCTGGACCGCATGACATCCCGACAGGTTGACCGCATGTATTCGGTCCGCGCCACGGTCGACCCCATGAGCCGGACCCCCAACGGCAGAGCGGCACCGGATACCACGCGAGGGACGATCCACCTGAAGGGGATCTTCGACCAGTTGCCGGCCTATGACGGAATCGAAGTCGGCAAGAGGGAGCGATCAGGCAATGACCTGCACACGATCAGCACCGGCAGCAGCTACAGCTTTTCGTTTGACGTTGGCAGGTATCCAATTCTGAACGACATCAGGCAGGGTGACCGGCTCACCCTGGACGACGCCCGCAAGTTCGAGGTGGTCAGCGTCGAAAGGGATGGTCTTTCCCGCGCCGTGGCCCGCCTGACGCGATTTGAGGGGTAGGGGCGGGCGCTGAGCCGTCCGCGAGGTGAAAAGCTCGCCAGCGGGCTTCTGGGGCGCAAATGGAAAGGGGATCAGCATAAGCCGATCCCCAAAGTGTTTGGACCTCTTGAATTGTCATGGTCCTGGAAAGCCAGTCGCGCCATCCACCCATAACCAGCCGAACCGTCCAGACACGCCCTGCCGTGCTGCTATTTGGGTGCTTCCACCACCGACATCAAGATCAGTTGAGACTCTTCAGGGTAGCCAATCGAGCCGTTGGGCCATTTCACAGTGACCCTTATGCCCCAGCCGGGGATCTGTGCCACCTCAATTGCGAGGCCAGCCTCATGGCGCTGATCATACCGCTGGCGGTACAAGGCGCTATCCGGGCGTGGCAGCACCCAGTTGCCGGACCTGATGTTCTTAAGTTTGCGCATAAGCGTTCCTTCCGTGCGGAGAATCCGCAGGCGAAAGATGCGCTGGAGATAGTTGTCTCGTCATATCGAGCCGTGTCTGCAGCTCAGCGAGCGTAGCGGTTGAGCGCCTGGCGGATGTGCTCTTGCACGTCCTCGCCATACCCAAGGAGTGCGGCACGCTGTTTCCAATTGATCCTCTGGCCGCCAAGCTTGTAGTCAACCCGATCCGGTTCGCCCTTGCCGTGAATGAGAATCTCGACGTGCCAATTTGGCGACTCGGAGCTGCCCAAGTTCGTGTTGACTATCTCGATTTTCACTATTTCGGGCCCTCGCCACCGCGAAGATTGCTTTGGAAGAGAATTTGGAATCGCGAACAAAATCGAAAATTCACCATTAAAAACAATCGCTTATTTTGAATTTTGGCGGAAGAGGTGGGATTCGAACCCACGGTACGGTCTCCCGCACGCCGGTTTTCAAGACCGGTTCCTTAAACCGCTCGGACACTCTTCCGGACGTCTGCCTTATGCGCAAAGACGATGATCTTTGCAAGATGGTTTGTCGTCGATGCCGGATCATCGACAAGGGGCGGGCGGGTGGCGTTGTCGCTGGCGGCCTCACGCTACATCAATCAACACATTGTTAACCATAAACAAATTTGCCCTGCGGCAAAGTTGTGACTTTTCCCATTTTGGCCATTTTTCACAGGCCTTCTTGCTCCGAAGTGAGACAGTTGCGGGTTTTTGCGCGCGCGGCCGGGTTCGTGGTTGGGGATGCCGCGACCGAGATGGACAAAAGTGGGACGCATGGAAGTCAAGGTGAGCGGCCGTTTGATCAGCGGTGCCAAGTGGGTCGGGATTGCGGTTCTCTGCAGCCTGGCCGCATCGTGTTCGACAACCAAGGACACGGCGTCCAACAAGAAGCGTTCGAAGGAATATTTCGCCGAGTCGGAATATGGCGTGAAGGCCAGTCCGCGCATCGTGGCGAGCGGCCCGGTGCCGAAGGGCGGCGGGCGGGCCATGGTCGGCAAGCCCTATACGGTCAAGGGCAAGGTCTATGTGCCGAAGGACAATCCCGGCTATGACAAGACCGGGATCGCCTCCTGGTACGGCTCGGCCTTCCATGGCCGGCAGACGGCCAATGGCGAACTCTACGACCAGCACTACCTTTCGGCTGCCCATCCGACGCTGCCGCTGCCAAGCTATGCGCGGGTGACCAATCTCACCAATGGCAGCTCGGTGGTGGTGCGGATCAACGATCGCGGGCCGTTCCATGCCGGCCGGATCATCGACCTGTCCAACAAGACCGCCGACATGCTCGACATGGCCCATAGCGGCACCGGCAAGGTGCGGGTACAATATGTCGGCCCGGCGCGTATGGACGGCCATGACATGCCGTTCCTGATGGCCTCCTATGTGAAGAAGGGCGACCGCACGCCGCATGTCGATCCACAGGGCCAGATCGCCTCGGGCGTGATGGTCGCCTCCAACGATGCGGCGATCCCGCAATATCGTCCGGGCAATGCAAACGATGCGATGCCGAGTTACCAGACGGCGCTGGCCGGCCCGACGCCAAGCGGTGGTGCGGCGGCCAATACGCTGCAGGCGCAGTTGATGGCGCAGCCGGGCATGGTGCCTTCTGCCGGTTCCGGCATCCTGGAACAGTTCGCGCTTCTGCCCGATTTCGGGCCTGTACCGGCCGAGCGTCCGGCGCATGTGCCGGGTCTGGACGGCTCCGGCTATGCGGCGGCCTACGCCGAAACCGCAGCCGTGCCGCAGGCGGCGCTTGCCTTCGACGCGGTTATGGTGCGCAATGACGGTCTCACCGAGGCCTCGATTCTGTCGTCGGTCGCGCATGGCAAGACCCGGATTTCCGCCGGGGGCTGAGCGCGGCATCCGGCGCCCGGGACCTCGACGCCGACCTCGACACCGCCATAGACCTCGGCGGGACAAGAAGCCGAAGTAAGTTCATGCAAAATCGCCTTGTCTCGAGGATCGTCCTCGTTTTCCTGCTGATCGGTCTCCTTGTCTCGCGTCCGTTTGCGACCGAGGGCATGGCGCAGACGACGCCTTCGCCCGCCCTGTTCGAAACCAAGGCGGCCCAAGTCTATCTGATCGAAGCCTCGACCGGCACGGTGCTGCTCGCCAAGGGCGAGCGCCAGCCTTTTGCGCCGGCATCGCTGGCCAAGCTGATGACGCTGGACGTGGTGTTCGATGCGCTGACGCGCGGGGAAATCCGGCTCGACACGATCTATCCGGTTTCGGAATATGCCTGGCGGACCGGCGGCGCGCCGTCGCGGACCTCGACGATGTTTGCCGCCGTCAAGAGCCAGGTGCCGGTGGGTGACCTGGTCAAGGGCGTCGCGGTGCAGACCGCCAATGACGGCTGCCTGATCCTGGCCGAAGGCATGGCCGGTTCGGAGGCGAAATTCGTCGAGCGGATGAATGCGCGCGCCAAGGCGCTGGGGCTGAAGGATACCGTGTTCGGCAATGCGACCGGGCTGCCGCATCCGGACAATGTCTCGACGCTGGTCGACCTGGTGACGCTGGCGCAGCATCTGCAGGCGACCTATCCGGAACTCTACCTGACCTTCAAGCTGCCGGAATTCGAATGGAACAAGATCCTGCAGCGCAACCGCAATCCGTTGCTGGGGATCGGCGCGGACGGATTGGGCACGGGCTATGCCGAAGGCAGCGGCTTTGCCATTGTCGCCTCGGCGGAACGCGACGGACGGCGGCTTTTTCTCGGCATGAACGGGCTTGCCACCGACAAGGAGCGCACGGACGAGGCCAGGCGCGTGCTCGACTGGGGTTTTGGCGCCTTCGAGATGCGCGAACTGTTCAAGGCCGGCGAGGTGATCAGCGAGGCGAGCGTCTATGGCGGCGCGCGCTCGACGGTGCCCCTGGTCGCCGCACAACCGGTGCTGGTCTATGTGCCGGTCAACAATCCCGACCGGCTGCAGGCGAAGGTGGTCTATCGCTGGCCGCTGGATCCGCCGGTGGCCGAAGGGGCGCAGATCGCGTCGCTGTCGGTGTTTTCCGGCGAGCGGCTGCTGCGGAATGTGCCGCTGCAGAGTGCGTCCAGCGTCGAGGTCGGAACGCTGCGCCAGCGGGCGACCGACGCCTTTATCGAAATGCTGTTCTTCTGGTTATAGGTGCGAAAGCAGGGATGCGGACAAGAGCCGGGTTTCACTGGTCACATTCTTGCGCTAGAGCCGTAGTAGAGCCATGTATGGCACCTTGAGAAAACCGCCTGCGGGCGCAAGATTAGCGGGAAGTGGGCAGGCATTGGCAACCGGACGCGGATTGTTCGTCAGTTTCGAAGGAGGCGAGGGGGCCGGGAAATCGACCCAGATCCGCCGCCTTGCCGAAAGCTTGCGACAGAAGGGCCATCAGGTGCTGCTGACGCGCGAACCGGGCGGATCGCCGGGTGCCGAAGCGCTGCGGCATGTGCTGTTGTCCGGAGCCGCCGAAGCCTTCGGCGTGCGCATGGAGGCGATGCTGTTTGCGGCGGCGCGGGCGGACCATCTCGCAACCGTCATCCGGCCAGCGCTGGCGAATGGCCAGATCGTGCTGTGCGACCGGTTTGTCGATTCCTCGCGGGTCTATCAGGGTGTGACCGGCAATCTCGAGCCGGCGCTGATGGCGGCGCTGGAGCGGGTGGCGGTCGGCAAGACCATGCCGGACCTCACCCTGATCCTCGACCTTGCGGCCGATGTCGGACTGGCGCGGGCGCACCGGCGGGCAGGCGCGCAGAACCAAACGGCTACGCCCGACCGGTTCGAGCGCGAAGAGATCGACGTGCATGAGAAGCGCCGCCAGGCATTTCTCGACATTGCCCAGCGCGAGCCGGGGCGCTGCCGCGTCGTCGATGCAAGCTTCGATGTCGACCGGATCGCCAAGGACATCCTCGCCGAGGTGACGCTGGTCCTCGTGCAACGTGGGTCCGGCGGCGGGTCGGGTGGCGTCTCCAACGCAAGCCACGAGACGGCGGCGGCGCGATGAGCGAGGAACGGGCAGGCCTGCTGGACGGCGCCATCGCGCCGATGCTGAATACCCGGCTGTTCGGCCACCGGGAAGCCGAGGATTTTCTGGCGCGGGGATACCGGTCGGGCAAGGGCCATCATGCGATCCTGATCGAAGGCCCCGAAGGCATCGGCAAGGCGACGCTGGCCTTCCGCTTTGCCAATCACATCCTGCGCCATCCCGATCCGCCGACGGCGCCCGACACGATCAGCGATCCCGATCCTGAGCACATGATCAGCCGGCAGATCGCCTCCGGCGCCAGCCACAATCTGTTGCATCTGTCGCGGCCGGTGGACGACAAGACGGGTCGGGTGAAATCGGCGATCACCGTCGATGAAGTGCGCCGCGCCGGACATTTCTTCAGCCAGACCTCGGGCACCGGAAATTGGCGCATCGTGATCATCGATCCGGCCGACGACCTCAACCGCAATGCGGCCAATGCCATCTTGAAGATCCTCGAGGAACCGCCGAAGCGGGCGATGTTCCTGGTGCTTTCCCATGCGCCAGGCAAGCTTCTGCCGACCATCCGGTCACGTTGCCTGCCGCTCCGGCTCGATCAGCTTTCGCCAGATGCCATGGACCTGGCGCTCGGGCAGCTCGGCCTTGCCATACCGACAGAGCAGCGCGAGGCGGTGCTGGCGCTTGCCAAGGGCAGTGTGGCACGGGCACTGAAGCTGGTGAATTATGGCGGCGCCGACATCCTGGCGGCCTTCGACGAGATGCTGGCGGCGCAAGGGCCGGGACAGCGCCGGATGATGTTCAAGATCGCCGATGCACTTTCCGGCAAGGACAGCGAGGTCGCGTTCGGCTTCTTTACCGAGCATCTCGGCGATCACCTGGCCGATCTGGCGCGAAGCCTGGCATTGTCGGGCGATCTGCATGCGGCCGAACACTATGCGCGGCTCACCTCGACGATCAACGAACAGCTGTCGATCGCCGCCGGCTACAATCTCGACCGCAAGCAGACGATCCTCGACGTGCTGGCATCGGTGACCCGCTGACGAAGGCATTTCGGGATGGCAGCGGGCCTTGACCCGCTACCGTCCGTTCGACCGTTTGGGGTCGGCGCAATCAGTGTCTCGTTCCAAGCGCGAGACGGCAGGCAAGGCCGGCAAAGACCGTCGCGAGCAAGTATTGGGGCAGCTTCCTGAATCGGCCCAGACCTGTCATCCGGTGTCGGATATGGCCACTCAGCAGGATGACCGCTCCGTTGACGCCGAAACCTATCAGGTTCAGGACCGCCGCCTGAACGAGGATCTGCAGGATCAGGGAGCCCTTTGCCGGATCGAGAAACTGCGGGAACAGGGCGAGGACAAACAGCGCCATCTTCGGATTGAGCAGGTTCGTCGCCAAGCCTTCGCCGAGAATTCGCTGCATGGAATAGCGCTGCAGGCCGGCGCTCGGGGCAAATTGTGTCGCTTGGGACCGCAGCGTCTTCCAGGCGAGATAGAGCAGATAGGCGCAGCCGGCCCAGCGGACTATCTCGTAGGCGGTCGGAACAGCGAGAAAGAGCTGTGACAGTCCCAAAGCTGCGGCAAGTGCGTGAATATATGTGCCGAGCGCGATGCCGACATAGGTCAGAAAGCCTGCAGCACGTCCCTGGCTGATGCTGCGCGAGGCAATCAGCAACATGTCGGGCCCCGGCGTCGCAGTGAGAACAACGCAGGCTGCAGAAAAAAGCATGAGAGTGGAGAGATCCGGCATATCGGTTTCCTTCGAGTTGGCCGGAATTCCCGTTTATCAGGATCGGCGACCTTCGCAAGCCCCGTATTGCTGGCACACAGCTCCTGTCGCCCGGCATCGTCTGGCGATGTCCCAGCGCGAATCTTCGTGGCGCTGCAGCAAAACGGATGTTCCTAAAGGCCGTGGAATGTTTTAAGAGCGTTCGACCCCATTTGTCGTCGCCGTTCCTGGCAGGCCTTCACGCGCCGCCATTGTCCGGCCCCAAGACAATCGCAACCGACGAAAAGACACCAAGAAACCATGAGCGATCCGTATTACATCACTACCGCCATTTCCTACCCGAACGGCAAGCCGCATATCGGCCATGCCTATGAGCTGATCGCCACCGATGCCATGGCGCGGTTCCAGCGGCTCGACGGACGGGATGTGTTCTTCCTGACCGGCACGGACGAACATGGCCAGAAGATGCAGCAGACGGCGCGCAACGAAGGTATTTCGCCGGAAGAGCTGGCTGAGCGCAATTCGAACGAATTCCGCGCCATGGGCAAGTTGCTGAATGCCTCCAATGACGACTTCATCCGCACCACCGAGCAGCGTCATCACCAGACCGTGCAGGAAGTCTGGCGGCGGATGGAAAAGAACGGCGACATCTACAAGGGTGGCTATGCCGGCTGGTATTCGGTTCGCGACGAGGCTTACTATCAGGAAGACGAGACTGAATTGCGCAGCGACGGCGTTCGCTACGGGCCGCAGGGCACGCCGGTCGAATGGGTCGAGGAGGAGAGCTACTTCTTCAAGCTTTCGGCCTATGAAGACAAGCTCTTGAAACTCTATGAAGACCAGCCGGATTTCATCGGCCCGAACGAGCGCCGCAACGAAGTGATCTCCTTCGTCAAGTCGGGGCTCAAGGACCTGTCGATCTCGCGCACGACCTTCGACTGGGGCATCAAGGTGCCCGGCGACGACAAACATGTGATGTATGTCTGGGTCGACGCCTTGACCAACTACATCACCGCGACGGGCTATGTCGAAGACCAGAACGGTCCGCGGGCGAAATACTGGCCGGCCGATGTGCACATCATCGGCAAGGACATCATCCGTTTCCATGCGGTCTACTGGCCGGCCTTTCTGATGTCGGCAGGCCTGCCTTTGCCGAAGCGCGTCTATGCGCATGGCTTCCTGCTCAACAAGGGCGAGAAGATGTCAAAGTCGCTCGGCAACGTCGTCGATCCGGTCAATCTGGTCAACCACTTCGGCCTCGACCAAGTGCGTTACTTCTTCATGCGCGAAGTGTCGTTCGGCCAGGACGGCAGCTATTCGGAAGAGGGGATCGCCACCCGCATCAATGCCGATCTCGCCAATGGCATCGGCAACCTTGCCAGCCGTTCGCTGTCGATGATCGGGAAGAATTGCGACGGCCGTATCCCGACACCCGGCCCGCTGACCGAGGCTGACGAGGCGATCCTGAAGATTGCCGACGACGCCATCACCGTCTGCCGCGAGGAGATGGACAAGCAACAGGTTCACAAGGCGGTTGCCGCGATCATCAACATCGTCAACGAGGCCGACCGCTATTTCGCTGCCCAGGCGCCGTGGGTGCTGAAAAAGACCGACGAAGCGCGCATGGGCACCGTGCTCTATGTCACAGCGGACGTGGTGCGCCAGATTGCCATCCTGTTCCAGCCGATCATGCCGGATTCGTCAGCGAAGCTGCTCGATCTGGTGGCTGTGTCGGCCGAAGACCGGGTGTTTTCCAAGCTCGGTGCGGCCGGCCGTCTGACGCCCGGTACTGTACTCGAGGCACCGTCGCCGGTGTTTCCGCGCTATGTCGCACCGGAAGCGGACAAGGCCTGAACGCATGCTGATCGATACGCATTGCCATCTTGATTTTGCCGATTTCGACGCCGAGCGCGACGAACTGGTGACGCGCGCGCATCAGGCGGGCGTCAAACAGATGGTGACGATCTCGACCCGGGTGAAGAAGCTCGACACCTTGCTCAAGCTCACCGAGCGTTACCCCAGCGTGTTCTGCTCGGTCGGCACGCATCCGAACAATGCCGGTGACGAGCTCGACGTGTCTGCGGACGAACTGGTGCGGCTGGCGGAAAGCAATGAGAAGATCGTTGCGATCGGCGAGGCGGGTCTCGACTATTTCTACGACACGCAGACGCCGGAGGACCAGAAGACCGGCTTCCTGCGCCATATCGAGGCGGCTCGGCGCACGCAGTTGCCGCTGGTGATCCACAGCCGCAGCGCCGACGAAGACATGGCGGCGATCCTGACGGACGAAACAGGGAAGGGCGCCTTCCCGTTCATCCTGCACTGCTTTTCGGCCGGTCAGGCGCTGGCCGATACCGGCGTGGCGCTTGGCGGCTATGTGTCGTTTTCCGGCATCGTGACGTTTCCGAAGTCGCAGGAACTGCGCGACATTGCCCAAAGCGTGCCGATGGACCGGCTGCTGGTCGAGACGGACGCGCCGTATCTGGCGCCGAAACGCTGGCGCGGAAAGCGCAACGAGCCGTCCTATGTGATCAACACGGCCGAGGTGCTGGCGGAGGTCAAGGGTGTGTCCTATGCCGAGATGGCCGATATCACCACCGCCAACGCGCTGCGCTGCTTTTCGAAAATGCCGAGGCTTGCATGAGTTTTCGTCGCCGGTTCACGCTTCTCGGCTGCTCTTCGTCGCCCGGCGTACCGCGGATCAACGGCGATTGGGGCGATTGCGACCCTACTGAGCCGAAGAACCGCCGCACGCGCGCGTCCTTCCTGATCGAGCAGATCGAGCCGGATGGCGGCACGACGACCGTGGTGGTCGATACCGGGCCTGACTTTCGCGAACAGATGATCCGCGCCAGGGTCGAGCGTATCGATGCGGTGATCTACACGCATGCCCATGCCGATCACCTGCATGGCATCGACGACCTGCGCGGCTATTTCCACATCCAGCACCACCGTATTCCGATCTATGCCGATGCGTTCACCATGGAGCGCATCGAGATGGGCTTCGGCTACTGCCTGAAGACGCCGCCCGGCAGCAATTATCCGCCGATCGTCGCGCCGAAGATCCTGACCGACCTCGACACGCCGATCGAAATCTCCGGCGCCGGTGGCACGATCTCGCTTATGCCGCTGGTGCAGCAGCACGGCGACATCACGTCGCTCGGCCTCAGGATCGGCAATGTGGCCTATTGCTGCGACATCAGCGATTTTCCGATGGCGACCGTCGACAAGCTGGCGGGGCTCGACATGCTGTTCATCGACGCGCTGCAGTATCGGCCGCATCCGAGCCATCTGTCGCTCGAGGAAGCGCTTGCCTGGATCGACCGGCTGAAACCGGGTCGAGCGATCCTGACGCATATGCATATCCCGCTGGACTACCAGACGGTGATGGCCGAAACGCCGGCGCATGTCGAGCCGGGTTACGACCAGTTTTCGTTTGAAATTCAGCTGGATGCGCCAGAGGCCTGACAGATCTGTGGAAGCCCAGGGGGACCTCGGGACACGCCGGAGATTGGAACGACTGGCTTGCGGGCATATCATGT
>NZ_AHZC01000402.1 GCF_000247475.1 Rhizobium sp. PDO1-076 | reverse complement strand
ATGCATGGGGTTGGCTTCGGATCCGCATCATTTCGGTTCTGTCCTATGTCAATTGACCCCAGCCATGCCCTTATGACGCAGACCCGCATGGGATTGCGGGTCGCTCTGGAAGTTTCCGTCGGCTTCACCGCAGCGCTGCACGCAGGGGCGGTCGTGCCCTTTCTCGGCCCTCTGTTTGCCGCCCAGTTCCTGCTTTCAAGCGCGCGGCCGGCACCCTTTGCAAAGACGGTTGGTGCGGCGCTGGTGATCCTTGTTGCCGGGACTGCGATGATGCTGCTGACGGCTTTGCTGGGTGATCGACCGGTGCCTTTCCTGCTTCTGCTGGGGCTCACCTATTTCGTCTGCTTTGCAGTGCAGTCGACCGGAAAGGGCGGGCCTGCGATTTTCCTTGTCCTAGTCGTGGCAATCATCGCGCCGCTGTTCGGCATCCTGAACAACGAGCTCGCCGGGTCCATCCTCTCAATCCTGGTCACCGGCGTCTTGTCCGGCACTGGACTGATGTGGTTCGCACATGCGCTCCTGCCGGAACCGCATGGACCGGATGATGAAGAGATCAAGGCTGTCGACCGACCGCCGGCATTGATGCGTGCGCTTGCCAACACGGTCATCCTGCTAGCATCCGTCGTGATCTGCCTGACGAGCGACAATCTGACCGCCGCCGCAGTCATTCCCATCACGGTCGCCTCGCTGCTCGGACAGCTCGACGTGGCCAGCAGTGCGCGGACAGCTTTCGGAGTGGTACTTGTCAATCTGCTTGGCGGACTTCTCGCCAGCCTTGCTTATGTACTGCTCAGCCTGCGCCCGAGCCTGTTCACGATCTTCGTCATCGTTCTGACCACTGCGCTGGTTCTTGGCGGCCGGGCGGCTTCACGGTCGGCCGACGCAAAGATGTATGCCGGCGCCTTGACCATATTCCTGATAATCTTCGGACTTGGCGTCTCCCCCCTTCCCGGAAGTGCAGGTGAAGCATTCGCCACGCGCATCGTCTATGTCGGGGGGGCATTGTTCTACGCCTTGCTGCTCGCCGCCGTCCTTTGGCCACGCGCTTCCGACACCAATGGGTCCTCACTCAAAGTGACGAGAACCGCCGAGTAAAATCGGGACTGAACTGCGGCCTCCCGGCGTGTCGCCCAGCCTCAAGCTTCAGGCTATCGCCCTATCGGCGTGGTTGTTCCTCGAGGGCTTTGGCAAGGCGCTCGAGGTCCTGTGAGTAACAGAAGAGTGCGAACAGGACAGTCACGATCTCGAACAGGCCAAGCGCGAACCGACCAAAGGAAGGCAGTGCGTCCAATTCGGGCAAGTGCCGAAAGAACAGGGTCGAGAATAACGCGCCGCCAAAGAAAAAGCTCACCCGGCTCCAGAACGAACACAGGTGTGCCAAGACCACGTTCTGAAAGGGCGCAACGACAGGCACCCATCGTAAGCGTGACCAGTAGAAACCATGTAGCAGCGCCGCACAGGCCATGATCGCGATGTGCTGTGAGAGCTGTAGTTCGTGCTTTTCGCCGATATGTGTGATCACCTTACGGAACCAGGGAAAGACGATCCAGAACAGGGCCGACGCCGCAGCCGTCTGCCCTGCCAGCAGCATTGCGTACATGGCCCCGCTTGAGCCCCGAAGCATACCTTGGCCTCCTCATATACGCCCCATTGAGCGTGGCAGCACCGCGGTCCAAATCACACGCAACGAGGAGTGAAGATTCGCAACCAAGAGGGACGGTTCAAAGTCTCAGCGCGGCTGCAGATCTGACGTGTCGACCGCGTCCGCCGCCTCCTGAGTGAACGGCAGGCCGGCCTTGCGCAGATCTGCCATCAGTCGCAAACGATCATCGGGCTGGACATTCCTCGCTATGAGTTCCGCATCAATATTGGCCAGGAAATCACGACGCATCGCCGCAAAGACCTGTCCCTGACGCCGGGCGTCCTCGATCATGCCGGCCTGTGCGTAGATGGCAGCCGCCACCGCATGGAAAAGCGGGGATTTCTGCATATTCGCCCTAGTGATCTCCCGGACGGCGGTCTCATTATCATGCAGCATATAAGCAGCAAGCGCGCGCATTCCGTGATAATAGCCGCCACCCGCTGGATTGAGAGCGATTGCCTGGTCAAGCAGGTCCGCGCCTCGTCGCCATTGACCGGCGAGCGCCATGCTCGTGCCGAGTTCGCCGATCAACTCCGTGTCATTCGGGTTAGTTGCAAGGGCTTGTTCGCCAATGCGCATGGCCTCGTTGGGTTCCCTGTTGAAAAACAAGGCCATCATCAATGCCTGCAGCGCCCGTGTATTGTTGCCGTCGCGTTCAGTCGCGCGTCTGGCAGCCACCAGCGCCCGTTCTATCGGCGGTTCGGATCCGATCTCGGAATTAAATTTGAAACGCGCCTCGTCCAGATAGATGATCGACAGCATCGCCCAGGCGGTGGCGTCTGTCGGATGCTGCACTACTGTGGTCTGGAGGCAATCCCGCGTGCCCGCATGCACCTCGGCGCTCGGATCGAAACGATAGGCATAAAAGCGCAGAGCGCATGCATGAGCACCCGTTACGGCGCGGGACGGATTTGCCGCATCAACCTGCGCCATGATGCCATACGGCTGTGCGATCACCGTCGCAACCCGCCTTGCAACCTCCGTCTGGATCGAGAGGGGATCGTTGGAAGCAAGAATTTCGTCGTAGTCTCTCGACCAGAGGATCTCACCATTTGCGGTGGCAAGCAGACGCGCCGTCACGCGCAGACGGCCGGATGAGGCTCTGACACCGCCCGTCAGCAGATAGCGGGCTCCAAGCTCCTTTCGAACCAGGGAGGCATCGACGTCTGCGGCGAGCGCATTGGACGCTTCGCCGCCGAACACCCTGATCTCCTTGAAGCGGGGAAGAGCCGTCAGCAGTTCTTCTGTCAGTCCAACCGAAAAAAGCTGCGCGTCAGACCCTCCGTCGAGATTGGTGAACGGGGCAACGGCAACTGTCGGCGTGCCATGAAAGGTATCGCCGACCAGACGGCCAGAACTGCCCACGGAATGAGCCACAGATTGATTCACTGACTGGCCTACTGTTTGGCCCGGGGGCTCCTCCGTTGCCTGGTGCGTTGGCTGGCCACCAGTGACCCAGGACGCGGAAGCCCCGGCAATCCAATACAAGCACGCGGCCAATAGGGCTGTCGCGCCGGCAAGAGCTACGCCTGGTGCAGACCATCTTCTGGTAACGGGCGTCAGGTCGAGGCGAGCAGGCCTTGGCTCCTCCATCGTGTCCACGGCGGTTGGGTTCCATGAAAACACCGGTGCGTAGCCGCCCTTCGGAATGTCGATCCGGATGGGATCCCTGTCACCTTCCACCAGATAATATCGCTCAAGCGACCGCCGCAAACGTCCCGCTTCTATCCTGACGACGGGGTCGTCCTGCGTGAACGTCTGATCGCGTCCGAATACCTCGATCGCTATCGAATAACCTTTGATACGATCGGCTCGACCGGCAAGCGTCTCGTCCACGACATAACGCAGAAACGCGGGCGCCCGTCCCGCGCCCGGAAACTCCGGGCTTGAAAGGATGCGTTCCAGTTGCGCCCTTACGTCCTCGATCCCGGGCATTCCCGCCGCCGGTCCCGAGGCTGCGGATTTTGTCGATAGCATGGCCGTCCCCCATCCCCTGGAGTACTCACTGTCAGCATGCATGATCCTGCCAGCCTACTCCAGCAACGCGAACTCGTCCAATGTTTCGCAGCAGGCTCTTCATCCCGGGTTGATGAGCGGTCGTCACATTGGCAAAATAGCCGTGGTGCCATGCAGGCACCCAAAGACTTGATGCGAAATACGGGCCAAAAGACGCCGGGCGATGACACCGTCAATTCAATCACATTTACGATCGTCAGTGCCGCCGGCATCGCCTGAACAGCAAATGTCTGGTAACATCGCCGAATTCGCCTGCCGGCTCATGCAGCCCTGGCGGCAACGGAGCGCGCAGCCAAAGCCGTTTCCCGGATCAGATACGGGTGCACGCCACTCTCGACGATGCGTTGCGCGGGCTTGAACGAACGCCGAGTCTGATCCCGCGGCGAACCCGATGTCCGATCACATTCAGAGGATCAGGCAATCATCCAAGAGGATCGAACCTACTGGCTTTCATCCGGATCATGTAAAATAGAGATCAGGTCGTATCCTTGCGCGACTAGCCTTTGCCCACAAATGACGGGAGTAGATGATGATAAAGCTCACAATCAATGACATCGTTCACGAGGTCGATGCGGATGCCGATATGCCTCTGCTTTGGGCAATCCGCGATCTCATCGGTCTTACAGGCACGAAGTTTGGATGCGGCATGGCCCAGTGCGGTGCATGTACCGTTCATCTCGATGGTTCGCCGGTCCGCTCGTGCCAGACATTTGTCGGCGACATCGGCGATGCAAAGATCACGACGATCGAAGGCCTGAAGGGCAAGGTTGCGGACACGGTCAAAACCGTGTGGGCAGATCTGGACGTGCCGCAATGTGGTTACTGTCAGTCCGGACAGATCATGTCCGCCACCGACCTTCTGGCGAACAATCCCAAGCCGACCGATGAAGACATCGATGGCGCAATGGCCGGCAATCTCTGTCGGTGCGCCACCTATCAGAGAATCCGTGCCGGCATTCACGAAGCCGCAAAACGCTTGGAGGCTTGAGCCATGATTCCGAACCTGATGAACAAATTCGCCAACCCAGTGCAGCCGGCCGTGTCGCGCCGCAATTTTCTGCTCGGCGCATTGGCGACGGCGGGTGGCCTAGCCGTCGGCTTTCGCGTTCTCGAGGCTATTCCGGCCGAAGCGGCAACGGACAGCAGCGGCAAGGCCGCCAACGCATTCAGCCCCTATGTGCTGATCGACGCAGACGGCAAGGTCACGGTCCTGTCGTCGCAATTCGAAATGGGACAGGGTTCCTATAACGGTATCGGCACTCTCGTCGCAGAAGAACTCGACGCGGATTGGTCCA
The DNA here is from genome assembly GCF_000247475.1 of Rhizobium sp. PDO1-076. Classification (GTDB taxonomy): domain Bacteria; phylum Pseudomonadota; class Alphaproteobacteria; order Rhizobiales; family Rhizobiaceae; genus Allorhizobium. Next base: position 21,624 of record NZ_AHZC01000402.1, on the reverse strand, counting down.
CGATCGAGGTTGTCGGGGCTGCCGGGGACGTCAAGTCCTATGGGAACATCGCCTTCGGCGGTGCGCTGCAGGGCACCGGTGGCTCGACCTCAATGTTCACTTCCTGGGACCGCTATCGCCAGGCAGGTGCGGCGACCCGCGCCATGCTGGTTGCGGCAGCGGCGGCTGAATGGAGCCGTCCCCGCATCCGAGATCACGGTGGAAAATGGCGTGCTCAAGCATGCGTCCGGCAAGGAAAGTGGCTTCGGCGCGCTTGCTGCCAAGGCAGCAACAATGCCGGTTCCCGCCAGTATCGTGCTCAAGCAGCCAGCCGACTGGAAACTCATCGGCAATGAAAGCCTGAAGCGTTTCGACAGTGCCCGCAAGGCAAACGGAACGGAGCAATACACCCTGGACGTCAAGCTTCCCGGAATGCTGACCGCGGTGATGATCCATCCGCCGCTGTTTGGCGCGAAGGTCAAGTCGTTCGACGCGGCGGCGGGCCGTGCGATCAAGGGTGTTGTTGATGTCGTCGAGACCCCACGCGGCGTCGCCGTCGTGGCAGAACATATGTGGGCCGCCATCAAGGGCCGCGAGGCCGTCACCGTGGAATGGGACGATAGCGCCGCCGAAAAGCGCGGCACTGCCGAACTGTTCGCCAGCTACAAGGAGACCGCCACAAAAGTGCCAGCCGCCATGGCACGCAAGGATGGCGATGTGGATGCCGGTTTTGCATCCGCCGCCAAGGTGGTCGAATCGACCTACGAGTTCCCCTATCTCTCACATGCACCGATGGAACCGCTGAATGCCGTGGCGCGCATGAACGACGATGGCACCCTGGAAATCTGGGGCGGACATCAGTTCCCCGACGTCTATCAGGGGCTCGCGGGCCAGATCGTCGGCATCACACCGGACAAGGTCAAGTTGCGGGTGATGAAGACGGGCGGCAGCTTCGGCCGGCGTGCCGTCTTCGATGGCGATATCGTTGTCGAGGCCGTCTATGTGGCGAAAGCAATCGGCTACAAGGCGCCCGTCAAGGTGCAGTGGACCCGCGAAGACGACATGCGTGCGGGACGGTATCGGCCTCTCTTCGTCCACCATGTGAAGGCCGCACTCGATGACAAGGGTCAACTGATTGCGATGAGCGATCACATTGTCGGCCAGTCGATCATGGCCAAGACCATGTTCGAAAGCATGGTCCAGAACGGCGTCGATCCGACCTCGGTCGAGGGCATGCACAACATGCCTTACAAGATCCCGAACCAGGCGATCGGGCTGACCACTACCGAGGTCGGCGTGCCGATCTTGTGGTGGCGTTCGGTCGGCAATACCCACACCGCTTTCGTCGCCGAAACATTCATGGATGAAATGGCAGAGGCCGCAGGCCAGGATCCGATCGCATTCCGGCTTTCCTTGCTTGAGCCGCAGTCAAGGCATGCGGTTGTGCTCAAGCTCGTCGCGGAAAAAGCCGGCTGGGCAGAGCCCGTCCGGGAGGGCCTGTTCAGGGGCGTGGCGGTAGCCGAGAGCTTTGGCACCGTGGTGGCACAAATTGCCGAAGTGTCGGTCGATGCCACTGGCGGCTTCAAGGTCGAGCGTGTGGTCGCGGCTGTCGATTGTGGCTTGGCGATCAATCCGGACCAGGTCCGCGCCCAGGTCGAGGGCGGCATCGGATTTGGTCTCGGAGCGATCATGGGTGAAGAGATCACGCTGACCGACGGACAGGTCGATCAGGGCAATTTCGACGTCTACACGCCCCTGCGCATCGACGCGATGCCGAAAGTCGAGGTGCACATCCTGGCATCCGCCAATCCACCTTCGGGCATCGGTGAACCCGGCGTTCCTCCCGTCGGGCCTGCAGTCGCAAACGCGCTTTACAAGGCACGCGGCAAGCGCTTGCGCGTCATGCCATTCTCCAAATCCATGGAATCGTAACGCAGGAACCCCGGCTCCAGCCGAGCCGGGGTTTCAACTCCCTCGCCGTCAAAATCAACGATAGGCTGAAGGTCGATCGCGCGGACTGCACCAGTCGGCGCTTGCTTCCACCGCATCATTCACGCTTCGAGCCGCCATTGCTGAGCAACGGGACTGGGTGCCAAGACCGTTCTGCGGCTTGCCTTCGTTTGCGACGGCAGATGGCACTCCTTCGAAACGCTCAATGGCGACGAAAAGCCGATTGAATGCGTGTTTTTTCGACCTTTGTTGCGCTCGTCTTGAGCAAGCATGCGCCCATCTGCCCCATTATTGTGCACCCGCAACTCTGCCCAAAAAATATCTTGACGGGCGCCGAAAATCGGCATTCACTGAACCAATCATCAATTGGTTCGGACCAATCATGCCAGCCTCACCCGCTCCGGAAAGCTCGAAGGAAAACTCCAATTACGCACTGGAAAAGCTGCGGGATCTTCTTCGGCATGGTGACGTCGCTTCCGACGGCAAGCTGCCGACGGAGCGCATGCTGAGCGAAACACTGGGCCTAAGCCGCCGGGCCATCCGCCGGGCATTGGAAGTTCTGGAAGCCGAGGGCGCGATCTGGCGCAAGCAGGGATCGGGCACCTATGTCGGCCAGAAGCCGGACGAATGGAGTGACCAGCTCGAGACCATCGTGGCCGGGACCAACTTCATGGAAATCATGGAAGTGCGCCTGCGGATCGAGCCGCAGCTCGCACAACTCGCCGCCCTTCGCGCCAAGGGCAGCGACATCGACATCATGCGCGAACTTGCCCAGAAGATCCTCGCCAGCGAAGATGCCGATGCCAAGGAATTGTGGGATGGCGCCCTGCACCGGCAGATCGCGCAAGCAGCCGGCAACCAGCTGTTCCTGTCGATCTTCGATGTCATCAACCGGGTGCGCCAGGATGATGCATGGCAATCGATCCGCGAGCGCGCCCGCAGCAGCGCCAACACCATGGGCATATCCAATGCCCAGCACGCGACCATCATCGACGCCATCGCGGCACGCGATCCGGCCAAGGCCGGTGAAGCGATGCGTCAGCACCTGTTGATGCTGCAGGAGCGGCTGATCCGCCAGACATCCATGGACCACCTGGAGAGCGATCCGCTCGGCAATGTGTCCTGAGAGCAAATTCCGGCTGCGGCCGGACACGTCCAACGCCGGGGAAACAACCGGCGAGACCCTTGAAAGCAGAAAACCACACCAGAGGATTTCGTCATCATGAGAATATTGTCCCGCCTTTCCACTCTGCTATTGGCGAGCGCCATGCTCGCAAGCCCCGCCCTGTCGGCTGAATTGCGCATCGGCCTGCAGGACGACGCCGACGTGCTGGATCCTGCCCAGTCGCGCACCTTTGTCGGCCGTATCGTCTACACCGCCATGTGCGACAAGCTGGTCGACGTCTCGCCCGACCTGAAGATCGTGCCGCAGCTGGCTACCGAATGGGCGTGGTCCGCCGATGGCAAGGAACTGACCATGAAGCTGCGCGAAGGCGTCAAGTTCCATGACGATACGCCCTTCAATGCGGCAGCGGTCGTCGCCACCATCGAGCGCAACAAGACCCTGCCGGAATCGCGCCGCAAGAGCGAACTGAGTTCCGTCGACAAGGTTGAAGCCACCGGCGACTACGAGGTCAAATTCACCCTCAAGGCGCCGGATGTCACGCTGCTCGCCCAATTATCCGACCGTGCCGGCATGATTGTTTCGCCGAAGGCCGCGGCCGAACTCGGCGCCAATTTCGGCTCCAAGCCGGTCTGCGCCGGACCGTTCAAATTCGTCGAGCGCATCCAGCAGGACCGTATCGTGCTCGAGAAGTTTGCCGACTACTGGGACAAGGACAAGGTCTTTATCGACAAGGTCACCTATCTGCCGATCCCCGACACCACCGTGCGGCTGGCCAACCTGCGCTCCGGCGAACTCGACATGATCGAGCGACTGGCCGCGACCGATGCGACATCCGTCAAGGCAGACGAGAGCCTGACCTATGCCGACGTCGTCAATATCGGCTACATGGCACTCTATGTGAACATTGCCAACGGCGCCCGCGCCGACAATCCGTTCGGCAAGGACAAGCGCCTGCGCCAGGCCTTTTCGCTCGCCATCGACCGCGAAGCGCTGAACCAGGTCGTCTATGAGGGCACCGCCGTCGGCGGCAACCAGCCCTTCCCGCCGAACAGCCCGTGGTTCAACAAGGACCTGCCGGTTCCGGCCCGCGACCTTGAAAAGGCAAAAGCCCTGATCAAGGAAGCCGGTTTCGAACGGGTGCCGATCGAAATGCAGATTCCCAACAATCCGGTTGCTGCCCAGATGATGCAGATCGTCCAGGCGATGGTGGCCGAGGCCGGTTTCGATGTCAGCCTGAAGACCACCGAGTTTGCCACGCTGCTCAGCGAACAGACCGCCGGCAATTATCAGCTTAGCCGTTCCGATTGGTCCGGCCGTGTCGATCCTGACGGCAATCTGCACCAGTTCGTCACCTGCGAGGGCGGCATCAACGACACCAAATATTGCAACCCGGAGGTCGATACGCTGCTGAACGAAGCCCGCGCCTCGACTGACGATGCGGTGCGCAAGCAGAAATACGATGCCGCCGGCAAGATCCTCAATGAGGACCTGCCAGTGATCTATCTCGGCCACCAATCGTGGATCTGGGCGACCAAGAAAGACGTCACCGGCTTTGTGCCGTCGCCGGACGGCATGATCCGCCTGCTCGGCGTCAAGAAGGGCTGATCCGCCTCGATCTTTCCTGCGGAGCGCCAAACGCTCCGCAGGAACTTCCCAAAATCAGGACCGGATGTTCATGCATATCTACATCGGAAAACGGCTGCTGGTCGCCATACCGACGCTTTTGATCGTGTCGATCTTCGTCTTCTCACTGCAAAAGCTGCTGCCGGGCGACCCGATCCTCGCCATGGCCGGTGAAGAGCGCGATCCACAGGTGATCGAGTTCCTGCGGGAAAAATACCGCCTGAACGATCCCGTCCTCTACCAGTATGGCTACTGGATCGCCAATGTGTTGCAGGGCGATTTCGGTATGTCGCTGCGCACCAACCAGCCGGTGCTGGAACTGATCGGCGAGAAACTGCCGGTCACGATCCAGCTGGCGATCATGTCGATGATCTTTGCCTTTGTCATCGGTGTGCCGATGGGCATTCTGGCCGCCGTCAAGAAGAACACCGTGATCGACTATATCGCTAATATCGTCGCGCTCTCCGGTCTCTCGATCCCCAATTTCTGGCTCGGCATCATGCTGATCCTGCTCGTCTCGGTCAAACTCGGCTGGCTGCCAGCTTCCGGCTATGAATCGATCTTCGTCGACCCGGTGCGTTCGATTGAAACCATGATCATGCCGGCCTTCGTGCTGGGTACAGCACTTGCCGCCACCTTGATGCGGCATACCCGCTCGGCCATGCTGAGCGTGATGAAGGCCGACTATATCCGCACCGCCCGCGCCAAGGGATTGTCGGAACGGGTCGTCATTCTCAGCCACACCTTCCGCAATGCGCTGCTGCCGATCGTCACGCTGAGCGCTTTGCTGTTCGGCGAGCTTCTGGCCGGCGCCGTCCTGACCGAGCAGATCTTCACAATCCCCGGCTTCGGCAAGCTGATCGTCGATGCCGTGTTCAACCGTGACTATGCCGTGGTGCAGGGCGTGGTTCTGTGCACCGCCATCGGCTTCATCCTGATGAACCTCGTGGCCGACGTGCTTTATGTGCTCCTCAATCCGCGCATGAGGGCCAGCCTATGACCGCGCTTCAACAGACGGCGGGCGTGGCGACGCCACCCAAAAGCAGTAATCGCGCCTGGCGCAAGCTGAAAGCCAATCGCAGTGCTTTGGTCGGCCTCTGCATCATTCCGTTCTTCGTGCTTCTGGCCCTGTCCGCGCCGTTGCTGCCGATCGCCGATCCGCTGGCCACCAGCTGGACTGCCATCCGCAAGGCACCATCGGCCGCGCACTGGATGGGCACTGACGATATCGGCCGCGATATCCTGTCGCGGATGATCTGGGGCGCCCAGGCCTCGCTGATGGCCGGCATCTTTTCGGTCGCGATCTCGATCGTCATCGGTGTGCCCTTCGGCCTGATCGCCGGCTACTTTGGCGGCTGGGTCGATCAGGTCATCTCGCGCATCACCGAGGCATTCCTCGCCCTGCCCTTCCTGATCATGGCGATCGCGCTGGCAGCCTTCCTGGGACCGAGCCTCACCAATGCGATGATCGCCATCGGCCTCTCGGCCATGCCGGTTTTCGTGCGGCTGACCCGTGGCCAGGTATTAGCCGTCAAGACGGAAGACTATGTCGAAGGCGCCCGTTCGATCGGCCTTGGCCATCTCGACATCATGCTCCGCTACATCCTGCCCAACATCACGGCACCGATCATCGTCCAGGCGACGCTCACGGTGGCGACCGCGATCATTGCCGAGGCAAGTCTTTCGTTCCTGGGGCTGGGCCAGCAGCCGCCAGCGCCGAGCTGGGGCTCGATGCTCAATGTCGCGAAGAACTTTCTCGATCAGGCACCCTGGATGGCCATGTGGCCGGGCGCAGCGATCTTCCTGGTCGTGATCGGTTTCAATCTGCTCGGCGACGGTCTGCGCGATGCGCTCGACCCCCGGGAATCCTAAGAATAGATTTGAAGGAATAGTCGATGACTGAGTTTACCACCCGCCCGGAGATCCTCGGCACGTTCGGCGTCGTGACCTCCACCCACTGGATCGCCTCTGCCGTCGGCATGAGCATTCTGGAAAAGAGCGGCAATGCTTTCGACGCGGCGGTCGCGACCGGCTTCGTGCTGCAGATCCTCGAGCCGCATCTGGTGGGTCCGGGCGGCGACATGCCGGCACTGATCTATTCGGCGAAGACCGGCAAGGTCGAGGTGATCTGTGCGCAAGGCCCGGCACCGGCCGGAGCGACTATCGAACACTATAGAGCCGAAGGCCTTGATCTGATCCCCGGTGACGGTTTGCTGGCCACCGTCATTCCCGGGGCCTTCGACGGATGGATGCTGATGTTGCGCGACTACGGCACGATGACCGTGCGCGACGTGCTGGAGCCGGCCATCCATTATGCCGAACACGGTCATCCGATGCTGCCGCGCGTTTCGGCGACGATCAAGGGATTGGCCGGTTTCTTCGAGAAGGAGTGGCCGACATCCTATGCGACCTGGCTACCGGGCGGCGTCGCACCCGAACCCCATGCGCTGTTTCGCAATCCGGTTCTCGCCGCCACGTATACCCGCATCGTCAAGGAGGCAGAAAATGCCACCGGCCGCGAAAACCAGATCGAGGCGGCTCGCGATGCCTTCTACCGCGGCTTCGTCGCTGAGGCGATCGAGGATTATCTGAAGACTGCCGAAGTGATGGACGCCAGCGGTAGCCGCCACAAGGGCGTGCTGACGGCAGCCGACATGGCCGGATGGTCTGCGACGATCGAGGCGCCGCAGACCTTTGACTATCATGGCTGGACCGTCGCCAAGACCGGTCCATGGGGCCAGGGGCCAGTGCTGCTTCAATCGCTGGCACTGCTGAAGGGTATCGATGTCGCGGCGATGGATCCGCTGGGCGCCGATTTCGTCCACACCGTCGTCGAAACCATGAAGCTCGCCTATGCCGACCGCGAGGTCTATTACGGCGACCCGGCATTTGCCGGCATACCGATGGAACACCTGCTGTCGGATGCCTATAATGACGCGCGCCGCACGCTGATCGGCACGACCGCATCGATGGATTTGCGCCCGGGCAAATTGCCGGGTTTCGAGGCCCAGTATGATCTGACCATGGAGATGCTGGCCGGCATGTCCGGCACCGGCGCCGTCTACGAGCCGACCATGTCGCACCTGACGGAAAAACGCGGCGATACCGTGCATATCGATGTCATCGACCGCGAGGGTAACATGGTCTCGGTCACGCCGTCCGGCGGCTGGCTGCAATCCTCGCCGATCGTGCCGGGCCTCGGCTTCTGCCTCAATTCCCGCGCCCAGATGTTCTGGCTGAAGCCGGGCCTGCCGACCTCGCTCGCCCCTGGCAAGCGCCCGCGCACCACGTTGACACCGTCGATCGCGCTTTACGAAGGCCGCCCGACGCTCGCCTTCGGCACACCCGGCGGCGACCAGCAAGACCAGTGGCAACTGTCCTTCTTCCTGCGCTATGTGCATCACAAGCAGAACCTGCAGGCGGCGATCGATATGCCGTTGTTCCACACCGCGCATTTCCCCGGCTCCTTCTATCCGCGCACCAGCCAGCCGGGCAATGTGATGATCGAGAGCAGTATCGGTGCGGAGACACTCAAGGCCCTGAAAGCCATGGGCCACGACATTACCGAGGCCGATCCGTGGAGCGTCGGCCGCCTCACCGCAGCACGTCGCGATGCCAGTGGATTGCTGCGGGCGGCTGCGACGCCACGGCTGATGCAAGCCTATGCGATCGGAAGATAATCCATGACCTGGTCCATCGTCGCCCGTGATCCCGACAACGGCAATCTCGGCATCTCAGTCGCCAGTCGCTTCTTCGCGGTTGGTGCCGCCGTTCCCCATATGCGCGGCGGGATCGGCGCTATTGCCACCCAGGCCTTCGTCAGCCCCCTCTATGGCACGGATGGCCTTACACTTCTAGCCGAGGGCTATTCACCCGAAGAGATCATCGCGACCCTCACCGGTCGCGATGACGGCTGCCAGCAGCGGCAGATGCATCTGATCGACGGGCAAGGTCGCAATGCCGCCTTCACCGGCACAAAATGCATCGACTGGGCCGGGCACCTTGTCGATGACAACGTCTCGGTGGCCGGCAACATGCTGGCCGGGCCCGAGGTCATTGGCGAAACCCTGCGGGCCTACAAAGAGACTAAAGGTCTACCGCTGGCCGAACGTCTGCTGGCGGCTATGGATGCCGGCGAAGCGGCCGGCGGCGACAAGCGCGGACGGCAATCGGCGGCCCTGAAAATCTACCGCGATCAGGACTATGCCTGGCTCGATATCCGCGCCGACGATCATATCGACCCGCTGGCCGAATTGCGCAGGCTTTATGCCGTGGCGCAGGAGCGCTTCCTGCATGTCGCGGAAACCATGCCGACCCGCGACAATCCCCATGGCCTGACCGACCGGCGGCTGATCGACGAGAAGATCGCCGCGCTTGAGGCCGCCCGTATCGCCGAGGGCCGCCCCTCGCCATCCTTTGCCACGCCGCTGAAGCCAGCATGAGCCAGAACCGCACCTTGAGGATCGGACCCGCAAAGCCATGAGCCCCATGACCACAGCTGCCGCTCAAACCGAGACATCCGCAGTTCTCTCCGTCGAGGGATTGACCACCTCCTTCCTGGTCGACGGTCAATGGCGACCGGTGGTGCGCAACATTTCCTTCGACGTGAAGCCCGGCGAGACCGTTGCCATTGTCGGCGAATCAGGCTCCGGCAAAAGCGTCACTTCCCTATCGATCATGAGGCTGCTGGCTCGCGACCAGGCGCGCGTCGAAGGCCGGGTGTTGCTCAACGGGCGGGACATTCTGGCGCTGCCGGAAAAGGAGATGCAGGCGATACGCGGCAATGCGGCGGCGATGATCTTCCAGGAGCCGATGACCAGCCTCAATCCGATCTTCACCATCGGACGGCAGATCTCCGAAGTGCTGACACGGCACAAGGGCCTGTCGAAAACGGAAGCCCGTACCGAGACCGTGCGCATGCTGGAGAAGGTGCGCATCCCGAATGCCGCGAACCGGTTCGACGACTATCCGCACCAGTTCTCCGGCGGCATGCGCCAGCGCGTGATGATCGCTATGGCGCTGGCCTCACGTCCCCACCTTCTGATTGCCGACGAACCGACGACGGCGCTCGATGTGACGATCCAGGGCCAGATCCTCGACCTCATCAAGGAGCTGCAGGAGGAGGACGGCATGTCCGTTCTCTTCATCACCCATGATATGGGCGTGGTGGCCGAGATCGCCGACCGCACCATCGTCATGCTGCGCGGCGACGTGGTCGAGCAGGGACAGACCGCCGACGTCTTCCATCGCGGCCAACATCCCTACACGCGCGCATTGCTTGCGGCCGTACCGAAGCTGGGTTCGATGCATGGCCATGCCTGGCCGCTGCGTTTCCCGATCGTCGATATCGGTTCGGGCTTGGCCAGCGAACCGACCGAGGTGGCAAATACCGTCGACACACGCAAGACGCCGGTGTTGTCGGTCAAGAACCTGGTGACGCGTTTTCCGATCCGCAGTGGCCTGTTCGGCCGACAGACCCGGTCCGTACATGCCGTCGAGGATGTGTCCTTCGACCTGTTTCAGGGCGAGACGCTGGCAATCGTCGGCGAAAGCGGGTGCGGCAAGTCGACCACCGGGCGCTCGGTCACCCGGCTGATAGAACCGAACAGCGGCGCGGTACATCTCGACGGCTACAATGTGCTGGCGCTGGATCAACCGAGCCTGCGCGCCATGCGCCGCAGCGTGCAGATGATTTTTCAGGATCCGTTCTCCAGCCTCAATCCGCGCATGACGGTCGGAGCAGCGATTGCCGAACCCTATCTCAAGCACCGCCTTGGAAGCCGGCAAGAGGCACAGACCAAGGTTGCGGATCTCATGCGCAAAGTCGGCCTTTCCCCTGAGATGATGGACCGCTATCCGCATGAATTTTCAGGTGGCCAGCGCCAGCGTATTGCCATTGCCCGCGCCCTGTCGCTGGATCCGAAGGTCATCGTTGCCGATGAAAGCGTCTCGGCGCTGGATGTCTCGATCAAGGCGCAGGTCTGCAACCTGCTTATGGACCTGCAGGCAGAACTCAATCTCGCCTTCCTGTTCATCAGCCATGACATGGCAGTGGTCGAGCGCATCAGCCACCGGGTCGCCGTGATGTATCTCGGCGAGATCGTCGAGATCGGCCCCCGCGCCGCCATCTTCGACAATCCGCAGCATGCCTATACGAAGAAGCTGATGGCAGCCGTGCCGGTTCCCGATCCCGAGCGGCGCGGCCTGCGGCGAAGTGCTGCCATCGATGAATTGAAAAGCCCCGTGCGCGCCGTGGGATACGCGCCGCCACAGCGTGAATACCGGGAAATCACGGCAGGCCATTTCGTCCAGCTGTGACCCACGTTTCAGAGCGCTTGTTATTCAAGAGAAGATTCAACAGGTTAACAGCAGATAAAGGCGCTACAGCCTCCGCTCCCTGTCACCAAAAGCGCAAGCTAATCGGGCTCAGGCAAAGCGGAAAGTGTCAAAGCGCCCGGTCCTCGCCGTTGACCAGCCTGATCTGATCTGGCCTGATCTCTCAAGCACTGCCATACGGCTTGGACGACTGAACCGGGTTCGGTCGCCACCAAAACCCTGGCTTTGTTCACGATCGGCAAAAGCGTAAGGTCCGAGATGGGCACGATCCAGAGACCGCTTCGGACAGTTGCAACCGCCATCCTGCTGGGCGCGATCGGCGCTGGCTTGACACCTGACTATCTCGCTGCCGCCGAGGCGGAGGACAGGCCTGCCTGTCTTTACCAACGCGCTGAAGACCAGCTCTGCATTCGGCAGGAGGCATTCAACGCCGATCTGTGCCGGATGATTGGCCACTTTGCCGAAACCCACGGCGTGCCTTCCGCCTTCTTTGCCCGCCTCATCTGGCGCGAAAGCCTGTTTCGACCGGAAGCGGTGAGCCCGAAGGGGGCCGAGGGCATTGCGCAGTTCATGCCGAATACCGCCAAAAGACGAGGCCTCGACAACAGTTTCGATGTCATCGACGCCCTGGATGCATCTGCAGCCTATCTCAAAGCGCTAGAAAAAAGGTTTGGGAATTTCGGTTTTGCCGCAGCGGCATACAATGCCGGGGAAAACGGGCTCGGGCGCTTCTTGTCAAAGGGACGCCTGCCGATCGAGACGCGGGACTATGTCTTTGCGATCACCGGCAACATCATCGAGACATGGCGCGACGCCCCGCCCGTCATCGCAGCCCCGGCACTGGACGAGGCGCTGCCATTCGAGGTGGCCTGCACAAATCTGGCGCGAACACGGCGGATGAACGAGCCCGTGCTTGCCGGATCGGCCGACTGGGCGCCCTGGGGTGTCCAGCTTGCAGCACATTACCGCCCTTCCGTCGTGGACCATCTGTTCAGGCGCGCGATCAGCAGCCTGCCTGAACCACTCAATGCGGAGCGTGCCTTGATCGTCCGGCAGCGTGGCGGTAATTTCGGATACAGAACGCGCTACGCCGCAAGGATCGGACGTGAGACACGGCAAGAGGCGACAATGCTTTGTGCTGCCATACGTGCGGCGGCCGTGCCCTGCACGGTATTTCGGAATCGATGAGAATGGCTGTCAGCAGACCGGCGCAGAGCGAAGGTATCGCACCGGAGCCATCCGCCGCTGCGGCCGCGCTCTGCCCGTTGCGCGAGATGCATGCGATCGCCCAGCCGGCCCAGAGGAACATTTTCGGCCCGAAACCGAGCCGGCGACGTTGTCTAATACGCCGTGAAAAACTTGCGTTCACTTGCCACGTAGCTGTCGACCTTTCCACCTGATTGCATTAGAAACGCACTAGACCGTTGATAAGCACGGGCCAGAACGATAAGTTCTGCCCGCGAGTCAAACGGCTGCACAATTGAAGAGGAACTATCATGGCGACCGGTACGGTTAAATTTTTCGCTGAAGACAAGGGCTTCGGCTTCATCACGCCTGACAATGGCGGTCCAGACGTTTTCGTTCACGTTTCTGCCTTGCAGCAGGGCGGCTCGCTGCGGGACGGTGACAAGGTCAGCTTCGAAGTTGGCCAGGATCGCAAGACGGGCAAGTCGAAGGCCGAAAGCGTCAGCGTTCTCTGATCGCTTCAGGATACGGGTTCAGCCTGCCTCAACGGGCGGGCTGACTCTGTCTCAAATTCGAAGGCACTTGGAACCACGGAGCACCAAGCGCAACCGAAAAGTGCGTCACCGCGTTGTATTCCACATACCGTGATTGATGATCTTCGTCTTTCCAGCCTGTCAGTTAACCTATTTTCATGACACGAGGCTGCGCTGAACTGTCGGAGCCAACAGCTCTCGTCGTGATATGACTATAAAGTCGGTTCATCGACACGAAGATCAGCCATTGATCGTAGGGCTTTCAGGCCCACCCACGACATAACCACCACCCACCACACACATATTTTCTTCCCTTCCGGCGGCGCCTGTCGCAGACGATATCGACATCAGAACGCCTTTCAGACCGCGCATTGTGACGCTAAGATTGGTCGTTCGTTCCACGAGTCATCCATCCCCATGGCACACCCTCAATTGCTGATTGACGGGAACCGGTGCGGATGCGCAAATATGGCGGTAAGAACGCTCCAACCTCAGATGGGAAGGCTTTGTCATGGACGCGTCGTGGATGGCCTTACCCTTGGGAACAAGAACGCGGTTTCAGGTCGTGGTCCTGACGCTGGCCCTATGGCTGCCCGCACTTTCGGCCGTTGCGCAAACACCTGCCCCCAGCCCCTCACAGCCGGAAAGCGTTCAGCAATTCATTGAGCTTATCGCCAATCCAGACGTGCAGAAATGGCTTCTCGAACAGGCTGACCCTGTGCAGGCTGGCGAACAACCCGCAGCCCCACACACCGAACCGGATATTTCCTTCGCCGATTTCACCACCCGCTTGCGGACCCATATGGCAGGCCTTTTCGACGCGAGCCGAGCATTCCCATCGCAGACAATGCAGGCAGCAGACCTGCTTGACCGGGAAATCAGCGAGAGTCGCGGCATACGGCCGATGTTTCTGGTAGCAGCCTTCCTTGCCGTTGGTCTGCTGACCCAATGGCTGTTCCGTCGATTTACCGCGGGATGGCGCGCATGGATGGCGCAGGCGCCGTTTTCCACCGTTCACGAGCGGACGCTTGCCGTTGGCACAAGGCTGCTTTGGGCAGCCTGTTACCTAGCATCCTTCGCCATTGGCAGTATCGGCTTTTTCCTTTTGTTCGAATGGCCACCGCTGATCCGGGAAATCGTCGTCGGCTATCTCCTCGCTATCGTCGTATTCCGGCTGGCCAGTGCCCTTGTCACCGTCCTCCTGGCACCGCCAGGTTCGACAGACCCCACACTACACATTCACCGCGTCATTCCGGTCAGTGATGCAGCCGCTGCCCATTGGGCAAAACGCGCAGTCTATCTGATCGGGTGGTATGCCTTCGGCTGGGTCACGATCAGGCTGCTCGGAACGATGGGCTTTTCCATTCCTGCCCGGCAACTGGTGGCCTATTCACTGGGCCTGGTGTTGCTCGCAATCGGCATCGAAGCCGTCTGGCGGCGCCCTCATGCTCACACTCCGACGGAACAGAAGCCACGCATCAGCTGGCGGGCGAAAAATACGTTATGGACACTCTACTTCGTCGCGATCTGGATTCTGTGGGTCGCTGGAGCCATGAAGTTGTTCTGGCTTGCCGTCGTCGTTGCGGCCCTGCCCGGCTCGGTGATCCTTGCCAAGGCGTCGGTCAACAACATGCTTGGTGCAAGAGACGCTTACGGCGATGACGGCTCGACCACGACAGTCCTGTCAGTGATTGTTGAGCGTGGCATTCGAGCTGGGTTGATCATCGGGTCGATTGTCTTTCTCGCTGATGTGCTCGGCGTCGAACTCACCGAGATGACCATGCAGGATTCGCCCACACTGCGCCTGATCCGCGGCATCCTGAGTGCCGGGATCATTGTTCTCGCCGTCGACCTGATCTGGAACGTCACCAAGGTGCTGATCGATAGAAAGCTCGGACAAACGCAAGTGATGTTCGAGATCGGAAGCGAACAGGAGCGGCGGCGCGCGCGCATCCGTACACTGCTGCCGATCCTGAAAAACGTCCTGATGATCCTCTTGGTCGCCATTGCCTTGATGATGGGACTGTCATCACTCGGTGTCGAAATCGGACCTTTGATCGCCGGCGCCGGCGTTGTCGGCGTGGCAATCGGATTTGGCGCACAGACCGTAGTCAAGGACGTGATCAGCGGCATGTTCTACCTGCTGGATGATGCGTTCCGCGTTGGTGAGTACATCCAGAGCGGCAGTTACAAAGGCACTGTCGAGTCCTTCAGTCTGCGCTCGATCAAATTGCGTCACCATCGCGGCCCGATCTTCATTGTACCATTCAGCGAGCTTGGAGCCGTGCAGAACATGAGCCGCGATTGGTCCGTGGTAAAATTCATGCTGACAGTCTCCTTTGACGCGGATATCGCCAAGGTCAAATCCATCACCAAGACCGTCGGCAAGACCTTGAAGGATGACGAGGAATTTCAACCGTTCATCATCGAAAACCTCAAGATGAAGGGCGTGGAGGAATTTACCGACTACGGCATCAAGCTGAGTTTCGGCATGACCCTCAAACCGACGCAGTTGCAGTCTGCCATCCGCCGGCGGGCCTATGCCATGCTGCGGGAGGCCTTCAAGCAGAATGGGATCGAGTTTGCCCAACCGACTGTCCAGATCGGCGGGGACGACAAGAATCCGGCCGCGGCCGCGGCCCAGATTCAACTCCAGGCACAACAAAGGGAGGCAGCACTTGGTGCCACGGCGAAATAGGTCACGTCGTCGCGCCTGATCCGCATAAGCCACATGGACAATGCTGTCTGGAACAATATCGGCTTGTTCGGCTTGTGCCACTGACCGTCCGCTTTCACCAGCAAGCCGGTCTGCACTCTCCGGAAACTCAATTCTTGACCCAGGAACCGAAGCGTGAGGGAGCGCTTCCAATTCGATGGACCATCGCCATGAAAAATGTCGCGTCAATCATACTTGTTGCAATCGCGCTTTCCGCCTGCACGGCAACAGCAGTCGAACCCATTCCCGGCAGCATCACCTATGGCGGGCAGCCGCAGAGCAGATTGTCCAAGGCCCCCGTCGGCAGCACGTTCACGCACCGGCTGATCGACCAGAATGGTCGGCGGGTGGAGGAGACATACATCATACTTCCCGACAGATCGTTGAAGCTTATCAGCAGACGCTCGATCGAGTTTGATTTGTCACGTCACCGTTGAGCGCTGCGCCACAGCTTGGACATGCACATTATTTCACGGCCCTTGCGTTGTGTTTTGATCGCACGGCGCATAATGCTGTCTGTGATGGTTCCGCCCGATGAGACGACGGCGGATGAAAAGGGAACACGGTGCGGACTACCCATCAGGGACCAAAACCGTGGCTGCCCCCGCAACTGTAAGCGGTGAGCGATGTCCAAATATGCCATTGGCCTATATTTCGGCTGATAAGGCGGACTGAGCCAAGACCCGTGAGCCAGGAGACCTGCCATCGCTGGGCCACGACATCCGTGGTGTTTGTTCGAACCGCGCGGTGGGCGCGGTAGAGGGATATGCCATGCATATTATGGAAGGCTATTTGCCGGCCGCGCACGCAGTTGGCTGGAGCGCGATTTCCGCGCCATTTGTGATCTACGGCGCCCGGCGCATCGTCTCGCTGGTTCGTGAAAAACCTGAAATCAAACTGTTGATGGCGGCGTCCGGCGCCTATGTATTCATCCTGTCAGCGCTCAAGATCCCGTCTGTTACCGGGAGCTGCTCGCACCCGACCGGCACCGGACTTGCTGCATCGCTATTCGGCCCCACGGTCACCACCGTGCTCGGGACGATCGTCCTCCTGTTTCAAGCTTTGCTGCTGGCACATGGCGGACTGACCACGCTCGGCGCGAACATCTTTTCCATGGCCATCGTCGGTCCATTCGTCGCCTATGGCCTGTTCAAGGGCATCACAGGAGCCGGCTTCAGCGGCGCGATCGCGATCTTTGTCGCCGCGACGCTTGGTGATCTGGCGACCTATGTGACGACATCTCTGCAGCTCGCTCTCGCATTTCCGGATCCGGTATCGGGCATCACAGGTGCTGCAGCAAAGTTTCTCGGCATCTTTGCGGTCACACAGGTGCCATTGGCGATCAGCGAGGGCCTGTTGACGGTCATCGTCTTCAACCTGCTGCAGCGCTACAGCCGCGGCGAATTGAACGCCCTCAACATTTTTACCGCGAAGGCCTGATCATGCTGAAACGTAACCTCTGGATGTTGTTTGCCGTCGTTGCCCTGGCAATCCTGCCGTTGATCATTCACCACGGCGGGGACGCCGAATTTGCCGGTGCAGACGGCGAGGCGGAAGCCGCGATCACCGAAATTCGGCCTGACTACGAGCCATGGGCTGCACCGCTCTGGGAGCCACCGAGCGGCGAGATCGAAAGCTTGCTGTTTGCCCTGCAGGCAGCTCTGGGCGCCGGCCTTGTCGGCTTTTATTTCGGTCGCCGCACGTCGCCGGCAAAGCGCCCGGATACCAACTAGACAATGCGTGCGATCGATCGCTGCGCCCAGACCAACCGGTGGCGACACTACGCCACCGGTGAAAAGCTTCTGCTTGCCCTCGGCCTGATGATCATCTCACTGGTATCGGTCGGATGGGCGGGGCAAATTGGCCTGCTCATCGCCACAATCGCCCTGATGAAGGCAGGTGCGGGACTGCGGTTCCGTGACATCTTCAAGGCGGCGCGGGTACCCATGCTGTTCATCGTCACGGGCACAGTGGCGCAGCTCGTCTCCGTCAGGATGACCGGACTAGTTCCGACCTTGTCGCTGGTCTCCGGTGATGCTGCCTATTCTGCATGTTTCGTGGCGCTCAGAAGCACCGTCTGCGTCTCAGCCCTGCTGCTTCTGGCCTTGACCACGCCGCTTTCCAGCATCGTTCAACTGTTGCAGCGGATAGGCTTGAACGCGGAAATATCCGATATAGCCATGGCGATGTTCCGGCTGATCTGGCTGCTGCTGGATTGTCTCGAGGCCGGCCAGCAGTCGCTCGCTGCCCGATTGGGCTACACCAACAACCGGCGCATGCTGAGGTCCAACGGCCTTTTGCTCGCGTCGCTTCTGCCGCGCGTACTGGGGCGGGCCCAGCGCATGGAAGCGGGTCTCGCAGCGCGAGGCTACAGCGGTCGCCTGAACTTCATCTCGGTGGAACAGCCGGCGTCGACCGTACGACTGGTGATGATCTCGTGCCTCCTGGGCACCGTCGCTGTCTTGATGTGGTCCTTCCCATGATCCTTGAGGCACGCGCTGTCGACTTCAGCTACGACGACGGGACGCGTGCCCTCGACCAGGCCTCTCTCGTCGTCAAACGGCAGGAGATACTGGCGATCCTTGGCGCGAACGGGGCTGGAAAATCCACACTGCTATCGACGCTGAACGGCACGTTCAGACCTGCGACCGGAAATATCCTGCTTGACGGCAATCCCGTCAGCTATAGCCGCAAAGGTCTTGTCGAGCTCCGGTCACAGGTTGGACTGGTTCTGCAGGATCCTGACGATCAGCTTTTTGCCGCCACCGTCTTCGAAGACGTGTCATTCGGCCCGCTCAACCTCGGCCTTTCGGTCAGCCAAGCCCGGACCCGCGTGCTTGAGGCGCTTGCCATTATGGGGATCGAGGCACTGTCGCATCGCCCGACGCACTTGTTGAGCTTTGGGCAACGCAAACGGGTCGCAATCGCCGGCGTTCTTGCGATGTCGCCCGCTGTTCTTCTTCTCGACGAACCAACCGCCGGCCTTGACCCGAAATCGGTCGATGAACTCTGCGAGACCCTGCACAGTCTTGCGGTCCAAGGCGTTGCCGTGGTCATTGCCACGCATGACATGGATATCGCCTACAATTGGGCCGATCAAATCGCAGTCTTCGCCAGAGGCAAAATCATAATGGAGGGGCGTGCCGACGATGTGTTCGGTAAAAGCGGCTTCGAGCGGGACACCGACTTGCGGCTTCCGCTCATCTACCAGCTGTCGAACGAGCTCAGAAACAGCGGACTGATTTCGCAAGATGGAGATCTGCCGCGAAACGTGCCGGACCTGGTGCATCAGCTTCGATCGCATCGCAGCTGAAAATGTGACATTGCATGCCATCAAGCCGCGAAGGCTTCACATCCATCTGGACGCCTGTGGAGACGACCTCCAGCCGGAGGTCGTCCCATCGGTTCAGGCGACGTCGGGAAGGCCCGCGATCAGCTTGTCGAGTGTGAGAGGGTAGTGCCTGACCCTCACTCCCGTTGCATTGTAGATCGCATTGGCGATGGCAGCGGAGACGCCGCACAATCCGAGTTCTCCGACACCTTTTGCCTTCATCGGCGATGAATAAGGGTCCACTTCGTCGAGAAAGATGACATCCTGATGGGGTATGTCGGCATGGACCGGCACTTCGTAGCCGGCGAGATCATGGTTGCGAAAAAGACCGCGGCGGGTATCGACCGCCAGTTCTTCCGACAACGCGCCGCCAACACCCATTGTCATGGCGCCGATCACCTGACTGCGTGCCGTGACGGGATTGAGAATGCGCCCGGCAGCGCAGACCGCCAGCATGCGCCGAACGCGTGTTTCACCGGTGGCGATATCGACGCCCACTTCGACATAATGCGCACCGAATGTCGACTGCTGGTGTGTCTTTGCCAGGTCGCCCCATTCGATCTTGTCCTCCGCGGCCAACCCGTCTGCACCAGCCGCATCGGCCAACGATACCACCCTGTTGCCGCTGCGCACCTCGCCATTTTCGAACACGGCAGCGTCCGAATTGAAGCCGAGAGCGGATGCCACGGCCTGCCGCAGTTTCACGCAGGCGGCATAGACAGCGGATGTGGAACAGTTCGCACCGAACTGGCCGCCGGAACCGGCCGACACAGGGAAACGGGAATCGCCGAGCTTCACCACCACCTTGTCGATCGGCAATCCGAGCATCTCGGCAGCGGTCTGCGCGATAATCGTATAGCTGCCCGTGCCGATATCGGTCATGTCGGTTTCGACGGTGACGATACCTTGGCGATCAAGCCGCACCCTGGCAGCCGACGGAAGCAGCAGATTGTTGCGAAACGCTGCGGCGACGCCCATGCCAACGAGCCAGTTGCCTTCCCGACGGTTCCCCGGCTGCTCACGGTCGGACCAGCCAAAACGTTCTGCTCCAAGCTCAAGACAGCCGATCAGATTGCGATGGGTGAAGCGTCGATCGGGGTTTTCAGGGTCCACCTGGGTGTCGTTGCGGATCCGGAAAGCAACCGGGTCCATGTCGAGTTTTTCGGCCATTTCATCGATAGCGATCTCGAGTGCCATCAGTCCCGGCGCTTCGCCCGGCGCCCGCATGGCATTGCCTTCCGGCAGATCCAGCGTCGCAAGCCGCATCGCAGTCATCCGGTTTGCCCCCGCATACAAAAGACGCGTCTGCATGACCGCAGGCTCCGGTCCGCCGCCTGGCTGATCCCCCGACCAGCTTTCATGGGCAATCGCGGTAATTTCGCCATCGCGTTCCGCACCAATGCGGATACGCTGGATGGTGGCCGGACGATGGGTGGTGTTGTTTGCCATGAACGGACGGGGCAACGCTACTTTCACTGTCCTGTCCGATGCCTTCGCGGCAAGAGCCGCCAGCACCGCATCGACGCGTAGGAACAGCTTTCCGCCGAAACCGCCGCCGATGAAAGGTGACTTCAGGTGGATCTTCTCCTTGTCGATGCCAAGGGTTGTTGCAAGGTCAGTTCGCCACCAGTCGATCATCTGGCTCGAAGTCCAGACGGTCAATTCGTCACCCTCCCATGCGGCGACCGACGCATGCGGCTCCATCATCGAATGCGATTGATCCGGTGTGGTATACTCTTCCTCCAAGGTCACGGGCGCCGCGCGAAAGGCGCCATCAAAATCGCCGAACGCGCTGTCCGGTGGCGTGTCATCGGTATCTTTCGGCTTTGTCGCCGCATCCCGTTCGTCACGCAGGGAAAATTTCCCGGGCTTTTCGGCATACTTGACCTTCACCAGCGCCGCTGCGGCCCGCGCCTGCTCGAAGGTTTCGGCGACAACCACCGCGATGGCCTGATGGTAGTGCTGAATTTCATTCCCGCCAAACAGACTGGCGGTATTGTACTGTCCCTTCTCCCGCTTGCCCACGGCAAGGCTCGTTACCACGGTGATCACACCCGGCGCCTTTTCTGCCGCGTCAATATCCATGGAGATGATGCGACCCTTAGCAATGGAGGATCCAACCGGATAGCCATAGGCATACCGCATGTCCGGATCGTTCCACTCATAGGCATAGGTCGCCTTGCCTGTCACTTTCTGTTCACCGTCGATTCGACGAACAGGCTGGCCGACGATCTTGAGTTGGTCGATCGGATTGGTGGTCGCTGGACGATCAAACTTCATGGCATCAACCTCTTGCGTCTTTGATCACTGCGGCGAGCGTACGCTCCACGAGGTCGAGTTTGTAGCGGTTCTGGTCCGTGGGACGGGCATCTGAAAAAGCGGCGGCGACCGCAGCCTTGGCCCCTTTGTGCAACTCGGCCTCGGCTGTCTCGACGCGCCATGGCTTATGCGCGACACCTCCGACGGCGAAGCGACCTGTCCCATCGGGCTGGATCACTGCGCCGACCGAAACAAGGGCGAAAGCATAGGATGCCCGGTCACGCACCTTACGGTAGATTTGCCTTCCGCCGAGCGGCGGCGGCAACAGCACCGAAGTGATGAATTCACCCTGTTCCAAAGCGGTCTCGATATGCGGTGTATCGCCGGGCTGACGATGAAAGTCCCCGATCGGTATCGAACGCCTTGTTCCATCTCCCTTGACCGTCTCGACGGTCGCGTCCAAAGCGCGCAGTGCAGTCGCCATGTCGCTCGGATGGGTCGCAATGCAGGAATCGCTTGTGCCGATGATGGCGTGCTGGCGGGAAAAACCACCGATCGCCGAACAGCCGCTGCCGGGTTGTGCTTG
>NZ_AHZC01000403.1 GCF_000247475.1 Rhizobium sp. PDO1-076 | reverse complement strand
ATGTAGGAGATCGAGCCCTCGGGGGGACTGCCTGGAGGTTCTGATTGTAGAGACCGCTCGTGATGACGGCGGCTTTCAGCTCGGCCCAGTCCTCCCGGGTCGGAATGAGGATGCCGGCCTTTTCGAAGAGCTCAGCCACCTTTTCCGTCGCCGGCTTCCATTCCCGCGCGGTATATTTCTCGAAATACTCGCCCGAGGCATATTTGGAGTTTGCGAAGCCCTTGAAGCTTCGACCCTTCTCCGCCGCGAGACGGTTTGAAGCCCTCAGCGCGTGATAGGTCACCGTGTAGAAGTAGATATTGGTGAAATCGATCCCCTCTTCGGAACCGTAGAAGATGCACTTGCTGGCCAGATAACCATGCAGGTTCATCTGGCCGAGGCCGATCGCATGACTATCGTCATTGCCCTTGGCGACGGAGGGAACCGAGGTGATGTTGCTCATTTCGGAGACGGCGGTCAGCGCCCGGATCGAGGTCTCGATCGTCTTGCCGAAGTCGGATGAATCCATCGCGGACGCAATGTTCAAGGATCCGAGATTGCAGGAAATGTCCTTGCCCATCTCTGCATAAGAGAGATCCTCGTTGAAGCGGCTTGCCTCACTCACCTGCAGGATTTCCGAGCAGAGATTGCTCATGGAGATGCGGCCGGCGATCGGGTTTTCCCGGTTCACCGTGTCCTCGAACATGATGTAGGGATAGCCGCTTTCGAACTGGATCTCGGCGATCACCTGGAAGAAGTCCCGCGCCTTGATCTTCTTCTTGGCGATACGCGCATCCTCGACCATCTCACGATATTTCTCCGTCACCGAGATTTCGGTGAAAGGCACGCCATAAACCCGCTCCACGTCATGCGGCGAAAACAGATACATGTCCTCGTTGTTCTTCGCGAGTTCGAAGGTGATGTCGGGAATGACGACGCCGAGCGATAGCGTCTTGATGCGGATCTTCTCGTCGGCATTCTCGCGCTTGGTATCGAGGAAGCGCATGATATCGGGGTGATGGGCATGCAGATACACGGCGCCTGCGCCCTGGCGCGCGCCGAGTTGGTTGGCATAGGAGAACGAATCCTCCAGCAACTTCATTACCGGAATGACGCCCGAGGACTGGTTCTCGATCTGCTTGATTGGCGCACCCATCTCGCGAAGATTGGTGAGCGACAGCGCCACGCCGCCGCCGCGCTTGGAGAGCTGCAGCGCTGAATTGATCGAGCGGCCGATGCTCTCCATGTTGTCCTCGACCCGGAGCAGGAAGCAGGAGACGAGCTCGCCTCGGCTCTTCTTGCCGGCATTGAGGAGGGTCGGGGTCGCCGGCTGAAAGCGACCGGAGATGATCTCGTCGACCATGTCGCGGGCAAGGCTCTCGTCGCCGCGCGCCAGGGTCAGCGCCACCATGCAGACGCGGTCCTCGTAGCGCTCGAGATAGCGCTTTCCGTCGAAAGTCTTCAGCGTATAGCTGGTGTAATACTTGAACGCCCCGAGGAAGGTGGGAAAGCGGAATTTCCTATCATAGGCGTGGTCGAAGAGATCGCGGACGAAATTGAATGCATATTGATCCAGCACCTCGCGCTCGTAATAGCCCTCGGTCACCAGATAATCGAGCTTCTCCCGGAGGTTATGGAAGAAGACGGTATTCTGGTTGACGTGTTGCAGGAAATACTGCTTCGCCGCCAGCCGGTCCTTGTCGAACTGGATCTTCCCCTCTTCGTCATAGAGGTTGAGCATGGCGTTGAGCGCATGATAATCCAGCGTGGCCTCGGCAGGCGCGCTCGTCTTTGTTTGGGTTAGCGTGTCCAAAATCGTTCCAGTCCCTGTCTGACATTGGCGACGTCCTCGTCCGTCCCGAGAAGCTCGAAACGGTAGAGAACGGGTATCGCGCACTTGTCGGCGATGATCTTGCCGGCGAGCCCGTAAGCCGTGCCGAAATTGGTATTGCCTGCCGCGATCACACCGCGGATCAGGCTTCGGTTTTGCGGATTGTTGAGAAAGCGGATGACAGGCTTCGGCACGGCGCCCTTGTCGCCACCCCCGCCATAGGTCGGCGTGACCAACACAAACGGCGCATCCACCTGTGGCGGCTCATCGCTGGCGTCGACTGGCAGCCGGAGCAGCTCAACGCCCAGCTTCTCAACGAAGCGTCGGGTGTTTTCCGACCGGCTGGAGAAGTAGACGAGCCCGCCCATCACGTCAGCCTCAGGCCAGCGCGCTGATCATATCCGGCCTGAAACCGGCCCAATGCTGCTCGCCGGCGACGACGACAGGCACCTGCACATAGCCCAGACCGCGGACCAGATCGAAGGCTGCATTGTCCTTCGAGATGTCGATGATTGTGTAGTCTAATCCCTTGCGGTCGAAGGCGCGGGTAGTCGCAGTGCACTGAACGCAGGCAGGTTTGGAATAAACTGTGATGCTCATGGGTTCCTCGGTAAAAACTGGACAGGGAAAAGCGTTCGGGCACAGTCGATGCCCGACATGAAATCGATAAACCAGAAACGAAAAGTGGTCGCGCAACCCGATGGGTTACGGATCAGCAGGCAAATGGAAAGTCATGTTCATAGCCTTCACCCCGAAGCAGACGAATGACGGGGCAGCAAGGACGGTTGTGGCATCCGGTCGAACCGGACACAATCAGCCGAACCCTGCCGGACACCCCGCCGGCGGACGTTTCGATCAAGGCAGGTCTCCTGGCTCACGGGTCGCAGCACTTGTTCCGCCTTCCCAGGAAAACCCAGTGGCTAAATTGAACCAGCGCTCACCGTTCACAGTTGCGGGGGCAGCCTCGGCTTCACGGACATCATGCCCGCTACCGAATTCCCATCTTAGCCCCTGATCCGAAACCGAATCGAGGGAACCTCGAACACTATATATAGTAGACGAGGTTAAAATTGCATCAACAGATATGATGCGCCTGCGTCGAATTCATTGGGGATATCAGGAACGGGCTCTGGTTCTCATCGACGACGATCATGACGAACAAGCCCTTTGCCATCAGGCGGCGCTCGCCACTAAGAAGTGTCTCGAGCCAGAGTTCCAACTCAATCTCGTCGAAAGTCACCCTGTCCCGATGCCCCGTGCAATGACATCGGTGATCGCTCCTACCGGAATCGCATGATCAAAAACCGTGCCGTTCCGGACACAAGAGTAGCCAGCGTGCGGCGGAGGCCGCGGGGCTGCAACGAAGACCACCTGGGTCATAGACGCGCTCGTATCTCCGCCGACCATCAAACCAATTCCGCCAGATGGTCAGCTTGTCGCCTTCAGGCAACGGATCCATGCCCGACACGCGCTTTGGTAAGACGGAATCGATGCTTCACCAAATGATAAAGATCAGTCGATATAAGCGCCTAATATATTGTCGACTGCTTAGGATAGCTGCCGCGTTGGATCTCGCAACCATATTACTGCTTCACAAATCATCCTTCTTGGTTGGCGCAATCTGCTTTGCCTACGTCAAGTGGCAGTCGCCGCAGGCTTCCAAAGGGTTAGGAGCGCTTGCCGCGGGCTTCCTGCTTCTTGCTATTGCGTCGACTGTTGCCGGCATGGGCGAGAGAAATGTCCTCCCTGTCGAAGTTTGGACACTTGCGAGCTTCTCCGTGGGGATATTCGGATATGCCGCCATCTGGGTGGGCACCAAACGACTGAGCAGTGACGAAATCGGTGAGAAAGATTGGTACGCGCTTATCCTGCCATGCCTGTTCGTTGTGATTGCCATTGCCACGAGGTTTCATCTGGACAACCAGAGCCGCGGAACGGTGTTCAACGCCAACGCCTTCATTTTTCTTGTGGCTTCGACCGTCAAAATCCTGCGGGACCATAAGCGCGAGGCACTGTCGGCCCGCTATCTGCTCGGTGCAAGCCTGGCCGTTGCGAGCGTTTTGACAGGCTTGGTTCTCATGGAGCTAGCCGGATGGCCCCACGCCCCCGGCGATATCAAATTTAACTTTTTCCTCCTGATAATCTGTCATTTCGCCGTTGCTCTCTTTACCTTGATCCTTGTCAAGGAACGCGCCGAGCTTGGTCTTCGCAATCTGCTTGAGACCGACGTGTTGACCGGCGTGAAGAACCGTCGATGGTTCTATTCACAACTTCCCGCGACGCTAAGCACCGGCGATTGCCTCATCATCCTGGACATCGATCACTTTAAACGTGTGAACGATCAATATGGCCATGAGGGTGGCGATGTCGCGCTGGAGGCCGTGGCTCAGGAGATCTCGCGGCAGTTGGGGCCGCAAGATGCCGTTGCCCGGCTCGGCGGGGAAGAGTTTGGGATATTCGTCCGCGGTCATACGAAGGCCACAGCGTTTGTCCTCGCGGAACGCCTCCGTGTTGCGGTTCGGCTGCTTCACCTGACGTATTCGACATCAACCATTTCGCTGAGCATAAGCGTTGGTGTCGGGGTCTCCGAAGGTTTGCAGAGCCCTGAAGAACTATTGAAAGCAACTGACCAAGCTCTGTATTCGGCCAAGGGGCATGGCAGAAACCAGGTCTTTGTTGCTGGCGAAGAGCCAACAGATTCAATGCACTTTTGTGAAAACCTCTAGCGAGCAGGCGAACCCATAGGCCAGACGGTCCGCCATCAGCCTCCTTGAGACATATGCGCCTTAGTTGAGCATCTGGCGATGGACTGCCGAGCACCATGCTGCATGCCGACCCACAATCGACGCCGAAGCGGTCGCAACATTGTACTTGAAGCAGGACAGCTGTTTGATGCAAAACGTCCTTTGGACCTCCAGACAAAGAAATAGGACGAATGGCCAAGAAAGCATATGGCTCCGCTGGTGTTGAAGCGACCCAGGTTGCTCGCGGGGACGACCCCCGTGAAAGGATCATCGCCGCTGCGAGGGAAGTGTTCATCGAACAGGGGTTCGATCTTGCGACCGTTCGAGAGATTACCCTGCGCGCCGATGTGAATGTGGCCGCCATCAACTATTATTTCGGGTCCAAGGAAGACCTTATCAGCGAAGTTCTTAACCTGATGATGGAGCCCTACACGCATGCGCGAATTGCAGCCTTGGAGAAATGCGAGGCTGGGGCATTGCCTGGCACGCCTGCACTGGAGGATGTCGTGAACGCCCTGGTGCGCCCGATGGTACAGTTCAGCCGGGACGCAGCAGGCGCCCGTCCGCTCACGCGCCTTATCCTGCAGATCAGGTCGCGCCCGCGTGAATCCACCACCCGCTTCTTCATCAAGCGCGTTGATCCCGCGGTTTTCCGGTTCATAGATGCGTTGGGGCGTGCTCTGCCGGCGCTGCATCGCCGCGATATTTTCTGGCGCTACAATTTCTCGATTGGCGCCATCATGCAGGTTCTGATCGATAGCGATCCAGCATCCTACCGGCTCAAGAAACTCTCCGGGGATCTCTGCGACACGGATGACGATGAACAGATCATCGACCAGCTTTCGGCATTCGTATGCGCAGGTTTTCGAGCGCCACCGACGGCAAGCTGACCCAAGCCCCCCTGAAATAATCAAATCAATATAACTTGTTATTTCAATATCGAAGGCGAGCTCCCCCTCGCCTCGGATCATAATTTGTCTTTTTGATTTTTTACAGAGAATTCAATTTCAATTTATACACCAGCTTCGCATCTGTTATTCTATTCTATTCTAAAATTTTACTGAAATGCCGAAAAATCAGGCAAATTACGCTTCGATTGCGGGCAAAACGACCTGTTAAAGTCGTTGACACAATTGAGATTGAAATTATGTTTCAAACACCGTTTTACTTTTCTCTGGAGCCATTTGATGTCTGAAGTTGCTGCCCGCAAGATTACCGGATCCTTCGTCGCTCTCATCACCCCGTTCGACAAAACGGGTGCCGTGGATCTCGGCGCATTTCGCGAATTGCTGGCTTTCCATGAGGCGAACGGCACATCGGCCGTCTTGATCATGGGTTCGACCGGCGAGGTCTCCATGCTGTCGGCTGAGGAAAAGAAGAAGATCATCGTCGAGACGGCGAAGATGAAGTCGGCAAGCATGCCAATCTTCTATGGCTGCACCGGCAACAATACGGATGTCACCATCGACAACGTCAAGTTCGCCAGGGACAACGGCGCCGACGGCGCCATTCTCGCGGCACCGGCTTATATCTGCGCGCCCGAAGCGGATATCGAGCGTTACTTCATGGAGATCGCCGACGCGACCGACCTGCCGCTCGGGCTCTACAACAATCCGCCGCGCGTCAAAAGCGACCTGCATTGGGATCACCTGCTGCGCATCTTCAAGCATCCCAACTACGTCATCCACAAGGAGTCGACCGCACGCGTCGGACAGGTGGCCCAGGTGCTTGCCGCCCGCCCGGACGTGTCCGTCATGTGCTGCGATAGCCCCAATCTCGGCCTGGTCGTCCCGACCATGAGCCTTGGCGGTCACGGCACCGCCAATATGGGCGGCAACATCGCGCCTGCCGAAGTGGCCGTCATGTCACGCCCATGGACGAGCTACGCCGAGGCGGAAGGCTTCCGCGACAACTATCTCACCCTGCTGCCGTTGCTGCACTACAACTATTCGGCCATCAATCCGGTGGCGGTCAAGTCGCTGATGAAGGCCGTCGGCCTGCCTGCTGGAGAACTGCGCCGCCCACTGACGGGCCTCGAGGGTGAGGCGTTGGCAAAGGGCATTCGCATCGTCCAGGAACTGGGCCTCGACAAGAAATATGGCTGGAAGCTGACATCGGCTTCGGCCGTAGCGGCCTGAGGTCGGACCCATGGATCTCGGGATCTCCGGCAAAAACGCTCTTGTGACCGGCGCAAGCCGCGGCATGGGCAAGGCCGCCGCCATGGCATTGGCACACGAAGGCGTGGATCTGACGATCCTGGCCCGGACGCCGGAAACACTCGAGGCAGCGGCTGCGGACATTCGTGCGCAGACAGGTGCGCGCGTCACCGCCGTTCTGGGTGATATCACGACGTTGGCGGGGCGCGAAGCCGCCCTTGCCGCCTGCCCTCATCCGGACATTCTCGTCAACAATGCCGATGGCGAACTGCCGGGTGATTTTCGCAATTGGTCGCGGGAAGACTGGCTGCGCGGCATCGACCGAATGATGCTGACACCGATCGACATGATGCGTCTGACAGTGGACGGCATGATGGAGCGCAAGTTCGGGCGTGTCGTCAACATCGTCTCGCGCAGCGTCAAGATCGCCCAGGCGGAACTCGGCATGTCGAATGCAGCACGCTCCGGCCTGGTCGGTTTCGTCGCCGGCCTTGCCCGCCAGACGATTGCCCACAATGTCACGATCAACAACGTTCTCCCGGGCATCATCGCCTCGGACGGCCAGCGCCAGCATGTCCAGGTTCTGGCGGAGGAGAGCGGACGCTCCTTCGATGAGATCTGGGCAGAACGGGCGGCACAGAATCCCGCCGGTCGTTATGGACGCCCCGAAGAAATCGGTGCCTACATTGCCTTTTTATGTTCGTCCAATGCCGGTTTCGTCACAGCGCAGAACCTGCTGGTCGACGGCGGACAGTATCCCGGGACGTTCTGACGGATCGGGAATTTTGGGATCGCTTTACGGTCCGCTTTGACTGAAAACGATCTGTCGATACACAAGAGGTTTGACTGCATCCACCCCCCAAAGCCAGAAGGACTCCATGATGAACCGCTTCGGATCCACATTGCTTGCCCTCTCGATAACGCTGCCGGTTGCCGGTATTGCCATGGCCGATGAATACCCCTCACGGCCGGTGGCCATCGTCGTCCCCTACCCGCCCGGTGGCGCAGTCGACGGGGTTGCGCGGGTTCTGGCAGCAGAACTTTCGGCAAAGACCGGCAAGACATTCGTCGTCGACAATCGCGCCGGCGGCGCGGGTGGCGTGGCGGGATCTTCCGAAGTGGTCAAATCCGCGACCGACGGCTATACCCTGCTGCTCAATGCGTCGATCCATGTGGTGACGCCGCTGATCAACAAGAACGTGCCGTTTGACGTAGTGAACGACTTCACCCATATCAGCGGTATCGCCGCCGGCCCGCTGCTGATCAGCACCAACCCTTCCGTCAAGGCCAACACGCTCAAGGAATTCTTCGCGGAAGTGAAGACAGACCCTGATGCCTTCAACTTTGCCACATCCGGTTATGGATCGGCGGGGCACCTGACGGTCGAAGTGTTGAAGGCGCAGGCGGGCGTCGATACCGAAGTGGTGACCTACAAGGGTGCCGGTCCGGCTCTGACCGACATGATCGGAGGCCAGGTGCAGTTGATTGCCGATCCGATCCTGTCGTCGCTGCCGCATGTGAAGGCCGGACGCCTGAAGGCACTCGCCGTCACGAGCCTCACCCGTTCGCCGCTGGCGCCGGATGTTCCAACCATTGCCGAAAGCGGCATGGCACCCTTGGAAATGCTGTCCTGGTATGGTGTCTGGGCTCCGAAGGATCTTGATCCGAAGGCCCTCGATTACCTGAGCAAGGCCATGGAGCAGGTTGTCACCTCAGGAGAATTCAAGGACAAGCTGACGGTGTTCGGTTTCGAGCCGATGTACAAGAACAGCACCGACCTCAAGACTTTCGTGGTCGATGAAACGAAACGCTACGACGAGATCGTCAAGGCATCCGGCATCAAGGTGGAATGACAATGACGAAGGCTCCGGACATGACATCCCATACGGAGCCTTCGACGAAACGGCGCCATGTTGGTAGCCATTGGGGTTTCTACAGCCACGATGATGCACAAGACGCCGTTCGTCCTTTCGCGGGCGATCCCGATCCCGTCGATTTCGGAACCAAGCTTCCGGCAGATAGGCTTGCACAATGCAGGATTTTGAGGCCTACGGTCAGAAAGTCCTATCTCGAACATGGTCCGGGCTATGCCGGCGGCAGGCGCGGAAGTGAAGCCTTTGTCGAGGTCTCCTGGGACGAGGCACTGGATCTCGTGGCCGGCGAAATCCGACGCGTACGCGATGATCATGGAAACGGCGCGATTTTTTCCGGCTCGTATGGCTGGTCCAGTGCCGGGCGCTTTCATCATGCACAGAGCCAGCTGAAACGCTTCTTCAACATGAACGGCGGATCGGTTCGCTCCGTCCAGACCTACAGCTATGCGGCTGGCGAGGTGATCCTGCCACATGTCATCGGTTCGCTGGATGGGCTTGTCTCGGGCCAGACGCCCTGGAGCCAGATTGTCGGCCATGCCGAGCTGATCGTCATGTTCGGCGGTACGCCACTGCGCAATGCTCGAGTCAATGCCGGCGGCGTCGTGCGTCACGAAACCCGCCAGGGGCTCGTGGCCTGCCGGGATGCCGGCGCGGAATTTGTCAATATCAGCCCTGTGCGTGACGATGCTGGCGAGGAACTCGGTTCCGAATGGATGGCATTGAGGCCCGGCACCGATACCGCTGTGCTGCTCGCACTCGCCCATACGCTGATCACGGCTAAACACCATGACGAGACCTTCCTGGAACGCTACACGGTTGGCTACGAAACGCTGCGGGACTATCTGTTCGGCAGGAACGACGGCGTAACCAAGGACGCCCCCTGGGCGGCGTCGATCAGCGGCATTGAGGCTGCGCGCATTCTCGAACTGGCCGACCGCATTGCCACACGCAAGACCCTGATCATGATGGCCTGGGCACTGCAGCGGGCGGATCATGGCGAACAGTGCTATTGGGCCGCCATCGCAGTTGCCTCGCTGCTGGGCGGGATCGGTTTGCCGGGGCAAGGTTTCGGCTTCGGCTATGCTTCCGTCGCCGGCATCGGACAGCCCCCTTCGCCAGTTCGCTGGCCATCGTTGCCGCAAGGCGATAACCCGATCTCCGACTTCATCCCCGTCGCGCGCATTGCCGACATGCTGCTGTCGCCGGGCACAGATTATGAGCACAACGGCAAAACCCGAACCTACCCGGACATCAAGCTGGTCTATTGGGCAGGCGGCAACCCCTTTCATCACCACCAGGATCTCAACCGGCTTGTCGAGGCATGGCAGAAGCCGGAGACGATCATCGTTCACGAGCATTGGTGGAACGCCCATGCCCGGCATGCCGACATCGTCTTGCCGGCATCGACTTTCCTCGAACGGGATGACGTCGTCGCCAGCGGGCGCGACAGTTTCTTCGGCTACTCGACGCATCTTGCGGCAGCACCCACCGGCGTTCTGTCCGATCATGAAATCCTGCGCCTGATTTCCGCACGGCTCGGCACGGAGAGCGCCTTCACCGAAGAGAGAACCGAAGCGCAATGGCTGGAACACCTTTATGACGCAGCGCGGTCCGATGCTGCCTCGCACCATATCGCCATGCCGGCGTTTGTCGAGTTCCAGCAGTCGGGCCTCATCGAGGTTGCAAATCGAAGACCGGACCAGCCGTTCATGGCCGATTTCCGGACAGATCCAGATGCCCATCCCTTGCGCACTCCATCTGGGCGCATCGAACTGGCGTCGGCCTGTATCGCGGGCTTCGGTTACACCGATTGCCCCGGCCACCCGGCCTGGCTGGAACCAAAGGAATGGCTTGGCGCGGACCTTGCTGCGACCCATCCACTGCACCTCCTCTCCTGCCAGCCGCACGACAAGCTGCACAGCCAATGGGATCACGCCGCACCATCGCGAAAAACCAAGAGCGGCGGCCGCCAACCGGTGCGCATGCATCCGGAAAATGCGCAGGCGCGTGGTTTAAGTGACGGCGACCTGGTCAGGATTTTCAATCATCGCGGCGCGTGCCTGGCAATAGTGTCGATCACCGACGCTGTCATGCCCGGGGTCGTGCAACTGGCGACGGGCGCCTGGTACGACCCATCGGAACCCACGACGCCAGGTTCACTCGAACTCAACGGCAATCCGAACGTGCTGACGCCGGATCACGGCACGTCAAACCTGACACAGGGACCGAGCCCGAATTCATGCCTCGTCGAGATTTCCCGCTACATCGGCAAGGCCCCTGACGTGCGGGCCTACCGGCCGCCGGATCTGGTTCCTGATCCCAGGCTGCAAGAACAAACTGGAGGAGCACGCCCATGACTGCACGCCTCAATCGTCAAATCCTCGCAGGTCTGCTGTTCCTGTCGATTGGTGCCGCTTTCCTGATCGGCAGCTTTGACCTGTCTTATGGAACGTGGCGCAAGATTGGACCCGGCGCCTTCCCGGCACTGATCGCCGTTCTGCTGATTGTCATGGGCATCATCGTCGGGTTGAGCGCCCGGAAATCGGGGGAGGATGAAGCACCCCTTCGCCTCTATTCGTCGAATCTCCCGGTGATCATCGGAGCCATCGTCGTTTTCGGACTGGTGATCCGCGGCGGCGGGCTTCTTCCCGCCGTGTTCTGCTGCTGCCTGGTGTCTTCCTTTGCATCCCGCCCTCTGCGGCCGGTCAAATCGGCAATCTATGGGCTGGCGCTCGGGGCGGGCTGCAGCCTTGCTTTCGTCAAGGGACTGGGAATGCCGGTCAGCATCATCGGTCCATGGTTCGGTTTCTAGGAGAATGCCCATGGATACGTTGAACGCACTTCTTCTTGGCTTTGACCAGGCAATCCTGCCGACCAACCTGTTCTGGTGCCTGATCGGCACATTGCTCGGAACCCTTGTCGGAGTTCTACCGGGTCTTGGGCCGGCGGCAACCATGGCCATTCTGCTGCCATTCACGATCGGGCTCGAACCTGTCACCTCGCTGATCATGCTGGCCGGCATTTATTACGGCGCGCAGTATGGCGGCTCGACAACGGCCATCCTTCTCAACCTGCCGGGTGAGGCATCGTCAGTGGTAACAGCGATCGACGGCTACAAGATGGCCCGCAAGGGCCGAGCCGGGGTCGCACTCGCCACCGCGGCGATCGGCTCGTTCTTCGCCGGCACGGTTGCCACCCTGCTGCTGGCATTGTTTGCGCCTTCGTTGGCTGAAGTCGGCCTGCTGTTTGGCCCGGCGGAGTATTTTTCGCTGATGGTGCTTGGCCTGATTGCCTCCGTCGTCCTGTCGCGGGGATCGTTGCCAAAGGCCTTGGCGATGGTGTTCATCGGCATTCTGGTCGGGTTGATCGGGCAGGACGTGCAGACGGCGGTGCCACGGTTCACGCTCGGCTTCGAGGAGATGTCGAGCGGGGTCAACTTCGTGGTCGTCGCCATGGGACTGTTCGGCATCGGCGAACTCATCAAGGATCTGGAAAACCCGGAAAGCCGCACGGCAATTCATGCGCCATTCTTCTCGATGATCCCGTCGCGGGAGGATTGGCGCCGAATGGTCGCTCCGATCCTGCGCGGCACCGGCATCGGTTCGGTTCTCGGCCTGCTGCCGGGCGGCGGTGCATTGCTGGCGGCGTTTGCCGCCTATGCCATCGAAAAGCGTGTTGCCAACCCGCCGGAAGGCTTCGGCGGCGGTGCAATCGAAGGCGTCGCCGCGCCGGAAAGCGCCAACAATGCCGGCGCGCAGACGTCGTTCGTACCGCTGCTGACACTTGGCCTGCCCGCCAATGCCGTGATGGCGCTGATGTTCGGCGCATTGATCATGCAGGGTATAGCGCCAGGCCCCACGCTGATCTCCGAACATCCGGATGTGTTTTGGGGTGTCATCGTGTCGATGTGGGTCGGCAACCTGATGCTCCTGGTGCTGAACCTGCCGTTGATCGGCATTTGGACGCGGCTTTTGACCATGCCGTTCCACTATCTCTACCCGGCCATCCTCGTTTTCTGCTCCATCGGCGCCTTTTCGCTGAGCAACTCGGTCTTCGATCTGTGGCTACTCGCGGTCTTCGGTGTCGCCGGTTATATCTTTGCCAAACTCGATTGCGACGCGGCTCCCCTGGTCATGGGCCTCATCCTCGGTCCGATGATGGAAGAGAACTTCCGCCGCGCCATGTTCCTCGCGCGCGGCAATCCGACGATCTTCGTCGATCGACCGATTTCGGCTGTCCTGCTCGCCCTTGCCGTCATCGCCGTCATCCTTGTTGCCCTGCCGAACATCAAGAATGTCCGCGAGGAGGCGTTTCAGGAATGAACCAACAGGCTTTAAACCACGTGGGCGAAATGTCATGCATATAGCCGTCATTGGCGCAGGGATCGTCGGTGCCGCGACGGCCCTCGAACTCCTGAAGGATGAGCACAGCGTGACCATCATCGAGCCGGAGACGCCGGGCGGGCGACAGGCGGCGAGCTACGGTAACAGTGGATGGCTGAGCCCGGCCTCCATCATTCCGATGTCGATGCCGGGTCTGTGGAAAAAGCTGCCCGGCTACCTCGCCGATCCGTCCGGCCCGCTGGCGATCCGCTGGCGTTATCTGGCCCATCTGACACCCTGGCTGGTCGGCTTCATGCAGGCAGGATCGACCGCCGCCAAGGTGGAGCGAACCGCTTCCATCCTGTCACAGCTGTTGCATGATACCGCATCGCGCCATGCCGCAGTCGCAGAACGGATCGGCCGGCCGGACCTGATCTGCCGCAAGGGTCTGATTTACGCCTATCCAGACCGCAATGCCTTCGAGGCGGAGGCCTTTGCATGGCAGTTGCGGCGGCAAAACGGCGTTGCATACCGCGAGCTGTCCGCCGCGCAACTGCATGAACTCGAACCGCATCTCGCGCCACGTTATTCCTTTGCAGCCTTTGTCGAGGATGGCGGGCATTGCGTCGATCCGGGTGGCTATGTTGCGGCTATGATCGATCACGCCATTCGCCAGGGCGCAACGCGCGTACATGCACGGGCAATCGGTTTTGATCTCGTTGCGGGGCGTTTGGCTGGCGTGCAGACAGACGCGGGACCGGTGGCCTGCGACAAGGCGGTGATCGCCGCCGGCATCCATTCGAAGAGCCTTGCGGCGCAGGCTGGAGACCGCGTGCCATTGCAAAGCGAACGCGGTTATCACGTGGTCATACCCGCCAATGAGATTCGATCAGACATGCCGCTGATGCCGGGTGATGGCAAGATGGGCAACAATCCAACGCTTGCCGGGTTGCGGATCGCAGGCCAGGTCGAACTTGCCAGCGTTTCAGCGGCACCGAATTGGGCGCGCGCCGATATTCTGCTCAAGCATGCACGAACGACCTATCCCGCATTGGCTGATCGTTCATCGACTTCCGGCATCGACCGATGGATGGGGCATCGCCCCTCGACCGCCGATGGACTGCCAGTCATCGGTTTTGCCTCGGCATCGCGCGACATCATCCATGCGTTCGGCCATGGGCATGTGGGACTCGCGACTGGGCCGGTCAGCGGCCAACTCGTTGCCAACCTGATTGCCGATCGCGACCCTGCATTCGACATCTCGGCACTGTCGGCCTGGCGTTTCCGAACCTAGGGAACGGCGCTGCAGATCCTGTCACCAAACGCATGTTGACGATCGAAAGACCTAATGAGAACTTCACGTTATTGTGACAGCGTTTCGAACATGCGGGCGCTGAACTCCAGCTTGTCATCCCATCGATTGGGAAGCGAGAGCGTACAACGCGCCTTTCTCGTCGCCGACCGTTCCGTAGTCGACGCCTTCTCCGAGTGTCATCGTCGTCACGGTGTCAAAGACCGGCAGGCCGCATTGCTGGACAAAGCTAGCAAAGGGACCGGCTTCAACATGGGTATCGATACGCAGGAAATGACCGGCATGGGCATCGACATGTGGCCGCGCGACCACGATCGCGTCTTCCGGCGACAATGCCGCGATCGGCCCAAGGACATAGCCTCGCCCGAACGCACGACTCATGGAGAAGGCCCGCAGTTCCTCTCCCCGATAGAGCCCGTAGCAGAGCGAGCTTTCAAATAGCTTGGCAAGGTGGACAGGGCGAGGAAAGGCAAATCCTGGCGCATCAAACGCGATCACTGCATCGAGATCGCTTGGCCGCAATTGTCTGATCTCGTGTCCGGCGGGCAAATCTGTCGCGTCCAGCGGTTTGCGGGCCTCACCCTGGCACTGGAACACCGTCTGCTGCGCCACAAAGTCCAGAGAGCGATAGAGGCGGCGCGCCGCGCGCGTTGCATTGAGCCGCAAGCCCATGCCGGGACACTCGGCCAGGACACGCTGCATCAGCCATTTCGCCGTCCCATTGGTCTGCAGCCGCGGTGATGTGATCAGCATGCCAAGGGTAGCAAAATGCTCACCGTGCGGGAACCACATGGCTGAGCCCATCACACGGTCGATATCGTCGAGAGCGACGAAACCATGGCCGAGTTCGCGCAGATATTGCCAATCTTCTGCCCGATGCGGCCAACCGACCGCGATCGACAGCGCATGCAAACGCTCCAGATCGACATCCGCCACGTTGGCGAATCGCATCTGGTATGCGTCGACATGCAACGTGTCGGGTATTTTCAGATCCATCATCCGCCTCCCTGGCGCCGAGCGAACCTGCCGTCAGCCGCTCGATACTTCCTTTTACGTGTATTCTAGCCGGTCCTTGCAGAAGATTCCGCTTCTACCACCTCATCCGACACAAGAATTGACCGTATGGCGATCGCTTTCGGCAGCCATTCATGCCGCTCGCGCCTAATCTTTCAAGTCGAACTGCAATCAAGAGCCGAAGCGGATGCCAGAAACCGCACGAGGAACCGCGCAATGAATGCCACCGATATCCTGACAGCGCTAGTGGGCTTCCCGTCCATCGTCGGCACGCCCAATGCCGGAATCGTCGAGTGGGTCAGGTCCTATCTCGAAGGCTTCGGCATCCCCGTGCATATTCTCCCCGGTCCCGAGGGTGACAGGGCCAATCTCTTCGCCACCATCGGCCCTTCGGACAAAGCTGGTTATATTCTTTCCGGTCATATGGACGTCGTTCCCGCACAGGAGGCAGGCTGGAGCAGTGATCCCTTTGCCCTGCGTCGCAATGGAGAAAAGCTCTTTGGCCGCGGTACCAGCGACATGAAGGGGTTTCTAGCCGCCGTGCTGGCAGCCGTCCCCGCGCTGGCCGCCGTCCCCCTAACCAGGCCCATCCATCTTGCCTTTTCCTATGACGAAGAAGCCGGTTGTCGCGGGGTGCCGCATCTCCTTGCCCGCCTGCCCGAACTGTGCGTAGCACCGCTGGGGGCCGTGATCGGCGAGCCCAGCGGCATGCGGCCTATCCTCGCACACAAGGGCAAGGCGGCTGCCCGTATCACGCTGCGGGGCCGATCCGGTCATTCGTCCCGGCCGGATCTCGGACTGAATGCGGTGCATGCCATGGCAACGGTGTTGCAGGCGGCCGTGTCTTCGGCGCAAGATCTTGCAAACGGCCCTTTCGACCCGACTTTCGAGCCACCCTATTCCTCGTTGCAGGCCGGCCTGATCCAGGGTGGCCAGGCGCTCAACATCATTCCCGATCATTGCACGCTGGATGTCGAGGCACGCGCCATCTCCGGCCTGGATCCCGCGACCCTGCTGGCGCCGATCCGTATCGCCGCCGAGCGGTTGCGGACATCCGGAATCGGTGTCGAATGGCAGGAACTGAGCGCCTACCCGGCTCTCTCCTTGGCGCGCCAGACCGTTCTTACCGACCTGCTGACAAAACTCACGGCCCAGGAACCGCTCGGCACCGTCAGCTACGGGACGGAAGCCGGGCTGTACCAGACAGCCGGCGTGGACGCGATTATCTGCGGTCCGGGCGATATCGGCCGCGCTCACAAGCCCGATGAATACATCCTGGCAGGCGAGCTTTCGGCCTGCCAGTCCATGATCGAGGCGCTCGGCAAGCACTGCTGCGCCTGACCTCTCGACAGACAGCGAACGGACCCCTGCCCATGACTTTCCTCTTTCACTCCGACGTCCACCGCGGCGCTATCTTCCGGGAGGCCTTTGCGCGGAATCTACCGGATCTGCCTTTCTCCATGGACCCCGGCACTGTTGATCCGGAATCCGTGCGTTACCTGATCACCTGGACCGTTCCCGAAAACCTGCAGCGCTACAGCAATCTCGAAGTGCTGTTTTCCATCGGCGCCGGCGTCGACCAGTTTCGCATCGCTGACGTGCCCGCCCATGTGAAGGTGGTCCGCATGGTGGAAGAAGGCATCGTTCGCATGATGCAGGAATATGTGACGCTTGCGGTACTGTCGCTCCACCGCGACCTGCCCGCCTATCTGGACCAGCAGCGAGCCGGGCTCTGGCAGGCTCTTGCTCCGGTACAGGCGCCTGAGCGGCGCGTCAGCGTGCTTGGCCTCGGCATGCTCGGACAGGCAGTGCTCAAACGACTGAAGTCGTTCGGTTTCCAGCTCTCGGGCTGGAGCCGGTCGCCGCACGCGATTGAAGGCGTGACATGCCATGCCGGAAGCGATGGCCTGACCGATATGCTGTCTAAAACCGACATTCTGATCTGCCTGCTTCCGCTGACGGCCGAAACGCGCGGTCTGCTCGATGCGGATCTCTTCGGGCGCCTGCCACGGGGAGCTGGCCTCGTGCATACAGGCCGGGGACCACAGCTCAACCACGAAGACCTCATCTCGGCCCTCGACAGCGGTCAACTCTCCGGCGCCGTCGTCGATGTGACCGATCCCGAACCGCTTCCATCTGGCCATGCCCTCTGGAGCCATCCCCGCATCCTGCTGACACCCCATGTGGCAAGTGTCACGCAGCCGCATTCCGCAGCAAAGGCCGTCATCGACAACATCAAACGCCTGCGCGCCGGTCTCGATCCGACAGGCCTTGTCGATCGCCATCGCGGCTACTGACTTATCCAACCCGAAAGGAAAACCATGTCGCTTCTGAAAACCATCGACCCCGCCCCGTCCTTTGCGCCGCGCGAGGCCGTGCCGACCCCGGAACGGCTGATCTCCGGAAGCCCCAGCTTCAAGACCTGGGCGCAGGACGCCGCCCGCAACGAGACCATCCACACGGGTGTATGGGAAGCCACGCCGGGGCTGACCCATTCTATCAAGGGCGAGACCTTCGAGTTTTGCCACATCCTTTCGGGCCTCGTGGAAATCACGCCAGAAGGCGGCGAGCCGGTGACGTACAAGGCCGGCGACAGTTTCGTCATGAAACCCGGCTTCGTCGGCACATGGCGGACGATCGAGACCGTCCGCAAGATCTACGTAACGGCTTGAGGGCGTGTACAGCGGCGGTCATCAATGCCCGCCGCTGCCACAACGGAACGCCGAAGAATAAGCTGCGCGGCGGCCGCAAAACAGGGTTTTCATCCGTCCTTGCCGCAGCGATCAGGTCAAGTCACTCCAGCCGATCCGGTAGCCTCGCAAGATAGCGATCCGAGGTAATCCTGATGACCCTGAGTTTCGATCCTGCCAGCCTGTCCCTTCCGATCGGGCATTTCATCGGAGATAGCCTCATCCCGGCCGATGGCGTCATCCCGATGCATCGGCCCTCCGATGGCAATTCCTATGCCGCTTGCCCGCGTGCCGACGCCGACATGGTCGACCGAGCGGTCGAGACCGCCAAGGCCGCATTGAAGACAAGCAACTGGGGCGGCGTTCGCCCCCGCGAGCGGCTGAACGTGATGCGCCGATGGGCCGATATGATAGAGAAGGAAGCGGTGACGCTTGCCCGGCTCGAAGCGCTTTACTCGACCCGGCCAGTCGGCCATCTGATCGAAGGCGATATTGCCATTTCGGCCGAGCAGATCCGCTTCTTTGCCGAATTCGCCGACAAGGAAGGCAGCGACCTAGTGCCGACCGATGACGGCAATCTCGGCATGATCGTGACCGAACCCTATGGCGTGGTCGGCGCCATAACGCCCTGGAACTTCCCGATCTCCATGGCTGCATGGAAACTCGGCCCGGCGCTCGCCGCCGGCAATGCCGTGGTGCTGAAGCCCTCCGAGATGACGCCGTTTTCCGCCATCTATCTGGCGGAACTTGCCGTGCGCGCCGGCATGCCGGCCGGGCTGATCAATGTCGTGCTCGGCGATGGCCACGTGACCGGGAATGCCATCACCGGCCATCCCGACATAGCCAAGGTCAGTTTCACCGGCTCGACGCGCGCAGGCTCGGCGATCATGGAAAATGTCGCCCGCACGGGCATCAAGCCGATGACGTTGGAACTCGGCGGCAAGAGCCCGCAGCTGGTCTTTGCAGATGCCGATCTCGACAAGGCGGCAGCCGCAATCGCCACCAGCATTATCAGCAATGCCGGACAGGCCTGCGTTGCCGGATCACGCCTGATCGTCGAAGAGAGTGTCGCAGCGCCGCTTGTCGACGCGATCCTTCGCTACATGAATGCCGTTCAACCCATGCCAACCTGGGATGCGGCGGCCCAATATTCGCCGATCATTTCAGACCAGCAGCGTGAGCGCATCCATTCGATTGTTTCGGCGGCTGTTGCCGCTGGCGGCGAATGCCTCACAGGCGGAGCGCCGATGGATGCTCCCGGTTATTTCTATGCGCCGACGCTGATCGCCGGTGTCGACGAAAAATCGCCGGCCGTCACGCAGGAGATCTTTGGCCCTGTGCTGGCACTGCAGACATTCCGCGACGAAGAAGAAGCCCTGTCGCTGGCCGCACATCCCACGTATGGACTTGCCGCCGGGCTTTTCACCCGCGACCTTTCCCGGGCAATCCGTCTCACCCGCAGTCTTCAGGCCGGGACCATCTGGGTCAACCGCTATGGCCGATCGCGCGACCACATCCTGCCGACCGGCGGTTACAAGCAATCAGGCATCGGCAAGGATCTCGGTCGCGAAGCCTTCCAGGCCAACCGCAAGAGCAAGAGCGTCTTGATCAGACTTTGAGGACATGACCACGATGAAAACCCACAGGATTGCCCTTATTCCCGGCGACGGCATCGGAGGCGATGTCACTGCCGCTGCCTGGTCGGCGCTGCAGAAGGCTGCCGGCTCGGCCGGTTTTACGCTCGATGGCACTGAATTCCCCTGGTCCTGCGCTTTTTACAAAGAAACCGGCGCGATGATGCCGCACGATGGCATTGAGACATTGCGCCGCTTCGACGCGATCCTGCTCGGCGCGGTCGGCTGGCCGCAGCAGGTGCCGGATGCGGTTTCGCTGCACGGTCTCCTGCTGCCGATCCGCAAG
The DNA here is from genome assembly GCF_000247475.1 of Rhizobium sp. PDO1-076. GTDB lineage: Bacteria > Pseudomonadota > Alphaproteobacteria > Rhizobiales > Rhizobiaceae > Allorhizobium. Next base: position 5,762 of record NZ_AHZC01000403.1, on the reverse strand, counting down.
AGCTTCGTGCAATATGCCAATATCCGCCCCCACCGCCTGCTGCCGGGCGTGCAAGGGCCGCTCAAGGCCGAGGCCTTCGACATCCTCTGCATCCGTGAAAACACTGAGGGTGAATATTCCGGCGCCGGCGGCCGCATTCATCAGGGCACAGCCAATGAAGTGGCGGTCGAAACCTCGATCTTCACCCACACGGGTGTCGAACGCATCCTGCGTTTCGCCTTCGAACAGGCGCGTGCACGCCGCGGAAAACTCGCCTCCGTCACCAAATCGAACGCCCAGAAATATTCGATGGGGTTCTGGGACGAAGTGACCCAGCAGCTCGCAGCCGAATATCCTGACATCGAGGTCACCAGCTACCACATCGACGCGATGGCGGCGCGCATGGTCATGGCGCCGGAAAGCCTCGACGTGGTCGCCGCCTCCAATCTCTTCGGCGATATCCTGACCGATCTGGGCGCCGCCATCCAGGGCGGTTTGGGCTTTGCCGCGTCCGCCAACATCAATCCGGACAGAAGCGCACCCTCGATGTTCGAGCCCGTGCACGGCTCGGCACCCGATATCGCCCATCTCGGCATCGCCAATCCGATCGCCACCATCTGGTCCGGAGCGATGATGCTCGACCATCTGGGCGAAACGGTCGCCGCGGCTGCCATCATGGCGGCCATCGAACGCACGACCGCAAGCGGCATAGGCACCAGTCCCGGCAAGGACCGGACAGAGGCAATCACCGCTGCAATTCTTGCGGCACTTTGATTTATTTGGGACAGGACAAAAAAATGCAGACCTTGAGAGAACCAGGCCTTTTCCGGCAACACGCTTTGATCGGTGGCCAGTGGACGCCAGCGGCGTCTGGCAAAAGTGTCGACGTGATCGATCCCGCCACCCAATCCGTTGTCGGCACCGTGCCGGACATGGGCGCTACCGAGACGCGTGCTGCGATCGTGGCCGCCGCTGCCGCCTATGGCCCCTGGAAGAAGAAGACCCATGGCGAGCGGGCCACCCTGCTCGAAGCCTGGCATGCGCTGATGCTTGAGCATATCGAGGATCTTGCACTGATCCTGACAACCGAGCAGGGCAAGCCGCTGGATGAGGCACGCGGTGAAATCCGCTACGGCGCCTCCTTCGTCAAATGGTTCGCCGAGGAAGCCCGGCGCATCGAGGGTCACACCATCCCATCCCCCACGCCCGACCGGCGGATCGTCGTCCTGAAGGAGCCGGTCGGCGTCTGCGGCATCATCACGCCCTGGAACTTCCCCAATGCGATGATCACCCGCAAGGTGGCCCCTGCCCTTGCCGCCGGCTGCACCGTGGTCATCAAGCCATCCGAATTCACGCCCTATTCGGCGCTGGCGATCGGCTGGCTTGCGGAAAAAGCCGGCATTCCGGCCGGCGTCATCAATATCGTCACCGGCATGCCGGCCGACATCGGCAACGAGATCATGGCAAACGATACGGTGCGGAAAATTTCCTTCACCGGCTCCACCCGCGTCGGTTCCCTGCTGATGCGCGGTGCGGCCGATAGCGTGAAGCGGCTTTCGCTCGAACTCGGCGGCAATGCGCCGTTCATCGTCTTCGACGATGCCGATCTCGATCTGGCTGTCGAGGGCGCGATCGTCTCCAAATTCCGCAATGGCGGGCAGACCTGCGTCTGCGCCAACCGTATTCTCGTGCAGGCCAGCGTCTATGAGACCTTTGCCGAAAAACTCAGCGGACGTGTCAATGCCATGAAGGTCGGACCCGGCACCGAGTCCGGCGTTTCGATCGGGCCGATGATCAACCAGGCCGCCATCGCCAAGATCAACCGCCATGTCGAAGACGCACTGGCCAAGGGAGCGACGATTGTCACGACCCGCACGGATATGCCGGTCGGCGAACAATATGCCGCGCCCATGGTCCTCACGGGCGCAACGACAGACATGCAGCTTGCCAGCGAGGAGACCTTTGGCCCGGTGGCCCCCCTCTTCCGCTTCGAAACAGAAGATGAGGCGCTGACCATTGCCAATGGCACGCCCTTTGGCCTTGCCGCCTATTTCTACACCGAAAACCTGAAGCGCGCCTGGCGTGTCGGCGAGGCGCTCGAATTCGGCATGGTGGGCCTCAACACCGGCGCCATCTCCACCGAAGTCGCCCCCTTCGGCGGCGTCAAACAGTCCGGCCTCGGCCGCGAGGGCGCCAGGGCCGGCATCGAGGAATATCTGGAAATGAAGTCCTTCCACATCGGCGGACTCTCCTGAGCCTTTTATGATCTTCACGAATGCAAAAGGGGAGTTGCCGAAGCAACTCCCCTTTTACTTGCCAGCCCTAACCAGGCTGCGCGTTACTGAAACCGGTCGAGCACCTTGTAATAAAGCCCCACCAGCGGCAGAAACCAGGGCGTGCCGAAATGGCCTGGAACCGCCGGCCAGTCGAGGCCCTTGAGTGGATTGCGATCTGGCCGACCGAGCATTGCATCGGCCATCGTCATGCCGAGATGGGTGGAAAGCTGTGCGCCATGACCGGAATAGCCCATCGCGTACCACACCCCATCCTGATAGCCCGCCCGCGGAAAGCGGTCGCTGGTCATGTCGACCAACCCGCCCCAGCAATAGTCGATCTCGACCTCGGAAAGCTGCGGAAAGAGGCGGACGAGGCTTTCGCGCAGGATCGCGCCGCCCTTGGCGTCGGATCGCTGGTCGGACGTGGCCGAAAAGCGTGCCCTGCCCCCGAAAATCAGCCGGTTGTCCGGCGATAGACGCCAGTAATTGCCGATATTCATCGAGTTCACGCAGGTGCGGTTGCCCGGCATGGTCGCTGCAACCTCCGCATCCGTCAGCGGCCGGGTGGCGATGATAAAGCTGCCGACTGGGATGATGCGACGCCGGAAGTAGCCGAAATTTGCGCTGGTATAGGCGCCGGTGGCGACCAGAACCTGATCTGCCGTCACAATGCCTTTTGCCGTCTTCAGAACATGCCGGCCGCCCGTCTGTGTATGCTCCGTGACAGTCGCCTTCTCGGCAATGACCGCACCGCTGCGGCTGGCCGCCCCGGCCAGGCCGACAACATAACGCCCCATATGCATCATCGCGCTCTTCTTCGACAGCATGGCGCCGTGGAAGGGCGATCCGACTTCATGTTTGAGGTCGGCGGACGAAAGCAGCGCGGTGTCGGCATCCACTTCGGCATGCACCGCCTCGAAATTCTTCGCAATGCTGTCAAAGTGCTGCGGCTTGGAGGCCAGCTTCAGCTTGCCGGCCCGGCGAAAATTGCAGTCGATGCCCTCCTCGGCAATGATGGCCTCTAGCGTGTCGATCGAGGCATCCAGCGCCTGGTAGAGCGCGATGGCGCGCTCCTTGCCGATCTCCGCCTTCGCCGCCAGATAGCTGTGCGCCAGGCCATTGTTGAGATGGCCGCCATTGCGTCCAGACGCACCGTAACCCACGGTTTCCGCCTCCAGCACGATCACCCTGGTCCCGGCCTTGGCAAGTTGCCGCGCCGCGCCAAGCCCGGTAAAGCCGCCGCCGATCACTGCGACGTCGTAGTGACCCTCGATCGGCCCTTCGACAGCGCCCGTGAACCCGGGTGCCGTATCGTGCCAGTAGGACAGGTATTTCATGGGTTTTGTCTTTCCTTAGAGCCCGACGACGCCAGGCAGGCCGGAGATATCGGAGATTTCGACATAACCGTAATAGGGATTGGCCGGCTCATGACCACGGTTGACCCAGACCTTGTTCTTGATCCCAAGATCATGGGCAGACATCAAGTCGTAGCGGAAGGAGGAAGAGCAATGCAAAATGTCTTCCGGCCCGCAGCCCAGCATGTCGAACATATATTCGAAAGCCTGGAAACGTGGCTTGTAGGCATTCGCCTGCTCGGCCGTGTAGACGGCATGAAATGGCGCGCCGAGCTTGTCGACATTGGACATGATCTGGGAGTTCATCGCATTGGAGAGAATGACCAGCGGGATTTCCTTGGCGACCTTGGCAAGACCTGCCGGCACATCCGCATGCGGCCCCCAGGTCGGCACCCGCTCGTAGACGAACCGGGCATCCTCGTCCGTGAACGCGACACCGTTTCGCTTACAGGCCCGCTCCAGCGCATTGTGAACCACATCGGCATAGGGCTTCCAGTCGCCGAGGATCTCGTCCAGGCGGTAGGCGGCAAAATTCTTGATGAACTCCAGCATCTTCGGTTCATCCATGCGGTTTCCATAGAGGTCGCGCGCGGCTTCCGCCATCTGGAAGTTGGTCAGTGTGCCGTAGCAGTCGAAGGTGATGAATTTCGGGCGGAAGGTCGTCATACGCGTCGTCCTTGATAGGCAGGGCCGTGCAGCCGGTTGCTGATGGCTAGATCATAGGTCGGCTTCCGGCGACCGCGTCGACTGAATTGCGGGATTTGAAAGCAGAAAGTTCCGTATCTGCCGACCGGAATGGCATTTGGTTGGGCATGGAGCGCACAATCGGGTTTCAAAATCCCTTTCCAGCGACGCCTATAACCCGCGCACAGCATAAGATGCGGCGGCCACCTGCTCCTACGGTTGAAGATATCGCCGCTGGTGCTGCCTTCAGACAATCTACCGGCCCGTTGAACGCAACACTTGTGTTCAGAAAATGAAGGTACCACCCCATGCAGACTATCGACATCGCCATTGCGCCCATAGGCTTGGAGCATCTTGATGATGCCGTCCGGCTGTCGCGCCAGTCCGGCTGGCCGCATCGGCCGGAAGACTGGCGACTGGCTCTGGCCCTGAGCGAGGGCTTCGTCGCGGTCACGGGCTCCGGCGAGGTTGCCGGCACGATCCTGCTCACCCCTTATGGCGCAGACTGCGCAACGATCAACATGGTGATCGTCGACGAAAGCATGCGAGGACGTGGGCTTGGACGAAGGCTGTTGGAAGCCGCCATGACGCTTGCCGGTGACCGGCCACTGCGCCTTGTCGCCACGGCCGAGGGATTGCCACTTTACGAGCGCCTGGGTTTTCGCGAAACGGGAACGATCGTCCAGCATCAGGGCGTTGCCGGCAGCATCGCAGCACCCGACAACACCCGAGCAGCGACCGCGGACGATCTTCCAGCCATTCTCGACCTCGACAGACAGGCTTACGGTGCCGACCGCGCCAGTCTCATTCGAAAGCTTGCTGAGATCGGCGAATATGCCGTGATTTGCCGCGAGGGGCAGGTAGCCGCATTTACCGCCATTCGCACCTTCGGTCGCGGCGAAGTGATCGGCCCGGTCGTTGCTCCAGATCTCAATGATGCCAAAGCACTTGTCTCGCACTTCATCAGCCGCCGGCAAGGCGCTTTCCTGCGCGTCGATACCGGTGCCGGAACCGGTCTCGCCCCCTGGCTCGAAGATCAGGGCTTCGCCCATGTCGGCGGCGGCATCGCCATGGCCCGGCCCGTCACCATCCCGCCCGCCGCACCGGCGGTCACCACCTTTGCCCTTGCCAATCAGGCCCTCGGCTGACCCGGAGATGACAATGTTCAACAATTCCCTCATCGAGCTTGATCGCGCTCACCTCATCCATCCGGTCGCCTCCTATCGCGGCCACGAGCAGCAAGGCGTTCGCGTTCTGGCCTCCGCCAAGGGCGCGACGGTGACCGACGCCTCCGGTCATCAGCTCGTCGACGGTTTCGCGGGCCTGTGGTGCGTCAATGCCGGCTACGGTCATGAATCGATCGTCGAGGCCGCGGCGCGTCAGATGCGGGAATTGCCCTATGCGACGGCCTATTTCGGCCTTGGTTCTGAACCGGCGATCCGCCTTGCCTCCGAACTTGCCGACCGGG
>NZ_AHZC01000404.1 GCF_000247475.1 Rhizobium sp. PDO1-076 | reverse complement strand
ATCATCCCTGTGTCCGAACGTCTCGGCAACGTCGTTATCGAGATGGAAGGCATCACCAAGGGCTTTGAAGGTCGCACGCTGATCAACGATCTGTCGATCAAGCTGCCGCCGGGCGGTATCGTTGGCATCATCGGTCCGAACGGCGCCGGCAAGACGACGCTGTTCAAGATGATCACCGGCCAGGAGAAGCCGGATTCCGGCTCGATCCGTATCGGCGAGACGGTGCATCTCGGTTATGTCGACCAGAGCCGCGACGCGCTGGCGGCCGACAAGACAGTCTGGGAAGAAATCTCGGGCGGTGCCGAAGTCATCAAGCTCGGCAAGTTTGACATGAACTCCCGCGCCTATTGCGGCGCCTTCAACTTCAAGGGCGGCGACCAGCAACAGAAGGTCGGCAATCTCTCGGGTGGTCAGCGCAACCGCGTTCACCTCGCCAAGATGCTGAAGGCCGGCGGCAATGTCCTGCTGCTCGACGAACCGACCAACGACCTTGATACCGAAACGCTGGGTGCGCTGGAAACGGCGCTGGAAAACTTTGCCGGCTGCGCCATCATCATCAGCCACGATCGCATGTTCCTCGACCGGCTGGCGACGCATATCCTCGCCTTCGAAGGCGACGGCCATGTCGAATGGTTCGAAGGCAACTTCGAAGACTACGAGCAGGATAAGGTGCGTCGTTTGGGTGCCGATGCGCTCAATCCGGGTAGCCAGGCCTACAAGCGGCTGACGCGCTGATCGTGTCACCATTCGGCGGTTTATGTCAGCCGCCCTTTATCGAAGAAAGCCTCGGCCGTTGCCGGGGCTTTTTTACGTACAGTCTTTCGACAGCGCGCCGGGTCGGTTCGCCTGTGGTGGGAGTAGAGCGCCCCGGAGATCTCGCCCTCGAGCGTCATATGTCCTGTCAAAATTCGAAGCAGATAATGCTTGCATGAATTTCTTGAGCGACATAAACATATCTTTATATGATTATTGCTTTTCGAGGTCTGGGATGAAGTTTGGCGTGGATGCACTGGTGGAGTTGCTAAAGGCGGCGGGTGAGCCCACCCGTCTTCGCCTGCTTGCGCTCCTGTCGGCTGGCGACCTGACCGTCACCGATCTTACCGAAATTCTCGGGCAGTCGCAGCCCCGAATTTCCCGACACCTGAAGCTTCTCGCCGAGGCCGAACTGGTCGATCGGTATCAGGAGGGGGCCTGGGCGTTCTTTCGATTGAAGCAGGATGGCGCCGCTGCCGATCTGACTCATGTCCTGCTGGATGCGGCGCAGGAGGCTGATCCGGTCCTGCAGCGCGACAGGGAGCGTCTCGCCGCCGTCAAGCGTTCGCGGGCGCAGCGGGCGCAGGAATATTTCAGCCGCAATGCGTCCGAGTGGGACGAACTGCGCCGCCTGCATGTCAACGATGCCGATGTCGAGGCTGCGTTGCTCAAGCTTGTCGGACCGGAGCCGATCGATGCGCTGCTCGATCTCGGTACAGGCACGGGTCGCATCCTGCAGCTTCTCTCAAGCCATTATCGTCGGGCAACCGGCATCGATGCAAGTCGCGACATGCTGTCGGTCGCACGCGCAAATCTCGACAAGGGTGGCGTTCTGTCGGCGTCGGTGCGCCATGGCGACATTCTCAACCTGCCGCTTGATGCTTCAGACTACGATCTGGTGACAATCCACCAAGTGCTGCACTTTCTTGAGCAGCCTGAACTGGCGCTGGCCGAGGCGGCGCGCATGTTGAAGCCGAATGGTCGGCTGGCGATTGTCGATCTGGCGCCGCATGAATTGGAATATCTGCGCGACGAACATGCCCATGTCCGGCTTGGGTTCTCGCGGCAGATCATGGCCGACTGGCTGAACCGAAACGGATTCCACGTCGAGGAAGTGGTCGATCTGCCGCCGGAAAGTGCGGCGGGCAGGGGCCTTACAGTCACCATCTGGCTTGCCCGACGCGACGCCGTTCTGGCACCAGCCGGTGAGGATGCAGTAATTTTACAGACCGGGAGCAGATAAATGGCCGAGCACCAAAGAGCGATCGAAGACGCTGCAGACCTGCGCATCTCGTTTGAATTCTTTCCGCCGAAGTCGCCGGATATGGAAGACCAGCTCTGGTCAACTGTCGAGGCGCTGGCGCCCTGGCAGCCTGATTTCGTATCCGTCACCTACGGTGCCGGCGGCACGACGCGCGAACCGACGCTGAGCACGGTAAAGCGGTTGATCAGCGATACGCCTATGCCGACAGCGTCGCACCTGACCTGTGTCGGGGCGACGCGCGACGAGGTGCGGCGTGTGGTCGAGGAGTTCAGGGCCGTGGGTGTCCGGCATTTCGTCGCGCTGCGCGGCGACCCGCAAGACGGCGTCGGCGCGGCCTATCAGCCGCATCCGGAAGGTTTCATCAATGCCGCCGATCTTGTTGGCGGATTGCGCGAAATGGGCGATTTCGAGGTGTCTGTCTCGGCCTACCCGGAAAAGCATCCGGAAAGCCCGGATGAAGCCGTCGATCTGGACATGCTCAAGCGCAAGGTGGATGCTGGCGCGACCCGGGCGTTGACGCAGTTCTTTTTCGACAATGATGTCTACGCCCGCTATCTCGACCGGGTGCTTTCCGCGGGTATCACCATTCCGATCGTGCCCGGTATCATGCCGATCCAGAACCTGACGCAGTTGAAGCGTTTTGCCTCGATGTGTGGGGCATCGGTTCCGGCGAGCATCGATCGTCGTTTCGAAGGAACCGATTGCAATGCGCAGGATCGGGCAGCGGTGGCGGCGGATATTGCTGCCGAGCAGATCGCTGATCTGGCGAAGCGCGGTATCCGGGATTTCCACATTTATACGATGAACCGTGCACCACTGACGATTGCTACGCTGTCGCGGCTTGGGCTGGACGGCAAGTCTCGAACGTTGTCTGGTGCTGCGGCCTGAATGGGCAGTTGGTATCAAGTGAAAGGCGCATGACGGGGGCCGTCATGCGCCTTTTTGATTTCTGAAACCATTCCTGCCTGAGCGGCCTTGGTTGGCCGCTTCATCGCTCTTGGCTCATCTCACTCCCGGTCAGATGAACAGCATGGTGGTAATGAACACAAACGCCGCACTGACGATAAGGACATTGATAGAATTAGTCAGTCCCATGTCTGCCTCCTTGTGTTTGACCGTTAGATGTTATGTCCGATTTGTGTCATCGAAAAGCAAATTCTGTGCTGCGGTGCGGTGATGGCCGGTGGATAAGTTGTCGCAGCCGGCAAAATATCGATCTATTTCAGTTGCTTAAGAATTTTCAGCTGTTGTTAATGAAGTTTAACAAACGTGACCTGTCGGGCTCCAATATGATGCGGGTTGTTGCTTTTTAGCACCACTCAGCCGAGGCGAGATTTGCTGCCAAATGGCAGGTAGCCGAGCAGGCGGCCGTCCAGCACGAGCAGACCGGCGCCAATCAGTGCCATGCCGACGATGTCGAGCGGGTGCAGAATTTCGCCGAGAAAAAGCGCACCGAGCAGGATTGCGCTGGGCGGAACGAGCAGCGTCACGAGTGAGGCGTTGGTGGCGCCGGCGACTGCCATGATGCGGAAAAACAGGATGTAGGCGAAGGCGGTCGAGAGCAGCGCCAAAGCCAGAATGGCCGCGATTGCGCTGAGCGGCGGCATGGACAGTGCCCATGGCTGGTCGATGACAAGTGCTGCGGGCAACATGACAAGCGACGAGGCTGTCAACTGCCCGGCTGCCGTCACCGGGGCGGGCACGTCACGAAAGCGTTTGCCGTAGGTGGCGGCGAAGCCGTAGGAGACTGCGGCAAGGATCGGCAACAGAACTGCCCATAACGGCACGTCCGTCTGCAGGAAGGTGCTCGGCCCGATCAAGACGGCGGTGCCGGAGAGGCCGAGGATGGTTCCAGCGATCTTGGCTGGCGAAAGCTTCTCGTCGGCGGTCAGCTTGTTGGCAATAAGCACCGTCCAGATCGGCGTTGTCGCATTGAGGATCGAGGCAAGGCCGGCGCCGATCTCCGTCTGGCCGAGGAAGATCAGCGTGTGCGGGATGGCATTGTTGATCAGCCCGAGCAGAAGGAAGGCGCGCCAGCGTGTCTTCAGTGTCCGATAGAAGTCGTCACCGCCGCGCAGATAGAGATGCAGGGCCACCGCTGCGAGCGACAGGCGCAGGAAGACCAGGGTGAACGGCGGTACATAGGCGACCGCATACCGCGCGAAGAAGAACGAGCCGCCCCAGATAAAGCCGAGCAGGATCAGCAGGACCCAGGTGGTCGCGTTCAAGGTCAGGGCCGGGGTCAGGGCCGGGGAGGGTCGTTGTTGCATGGGGCACCTTTCGAATCGGAGCCCCACGCTAGTCTTGCGGCCTTGCTGAAACCACCCGTTTCATGAGGCCAATCTATGGGTCACAGGGTGTTCAGCAAGGATGGTGTCGCCCAGCCATCGGCCGGCACGCCCAGCCGCTGCTGTTCCTTCTGGATGGCGACACGGGTTCCTGATCCCAGAATGCCGTCGATCTTGCCGACGTCATGGCCGCGTGTCTGGAGCTTCGTCTGGAGCGCCTTCATTTCAACGTCGCCGAGACCCTGTTCCGGGGTGCCCTTCAGGTAAGGCGGAGCGCCCATCAGACGGGTGGCAAAGTAGGCGGCGGAAGTCGTGTAGATGAACGACTGGTTCCATTCCAGATAGATGTTGAAGTTCGGATAGGTCAGGAATGCAGTGCCCTTGCGCCCCTGCGGCAGGACCAGCGATGCAGGCAGGTTGCCTGAGGCCGTATTGCCGTCACGCGGGGTGACGCCGAGTGCGAACCATTCGCCGGCCGTCAGCGGCCCGCTCAGGCCCGTCTTTTCGAATGGCAGGTTGTCGGGAATAGTGACTTCCTGAATCCACGGCTCGCCGCGCTTGAAGCCGAGGTGCTGGATGAACTTGGCCGCGGTCAGAATAGCGTCCGGTGCGCTCTGCTTGACGTTGATATGGCCATCGCCGTCCCCATCGACACCGAATTCGATGATATCTTTGGGCAGCATCTGTACCTGGCCGATTTCGCCGGCCCAGGCTCCTGTGTTGGTGGCGGGATCGAGATCGCCATGCTGGACCATTTCGATCAGGGCCAACAGTTGCGGGCGAAACAGTTCCGGACGGCGGCAGTCGTGTGCGAGCGTCACCAGCGCGTTGCGGGTGCTGAAATCACCCTGCACCGCACCGAAATCGGTCTCCATGGCCCAGAAAGCGGCGATGATGCCGGAAGGAATGCCGAATTCCTGCTCAGCCCGGTCAAACACTGCCTTGTACTGCTGCAGTTTCTGGCGGCCGATATCGAGGCGAGCCTGGCTGACGGTGCGCTGGGAGAATTCGAGGAATGTCTGCTTGAACACACCTTGCGAGCGGTCACGGGCCAGAACTTTTTCGTCGATCCTGGCGCCGGCCAAAGCCTGTTCAGCAATATCTGCGGGGACGCCGGCGGCTAAGGCTTCCGCCTTGACGCCCTGGAGGAAGGTGCCGAGATCGCCGCCGCATTCGGCTGCCATCGAAAGGCTGGTGGATGCCATGAGGAAGGCGAGGGGAAGGGCAAAGCGTGAGGCGAAGGTCATCATATGGTCCTTAGATGTTTCTTACGGACGGTTATTAAGCGACTTTTTGACGAAAGAGAGATGGCGGCACAAGGACTCGTGCCGCCATGGTCTCATTTCAAGCAATTTCTCAGGTTGTGGGCCGCATTTACCTGGAAACGGATGCAACCCACTTTTTCCAGTTTGCCTCCGTGCCGGCAAAGACGTTGATATCCGTTCCGCCCTTGATGCCCGGAATGACGCCGGTCGACGTATACTGCCAGAAGGCCCAGCGGCGCTCCGGGTAGATCTCGTTGGGATGCTGGGCGACGGCCCGCACCCAGAAATGATAGTCCTGGAATGCGCCTTCGAGATTGTCGCGATGGAAATCAACCGATGTGTAGATGATCGGGCGCTTGCCGTAATAGGCTTCGATGCGGTCCATGAACCGCTTCATCTCGCTGCGTACAGTTGCCGCATCCGGGCGGCTTTTGCAGGTTTTCGAAGTGGGATTCCACTCGACATCGAGTACGGGCGGCAGATGCATGGACTGCTTGGGTACGTTGCGGATGAACCAGTCAGCCTGTTCGTCGGCCGTCGAACAGAAGTAGAAGAAGTGGTACGGCGCATGGGGAACGCCAGCGGCGCGTGCCTGCTGCCAGTAGGCATTGAAGCGGGGATCGACCATGTCCTTGCCTTCAGTCGCCTTGATGAAGGCGAAGGAAACGCCGGAGCGGCGGACCTGGTTCCAGTCGATGTCGCCGTTCCATTTCGACACGTCGATGCCATGCACGTTGTGGCGATGCGGTGTTTTGCCGTCGAAATCCTGCGGATCGGTATCCTTGAAGCGCGGCGAAATCGATGCCGTTTCCATCAGGTCATAGCTGGTGGAGGTGCAGGCTGCCAGTGACAGCGAAATCGGCAAGAGCGCCAGGAGAAGCCACCGCATGGATGTTCCATCAATTGGAGTTGGAATCATGCCCCAAGAGCGGTGCGCACGAACGCGAGACACAAGAGGCGCGAACACCATTCATGGTCCATCATCGTTAAAACTTGGTTATATGCAATCCGTCTTGCTGAGTTAATGACGGAACAGGTTCAGATTCTGATCATCGCGTGCCATGCATAGCCTCGACCGATCGGCTCGAAAGTGAGTGTCGCGCTGCGTGCGGCGGTACGTTGCTCCAGCGCCTCCCGCAGGGCGCTCCTGGGCGTGACATGGAAGCGCGACAGCCAGTTGCGCAACAGATTGCGGAACCAGCGCGGCAGGTCTTCCTGCTGGCCGAAGTCGACGATATGCAGCGAGCCACCGGGTGCGACGGCATCAAGTGCGCAGTCGATCGCCTTTTCCCAGTCCGGGATCATCGACAAGGCGTAGGAGATCATCACTCGGTCGAATCCCTGCGTGCCGAACTGGCTTGCGTCGAACGCTGTAGCGTCGGCGACGGTAAGCACAGGCTGGGTGGTGCGGCCGCGGAAGTTGGCACGCGCCGAGACCAGCATTTCCGCCGATATGTCGAGGCCGTAAAGATGCGCCGTCGGGTAGAGGCGTTGGGCGAAAAGCAGGTTGCGGCCCGTGCCGCAGCCGACCTCCAGCAGGGTGCCTGATTGTGGGACGTCGAGACCGGTGATCATGCGGTCACGGCCGAGCAGGTAATATTTCCGTGTCAGGTCGTAGACGTGGCGCTGGTAGCGATACATGCTGTCCATGCGTTCTGCATGCGGCTGGTCGATGACGCCGTCTGTTGCCTGTTCGCTCATGCCAGCGGCTTCTCATAGATGTGGAAACCGCCGTAGATCGCCGAGCGGTCCTGCTTGTTCAGTGCCGTGGAGCGCTCCGCCTGGTAGTGCCACTGAGAGAGCAGGCTGTCGGAGAGCTTGCCATCCAGCACGCTCTTTTCGGCGGCTGTGCGGAAGATGACGCGGGCGCCGGGGGCAGCGGTGCGGGTGATTTCCGCCCACAGTTCATTGAGCTGGCGCTCGTTCATCCAGTCCTGGGCGTCGAGCAGTACGTAGCGGTCGACGCTGGCTGCGGGCTTTTTTGCCAGCAACTCGGTGAAATTGGCGTGATGAACCTGAACCCGATCGATGTGGTCACGGATAACCGGGTAATGTTCACGCTTCAGATATGTCGGCAGGGTACCTTCTTCCGCGGTGGGATAGCGGCGTGCAAATGCCTGCCAGGCGAAATAATTGTCCTTCAGCGGAAAATAGCAGGCCAGCTTTTCCAGCCGGTGGCGCAGGACCGGAGCAATCGTTCCGCCCTCGGACAGGCTGGCGAGTTCGTCATATTGCTGCGGCGGAATGCCGAGGCCGAAAAGCGAGCTCTTGCGGCTGGTCAGCCAGCGGATCAACGGCTTATCGAACAGTGGTGCGATGCGGCTGTCGAAGAATTGGCGCTGGTCGCGTAGCGAGGTTGCGGCGGTGATCTCCTCAAGGCGGACACCATGCAGACGGGCGAGGAGATGACCGACGCCGATGAAGCGCCCCAACAGGCCGGTGCGATAGAGGTTGCGGTTGAACACCGAGACCCGACGTCTGCCGGTCAGGCCGCGCTGGTTCCAATAGCTGCGCGTCGCTGTATCGAGATTGGGCGCGACATGTCGGTCATACAGGCGGCTATTGCCGGCTTCGCCCGCTGTTGCCAGAAGGCGGACAGCCGCCGCATGATCGGGCAAATGGCGAAAGGCTGCGAGCTTCAGCCGATTGAGTGCGACGTGGTTGGGGTTCAGGTCGACGACGTCGATCGAGGAAGGTCTTCGGCTGAGATAGGCGAGCATGTTGCAACCGCCGGAGCCGATCGTCACGATCGTATGCCCCTCGGCCAGATCCATGGCCTCCATGTCGACGTCCGGGTCTTCCCAGATCTGGGCATAGACGAGCCCGGAAAACAGCAGGCCAAACAGGCGTTCGGACAGCCCGTCTTTCGAAAGGGGCTTGTGCTGGAGGAGTGCGTCCTTGAGCTTGTGGTTCTCATGAAAGCCAGCATCCGGTGCAATCTCGGTCATCTCGATCCGCCATCCGTTAGAAGTTGATGGCGTGTAGCCCTGCGATGCTACAGTTTGATGACGTGCGTTCGATGATGTGGCTGGGCCGGCCGCTCGACGCGTCTAACCAACACTCGCTAAGAAATTGATTTGGCTATCGAAGTTTTCGACCGCGGCCGCCTCAATCCGGGGTGCGGCGCGCCTTTGAAGCGTGCATGTGGGGCGCTGCACGGTATAGAGTGGAATGGGGAGCAGACCGTCGTGCACGGTCTTCCGATTCGGTCCTGTTTCAAGGAGGACGATCGGGCTGTTGCGGGATGGTGCGATGGTGCCGTTTCGAGACTTACTGCGTCAGGTGCAGCATGCCCTTGCGCTTGGCGTCGTAGTAGTAGCCGCGTGCGTAGAGGCGGACCGCCTGATCATGGTCGTTGTCGGCCACGAGCCACGCACCCTTGAGGTATTTGACGGCATATTTGATGTTGGTTTCGGCGTCGAAGAGGCCCGACGGCTCGCCGCTGTAGCCCATGGCCTTGGCGGTGTTGTAGCGGATCTGCATAAGGCCGTAATTGCCCCGGCTGTAGGCGCCGGGATTGTATGTACTCTCACGCTTCACGACACGGTGCACAAGATCCTCGGGGATCTCATAGAATTTCGCATATTTCTTGATCAGCGCGTTGAGCTTGGTCGGTCCGCCGCTCAGCGTTTCCGGCTCGGGGTCCCGTTCCGGTGGCGAGCCTGGTGAGGTGATGTCGAAGGGGTCGCCGAAGCTGGTCAGGGCTGTCCTGCGCAAGGGGGCTGCGTAGGCAAGCATGATGGGCGCGGGTGCAGGCACTGTGCTTGCCGTTGTCGCAACAGTTGTCGCAGTGGCTGCCGGGCCGGGAGGTGCTGCAATGTCCTGCACAGCCGCTGCGCTGGCGGTCATCGCTGCCTGCTGCTCGACGCCTGGAAGCGGCGTCGCTGTAGCCATCGTGGTCAGGGCCTGGGTTGCTGCCGTTTGCGGCGCCGTGGCGGCAAGTGACGATTCCTTCAGCATTGGAATCGGTGCCGCAGTTTCTGTTCCGGGAATGATCGGGGCAGGGCCGGGATTGGCTGCGGCCAGTTCGGCAGGGGTGGTTACTGTTGCCGCTGGTGCCGTTCCGTTGGAAATGGCTTCGGCTGCATTGGCTGCCCGCATCTCCGCCGAATTGGGCTTGGCCACAGGTGCTGAGGCCAGGTCCGCCTTCATGTTCTCATCGATCGCGGTGCATCCCGTGAGGCCGGCTAGCAAGGTAGCAGCCATGCAAATCGCAATGCCGCGGTCTTTCTTGACGATCATGCCACTATCCGTTTTCACGCTGCAGGCGACCGGTGAGGAAACAAATCACCGACCGTTAAGATTTCCATTTATTAATCCAAGCGGGCCTTGGCGGCAAGCGCTTGGCGAAATCGGCCGCTTTGGGCCGTCAGGCGGCGATCTTGCGGTAGCCTGCGGTGACCGCTCCGGCCGCGATCAAAACGGTGCCGCTGCCATGCTTGGTCGTCCTGCGAACCGAGCGTTTTCGGATGTATTGCCGGGCTTTTCCGGCAAGCAGCGCATAGGCCACCGTGTTGACAATCGACAGGGTGACAAAGGTCGCCAAGAGCACCGAAGCCTGCTCAAGAACCGGGGCCGAAGACGTGAGGAATTGTGGCAGGAATGCGACAAAAAAGACCATGCTCTTCGGGGTGAGCACCGTCACCGCGAAGCAGTGGGTGATGATCTTTAGCGGCTTTTCTTGCGGAAGGTTGTCATTGTCGGCAATCGGTCCCTTGCCTACGGGCGCGCGCCAGAGATGGATCCCCATGTAGACGAGATAGGCGGCACCCATCCATTTGACCGCGGCAAATGTTGCGGCCGAGCTCCAGAGCAGGGCGGCAAGCCCTGCGAGCGAGGCAGACATCACCACCAGGTGGCCGAGTGCCACGCCGATCACCGTGGCGAAGGCCGTCTTGCGACCATAGCCGAGTGCATAGGAGACGACCTGCTGCACCGATGGTCCGGGAATGACAAGAATGACCGCTGACGCAGCCACGAATGTGAACCAGGTTACATTGGACATTTTAACTCACTCCTCCTCAGAAGAGGAAGCCAGCTTTCGCTCCCAAGGTCAATTCACAGGATGGTACTTCTGGCCCAAATAATCCATCACGTCCTTGAACCACGGGGTCGAAAGATCGAAGGCCTTGCCTCCCTTTATCCGTGGAAATTCGATCGTGCGAAGCTTGCCGCCCTGGTCTTCGTCGTGTCCGGTCACGCCGGAAATCTTGTTCAATCCGCTTTCCACGGCGAGATCGACCATGCTCTGGATCAGGCGCAGGTCCTCGGCGTTTGCCGGAGCGGAGCGGGCGAAATAACCGGATTTCTGCACCATCGAGCGCTCGGCATCGAGCAGTTTGGCAAATTGCTTCTGGAACCAGTTGCCGACATTGATCGTGTCGATCTTCACATGGCCGAAGGCATCGCGCTTGACCTCCTCACCGGAGGCTTCGCGTTCAGCAACAATTTCATCGAGACAGGCGCCTTCGGAAACGAACAGCGTGACAAAGCCGGTGCGGTCCATGATCTCCTTCAGGCGCTCGGATTCGGCCTGCATGTCGAAATGGGTTTCCGGAAGGTAGAGGCCATCGATGTTCTTGAGCTCCTGGTTCATCATGAAGCCGTCGATATATTCGTTGTGCTTGGTGCGCTGGATATAGGCGCGGGCGGTTGCCGCGGTCAGCCAGCCGCAATGGCGGCCCATCACTTCATGAATGACGAGCGAGCGCGGTGCGGCGCTCTGTTCGTTAGACACATGGTCGAAGAAGCGGGCACCGACGTCGGCGGCCGTCCAGGCGCCGAGCGACTGCCTGATCGGCACGACATCATTGTCGACGGTCTTGGGCAGGCCGACGACAGTCAGGTCATAGCCATGGGCACCAAGATAGGCGGCCAGATCTGCGGCCGTGGTGTTGGTATCGTCGCCGCCGATAGTGTGAAGGATTGTCACCCCGTCATTCGCCAGGCGTTCGGCCGCGACGCGCAGCGGATTTTCGCCTTCCTTCACCAGGCCGCGCTTGACGCAATCGGCGGTGTTGGTCAGCTTGACGCGGCTGTTGCCGATCGGCGACCCACCGTAGCGATGCAGGAGATACGCCTTCTCGCGCATCTCCTGGTTGATCTCGATCTTGTAGTCCATCAGCAGGCCGCGATAACCGGACTTGTAGGCGATCATCTCGATGTCGGGGGCGATGTCGTTGTAGCGCTCGATCAGGCCGCCGACGGCGGACGAGAGGCAAGGCGCTAGGCCACCGGCGGTCAACATTGCAACTTTCTGTTTGGCCATCGATCCTCCTTGGGCACCGTCCGGCAGTGCCGTCTTCATGACGTTTCCGGTCGAATGGATGCGACAGTCAGCGCGGGCTGTAAAGCCAAAAAATCAAGAAAAACGGGCCTTTCGGCCGAGCCAGACGACGAAGGCAACTGCAAGTGCAAATATAATCGTTTCAATCCCGATCTGCTCGCCGAGCAAGATTGTGGAAAAGGCCAAGGTGACAAACGTCTGCATCAACTGGATCTGCGCAACCTTGGCAATTCCGCCGATGGCGAGACCGGCATTCCAGAAAACGAAGCCGCCAAACATCGAGATCAGGCCATGATAGAGCAGGGCGCCGATGGCAGCCTGGTCGGGCGCATGAACGCCATTTGCGGTGGTCAGGGCCAGTCCGACAAGCGATATCGGCAATGTCACCACGAGAGCCCAGGATATCACCTCCCAGCCGGACAGATTGCGGGCGAGGCGCGCTGACAGCACGTAGCCGAAGGAGGCAGAGACAGCAGCGGCAAAAAGCCAGAGGTCGCCGATCTCCAACTGGAAGCCGTTCTGTCTTATCGAAAACACAGCGACAAGACCGGCACCCGTCAGGCCGCAGGCCCAGAAGAGCGGGCTCGGCCGTTCGCCATCGACGATCACCGCGAAGATCGACGTGAGCAGCGGCAGCAGCCCTAGAACGACGCCGCCATGGCCGGCGGGCAGGGTCTGCATCGCAATCGATGAAAAGATCGGGAAGCCGTAAACGAGACAGAGGCCGGCGAGAAACAGCGTCGGAAACGCGCCGGCGGGCAAGCGTTTGCCAAGCGCCAGAAGGGCAAGACCTGCTGCGACCGTGGCGATGACGGCGCGGCCAAATGTGATGACTTCCGGCGAGAAGCCCTGGAGAGCGAGGTGGGTCATCGGCAGGGTCAGGCCGAACATCGTGACACCGATCGCACCGAGACCGAGGCCGAGCGTGCCTTTGGAAATTTCTATTTGCATAAGTTCCACCGGGAATGTTTGACGGCTGCTCGCATGCGCTCGGTGAATAGTCCAATCAATTGCGGGAATGTAAATCGTCGTGCTGGTTCAGCAATTCGCAACCGAACATGAATAAAGTTTAATGCCGCAGGGGCGGTGTCGGGTTGCTTTTTGGCCGATATTTGGTCAAGGTCGCGCCATGATTTTTGATTTCGCCTGCGAGCAAATATCGTCATTCTGGGACCGTTTGCTCGGCGCGATCGGTGATGCTGCGGGCAGCGCGCTGCATGGAATGATCGAGGCCATCCGGACCGTCTTCGAAGGCGACCCCGAAACCCGCCGTCGTGTTTCCTTCTCGGTAGCGATCATTGCGCTGTCCGCCAAGATGGCCAAGGCCGATGGCGTGGTTTCCGTGGCCGAGGTCGATGCCTTCCGCAAGATTTTCGATTTTCCGCCGGAAGAGGCGCGCAACGTTGCCCGTCTCTATAATCTGGCGCGCCAGGACGTGGCGGGTTTCGAGACCTATGCCAAGAACCTCGCCAACATGTGCCGGACCTGCGATAATTTCTGCCCGGTGCTTGAGGACATCATCGATGCGCTGTTCCATATCGCCAAGGCAGATGGGCTGGTGCACGAGAGCGAAATGGCGTTTCTTGCCAGGATCTCGGAGATCTTCGCTATTCCCGAAGAGCGCTTCGCGATGATCACCGAACGGCATATCCATCTCGATGGCGACCCGTATGGCGTACTCGGTGTGCAGCCTTCCGATGACTTCGCGACGATTCGCAAGCGTTATCGCTCGCTGGCGGCGGAACATCATCCGGATCGCTTGCATGCACGGGGTATTCCGGCCGAATTCCATTCGGTTGCAACCCATCGCATGGCAAAGTTCAACGCGGCCTATTCCGCGATTGAAAAAGAACGCCGGGCCGCATGACATCCTTTGCCGCCGAATGCCGCCTCGCCGAGGTGGTTCCATCGCCGAATTTCGGCGAACGGATCGGCGTGACCCGTCCCGATATTCTGTTGCTTCATTATACCGGCATGCCGACGGGTGAGGGCGCGCAGGCCTGGCTGTGCAATCCCGATAGCCAGGTATCGAGCCACTACATCGTGCATGAGGACGGGCGGGTGGTGCAGATGGTGCCTGAAGATCGCCGGGCCTGGCATGCGGGTCAGAGTTCGTGGGCCGGCGAGACAGACATCAATTCGCGCTCGATCGGCATCGAGATCGCCAATGCCGGACACCCCGCCGGCCTTCCCGATTATCCCGATCGGCAGATCGAATCCCTGATCGAATTGTGTCGCGAATGCGTCGAAAGGCACCAGATTGCCCCTGAAAGGGTGCTGGCACACTCCGATGTGGCGCCTGTTCGCAAGGTCGACCCGGGTGAAAATTTCCCCTGGTCCAAGCTCTATCATGCGGGCGTCGGCCACTGGGTCGAGCCGGCGCCACTCGGCGGTGGACGGTTTTTCCAGCGCGGCGATCAGGGGCAGCCGGTCGAGGCCCTGCAATCGATGCTGTCGATCTATGGTTATACGCTTGAAATCAATGGCGATTATTGCGCCAGAACCGAAGGCGTCGTGGCCGCTTTCCAGCGTCATTTTCGGCCCGTCAAGGTTGACGGCATCGCAGACAGTTCCACCATCGAGACGCTACACCGGTTGCTGACCAGCCTGCCGAGATTTGCCTGAAACCTCGCTTCAGCGCCTGTGTACAATGGTGCTTGAGTTAACGGTTCATCGGCCGAATTGTTGCAGTGCCACACGAATTCCTTAATGAGCCGGTCTAAAGAGCGGGCTGAACAGCGGCGTGGAACCTTTCGGATCCGGCCGCAAACATCAACATAAAGGCATGGTTTGGCGAGCCCCCGTGGGCTCGTGACGCCGAAGGATTGCGTCCGCTTCGAAGCGCGCCGATGACCTGCCTTTGTAGGAGACTGACCTTTTCATGAACAGACGACTCGTTGCTGCTGCGGCATGCCTCGCTATCCTTTTGTCCCACACCCAGGCGGCGCTTGCCGGAGACGACGAAGGTCGTTTCAAAATGCCTCTGAAGACGATCACCCGCGATGCCGGCTTCCCGACGGCTCCGGCGTTTTCGAAAAGCCCCTATGGCGCGATCATTTCCAAATATGCCAAGCAGTATGGCGTGCCTGTTGATCTGGCACATGCGGTGGTGCGTATCGAGAGCAACTTCAACCCGAAGGCACGCGGCAGCGCCGGTGAAATCGGGCTGATGCAGATCAAGCCCGCAACCGCACGCTACATGGGCTATAACGGCAGCAAGAAGGGGCTCTATGATCCCGAAACCAACATCCGCTACGGCATGAAGTACCTGTCCAAGGCCCATGATCTTGGCGACGGCGAAACCTGCAGCACCATCCTGCGCTACAATGCCGGTCACGGCGCCAAGCGCATGAACCCGGTCTCCAAGCGTTACTGCGGCAAGGTGCTTGCCCTGATCGGGACGTAACGATCTCTTGTGGCGGATGATCGCACCCGCTGGACAGAGTGTTCCGTCATGCTATCCAAAGAACGAACATGCATTGGATGGTGAGTCATGGTGGAACGCTTCAAGTCGATCGTTGTCGGGCGTGGTATGATGGGAGCTGCGGCCGGCCGCTATCTAGCTGGATCGAGCGATGGGGTGGCGATCATCGGTCCTGATGAGCCGTTGAACTGGTCTACCCATCGCGGCGTGTTTGCCAGTCACTATGACGAGGCTCGGATCACCCGGACGATTGATTCAAATCCTGTCTGGGCACGGCTCGCCAATCGTTCGATCGCCCGCTACGGGGCTATCGCGGCAGACAGCGGTGTCGACTTCTACCGGGAAGTCGGTTGCCTGATCGTCGGGCCGAAACGCGGTGGTTCCGACCCTTATATCTCCCAGGTTGAAGCGGCGGCAAACGCTCTTCTCGTCGAGACCGAAATGTTGTCGGATGCGGAACTGAAAAGCCGCTTCGGCTATTTCGATTTCGGCCTCGGCTGCGAAGGTGTCTTCGAGGGCGCAAATGCCGGCTATGTCAATCCGCGCAGGCTTGTCGAGGCGCAGAGCTTGCTGGCCGAAAAGGCCGGCGCCACGCTTGTCCGCCATGCGGTCGTGTCGATCCGCGAAGAGGCGGGACTGGCGATCGTCACCACGGATGATGGCAGGGAGTTTAGTGCCGAAAAGGTTCTGGTGGCTGCCGGTGGCTTCTCCATTGCTGCGAACCTCATGCCGCGGCCTGTTCATTTATCGGTTTATGGACGAACGGTTGCTTTTTTCGAGATTGCCGACGCGGATCTTGCCTCCTATGCGGCTATGCCGTCGCTGATCCATCAGCCGGATGATCCGCGTGACCACATCTATCTCCTGCCACCGGTGCGTTATCCCGATGGACGAACCTATCTCAAGATCGGCGGAGATCCGGATGACCTGCTTCTGGCGACTGAGCCGGAGGTGCGTGCCTGGTTCCGTGGCGGCGGGCGCGAGACAACGCGCGATCATCTCAAACGGATTGTCGGCCAGATCGTGCCTAGCCTTGCGGATGCGCCGGTCAGCATGGCGGCCTGCGTGACGTCGTTCACGCCGGACAACTATCCGGCCATCGGTTTTGCCAGCGACCGTATCGCCGTGCTGACCGGCGGTTGCGGGGCGGCTGCCAAGAGCTCGGACGAAATCGGCCGGCTCGGAGCGGAACTGCTGCAGTATGGCGCCATCCAGGACGATGCCTATGGCGATGTCTTTGCTCCGGTCTTCAGGGACTGATTCACCAAAAGCGGCCAAGTGTACGCCGCGCATATGTTTTTGTTGGCTTTCGCCGGCTCTGTCGTTTAAGGACGCCATGCCAGTTGGCCGGGCAGCCGCGCTTTACCAATGTCGAAAGACGGTAAGGGGAGGAAAGTCCGGGCTCCACGGAAACACGGTGCCGGATAACGTCCGGCGGGGGCGACCCTAGGGAAAGTGCCACAGAGAGGAAACCGCCTCGATTGTCCGATGCCCAGCATCGGGCGCTGCGAGGTAAGGGTGAAAGGGTGGGGTAAGAGCCCACCGCGTCGCTGGCAACAGGGACGGCATGGTAAACCCCACCGGGAGCAAGACCGAATAGGGATGACGCGGGTGACGCGAAAGCGCCGCCACAGCCTGTTTCCGGGCCAGTCATCCGGGTGGGTTGCGAGAGGCAGCGTGCAAATGCTGTCCCAGATGAATGGCTGCCACGTTCCGGGCAACCGGAGCCATACAGAACCCGGCTTACAGGCCAACTGGCAAATTCTCCCTCTTCCGTCTCTGGGCGGACATGGGCGGGCGGGCATGGGCGACAATAGCGAAAAACAGCCAAGCGGCTGAAATCCCCGGATTAAAACTACTCGTGCTTAAATCGGCGCCATGGCGCGCCGTGCCGAAAAAGCGCTGCCTTCCCAGCGCTTTCTAACCATTCGTTAAGCTTAACGGCCTATCAATGATTGAATCCTGAAAGGGGTTCCGCCAGTCCGTTCCCATTGACGCCCATAGTGTCCCATGGTATCCCAAATGCATGCCGTTGAAGGGGTCGATTTCACCCCGAAAGCCCAGAATTCAGGCAGGCAGTTCAGCAGTGCGGCGAGCAATGCAGAGGGACTGAATGTCGGGTTGTCAGCGGTTGGCGTAACGAGTTTCCGGAGGCCAATCAGTGGCTTCCTGTCGAGTAGGAGGTCGGTCGATTGCTATGAGCCGCTTCCTGTCCAATGCGACAAACAGGATCGATGCGAAGGGGCGGGTTTCTGTTCCTGCGGCGTTTCGTGCCGTGCTCGCGGTGCGCGACATTCAGGAGCTTTATTGTCTCCAGGATTTCGTCTATCCGGCAATCAATATCGGCGGCCCCGATTTGCTGGAGCGATACGAGCGGAAAGTGGCGGCGGAAGATCCTTTTGCTTTGGGGGCAAACGAGATGTCACTGCTGTTGCACGGTGGTGGCGTCTTCATGCGACTCGATGCGGAGGGACGGCTGATGATGACGGAGTTCATTCGGGATTTTACGGGGATTTCCTCGGAGGTCTGCTTCGTCGGTCGATCGGATCATTTTCAAGTGTGGCAGCCGCAGGCGTTTCACGAGGCGCAGGCGAAGGCCAGAGAGGTCGTCAGGCAGCGAGGCCTGCGGACCTAGAAAGACGGGGAAACGGAATGGCGGCGAATCTTGGCGAGGGTACACCTGATGCCAATGGCGGACCGGTTCGCCACATTCCGGTTCTTCTCCCGGAAGTTCTGGCGGCGCTCGAGGCGCAGCCGGGCAAGGTCATCCTTGATGGCACTTTCGGTGCGGGCGGTTACACGGCCGCCATCCTCGGCGCTGGCGCCGATGTGATCGCGCTTGACCGCGATCCGAATGCGATTGCTGCGGGGCAGGCGCTGGTCGAGGCTAGCAATGGCCATCTATCCCTGCGGCACACCCAGTTTTCGCAACTTGCCGAGCACGCGCCTGCCGAAGGTCTGGATGGCATCGTGCTCGATATCGGCGTTTCCTCGATGCAGATCGATGAGGCTGATCGCGGCTTTTCTTTTCAGCGCAATGGCCCGCTCGACATGCGCATGTCGTCCTCCGGTGTTTCGGCTGCCGATGTGGTCAATCGTGCCAAGCTGACCGACCTCATTCGGATTTTCGGCTTTCTCGGTGAAGAAAAGCATGCGGGCCGTATCGCGCGCGCGATCGAGAAGCGCCGGGCCACCGAGCCTTTCCGCACGACGCGTGAACTGGCCAACCTAATCGAGACGGTCAATCCGCGCAAAGCCAAGGATAAGATCCATCCTGCGACCCGCGTGTTCCAGGCGTTGCGGATCTTCGTCAACGACGAACTCGGCGAACTGGCGCAGGCTCTTTTTGCGGCGGAAAGTGCATTGAAGCCGGGCGGCCGGCTGGTGGTTGTCACTTTCCATTCGCTGGAAGATCGCATCGTGAAGAAGTTCTTTTCCGAGCGTTCCGGCAAGGCGTCAGGTTCGCGCCATCTTCCCATGGTCGAAGCACGTCCAGCGACCTTCGAGCCTGTCGGCAAAGGCATTGTTGCTGCAACCGAAGCCGAGGCGGAGATCAATCCGCGCGCCCGCTCTGCCAAGCTGCGTGCCGGCATCCGGACCAAAGCACCTGCAGAACGCGCCGACATGTCGATATTCGATCTGCCGGACCTTGCCACTCTCGACAAGATCGGAGGCTAACAATGCTCAGAACCTTCGATCTCATTCTTGTCGGATCGATGCTGGCGGCGGCGACCGTCACCTATCAGATCAAGCACCATACCGATAACAAGGCGGTGGAGGTTCGCCGTCTGGAGGCCGAGATCAAGCTTGAGCAGGACACAATCGAGCTGCTTCGGGCCGATAGAGCACTGCTGACGCAGCCGAACCGGTTGGAGCGTCTGGTCAAGGCATATTCGCAAGAGCTGAAGCTGGAGCCAACGTCTCCGGAGCAATTGGCGCGACCGGTGGAACTGCCGATGCCTAGGGACCAGTTGCCGAAGCCCGAGGTGGCGCAGGGTGAATCCCCGTCGGATCCGGTCAAGGATCTGATCACGACAGGATCGGTGCAACCCATGGAATCGGTGGACGACTGATGACCTTTCTCTCGCGAATCATGCTGTTGAAAAGCCGGGCGCATTTCTCCACCGATGTGCAGCGTAGCGGCACCGTGATCAATGGTACCACCTTCAAGGGTGCAGGCAAGCGCAAGACGGAAATGGCGCGCACCCGCGTCGGCATCATGATTGCCGGCTTTTGCTTCGCTTATGCGATTATCGGCGGCCGCCTCGTCCAGTATGGCCACGCGCAACCGGAAACGGTGTCCAGCATCCTGCCTGCCGATCGCCTGATGGCGTCGCGCCCCGATATTCTCGATCGCAATGGCGAGGTTCTGGCGACCGATATTCGGACGGTTTCGCTGTTTGCCGAGCCGCACAAGATCGTCGATCCGGATGAGGCGGTCGAAAGGCTCGCAACCGTTCTCAGGGACCTCGACATCAAGGGGACCTACAAGAAGCTGTCGTCGAATTCGCGGTTCCAGTGGCTGCGTCGCCAGTTGACGCCGAAACAGCAGAGCCAGATCCTGGCGCTCGGCATCCCGGGCATCGGATTCCGTCCGGAAAAACGTCGCTTCTATCCGGGTGGCTCGACCGCCTCGCACATCGTCGGCTACGTCAATATCGACAATCGCGGCATGACCGGGATGGAGAAGTATATCGACAACCAGGGCATGGCCGATCTGCGTGCGCTCGGCATGACCAGCGACATGCCGCTGGAGCCGGTCAAGCTGTCAATGGACATCCGCGTACAGAACATCGTGCGCGACGTGCTTGTTTCCTATGTCGATAAGTTCAAGGCGCTCGGCGCCGGCGGCGTTGTTCTCGATGCCCATACCGGTGAAGTGTTGGCCATGGCCTCGCTGCCCGACTACGATCCGAACAATCCCGCTGGTTCCGAAGAGGGCTGGCTCAGCCGCATGTCGAACGGCACGTTCGAGATGGGCTCGACCTTCAAGTCATTCACCATCGCGATGGGACTGGATTCCGGCAAGGTGTCTCTGAAGGACAGCTTTGATGCCCGCTATCCGATCCGGATCGGCGGTTTCACCATCAAGGATTTCCATGGCAAGAACCGCATCCTGACCGTGCCTGAAATTTTCCAGTATTCGTCGAACATCGGCACGGCAAAGGTCGCCGACCTGGTCGGCACCGATGGCCACAAGGAATTCCTGACGCGACTTGGCCTGCTCACCAAGATGCAGACAGAACTTCCGGAAGTGGCGATGCCATCGCAGCCGCGCGAATGGAAAAAGATCAACTCGATCACCATTTCCTTCGGCCACGGCGTGTCGACAACGCCGTTGCAGACGGCGGTCGCCGGGGTCGCACTGGTCAATGGCGGCAAGCTGATCGAGCCGACATTCCTGCCACGCACGCGCGAACAGGCCGATCTGGTCGCCAAGCAGGTGATCAAGCCATCGACCAGCGATGACATGCGCTTTCTGTTCGAATGGAACGGCGTCAAGGGTTCGGGTCGCAACGCACGCGTCGAAGGGTTCGACGTCGGCGGCAAGACCGGCACGGCCGACAAGGTCGTCAACGGTCGCTATGTCGGCGACAAGAACTTCAACGCCTTCCTGGCGGCCTTTCCGATCGACAATCCGCGCTACGTCGTGCTGACCTTCATCGACGAGCCGAAGACCGACAAGGGCAACGGCGCCGCACTGGCAGGCAACACGGCCGCACCGATGGTTGCCGACATCATTCGCAGAAGCGCCGCAATTCTTGGTGTAGAACCGAAATTCGGAGAAGACGGCTCGGCTTTGCTCGTCTCTTATTAAGCAGATCGAATATTGACGGGGCGATTCGGCGTGACTTGCCCCGAGAGGATGGAATGCAGATGTTACTGGGCAAGCTGGCGGGCGAGCACTATCAGGATCAGTTGACCAAGGAGGTCGGCGCGATCGAGATCACGGGTCTTGCTGCCGATAGCCGCAAGGTTGTGCCCGGCACCCTGTTTTTTGCGCTGACCGGCAGCAACGCCGATGGAGCCACCTACGTTGCCGACGCCGTTGCGCGGGGAGCCGCCGCCGTCGTCGCAAGCCATGCTGTCGATTCCCCGGTGCCGGTGATCACGGCCGAAAATCCGCGCCACCTGCTGGCCATGGCAGCCGCCCGTCTTGTCGGTCGGCAGCCCGAAATCATGGTTGCCGTCACGGGGACCGCGGGCAAGACGTCGGTTGCGTCGTTCACACGGCAGATCTGGGCCGAGGCCGGCAAGGCTGCGGCACAAATCGGCACCACCGGCGTGATTTCGCCCAAACGCAATGACTACGGCTCGCTGACGACGCCCGATCCGATCGCTCTTCACACCTTGCTCGGCGAGTTGGCCGATGAAGGGGTGACCCATGCGGCAATGGAAGCATCCAGCCATGGTCTGGACCAGAGCCGGCTGGATGGCGTCAAGCTCGCGGCCGCGGGTTTCACCAATCTCGGCCGCGACCACATGGACTACCATCCGACCGTCGAGGGCTATATGGCGGCCAAGATGCGGCTGTTCGATACGCTTCTGCCGAAGGGATCTCCGGCGGTGATCTTTGCCGATGACCCGTGGTCGGACGAGGCGATCCGTGTCGCCAAGGCTGCCGGCCATGACGTGCGCACCGTCGGTCGCAAGGGGGATTTCCTCAGCCTCAAGCGCGTCGAGCATTTCCGCCACAAGCAGGTGGCCGAAGTTCATTGCGATGGCGAGATCTTCGAGGTGCATATCCCGCTTGCCGGTGATTTCCAGATTGCCAATGCGCTGGTTTCTGCCGGCCTTGCCATCTCGACGGGCACAGCGACTGCCGTGGCGCTCAAGGCGCTGGAGCATCTGAAGGGTGCCTCGGGCCGGCTTGAACTGGTCGGCCAGAGCAAGAGCGGTGCGCTTGCCTATGTCGACTATGCGCACAAGCCGGATGCGCTGGAAAACGTCCTGAACTCGGTCCGTCCGTTTACCACCGGCCGTGTCATCGTGGTGTTCGGCTGCGGTGGGGATCGCGACAAGGGCAAGCGCCCGATCATGGGTGAAATCGCCACGCGGCTTGCCGATATCACTATCGTCACCGACGATAATCCGCGTTCTGAAGTGCCGGCAACCATCCGCTCCGAGATTATGGCGGCAACGCCGCGGGGTATCGAGATCGGCGATCGTGCGCAGGCAATCCGTGCCGCAGTGGCGATGCTTGCCGCTGGCGACACGCTGATCGTGGCCGGCAAAGGCCATGAAGAAGGCCAGACCGTCGGCACTGAGACCCTGCCGTTTTCCGATCATGCCGAACTGCGCAAAGTATTGGAGGAGTTCGACCGTTGACCTTTCTTTGGACGTCGCGTGACATGGTGGCCGCAATGGCCGGACGACCTTTCGGCAATCTGCCGGAGGGCATAACCGGCATTTCGATCGACAGTCGCACGATCACGCCAGGTGAGGCATTTTTTGCCATCAAAGGCGACCGGGTCGATGGTCACGACTATGCCAGCATAGCGATCGCCAATGGTGCGTCGCTGCTGGTGGTCAATGAAGCAAAGCTTCCGGCTCTAGGGCGCCTGACCGTACCGATGATCGTGGTCGAAGACGTATTGATCGGGCTGGAAAAGCTTGGTCAGGCTGCACGTGATCGGACACCAGCCACGGTGATTGCGGTGACCGGATCTGTCGGCAAGACGACGACCAAGGAAATGCTGCGTGTTGCGCTGGAACCGTCCGGCAATGTGCATGCCGCCGTCGCATCCTTCAACAACCACTGGGGTGTGCCGCTGACGCTGGCGCGCATGCCGATGGATACGCGCTACGGCGTGTTCGAGATTGGCATGAACCACCCGGGCGAGATCGGCCCACTGGCGCAGATGGTACGGCCGGACGTGGCGATCATAACCACGATCGCGCCGGCGCATCTGGGTAATTTTTCGAGCGTCGAGGAGATTGCAGCAGCCAAGGCGGAGATCTTCGATGGCCTGGCGCGTGGCGGCGATGTCATCCTCAACCGTGACAACGCCTATTTCGAACAACTCGAACAGGCGGCCTATGCGGCCGGCGTGGAGAATATCCATACCTTCGGCCAGCATGCCAAGGCGGAGTTCAGGCTTGCCGAATTCGATGGAGCGGCGGAACGCTCGACGGTGTGGGTCTCGTTTGGCGGAGAAACTCGGGAAATCAGCATTGGTGCGCCGGGCCGGCATTTGGCGGAAAATGCCATGGCTGTCCTGGCTGCCGTCTCGCTTGTCGGTGCCGATGTCGATGCGGCGATCGACGCATTGGCAAATCTTGCGCCGGTCAAGGGGCGTGGTCAGCGCCACAAGCTGGCGATCGGCCGAGACGTCCTGACCTTGATTGACGAGAGCTACAATGCCAATCCCGCATCGATGCGGGCGGCGATCGCGGTCCTTGCCGCTGCCCAGCCGGGCTATGATGGTCGCCGGATTGCTGTGCTTGGCGACATGCTGGAAATGGGCGATTTTTCCGCAAGCGTACATGCCGATCTCGCAAGCCCGCTGCTGGCGGCCGGGATCGAGCATGTCTGGCTTGCCGGACCTGAAATGACGGCCTTGCGCGATGCACTGCCGGAAAGCGTCCATGTCGTCTATCTGGAAACGACGGCGGAACTGGCAAATTTCGTCGCAGCCGAAGTGCGTGCCGGAGACGTGGTCATGGTGAAATCCTCGCTCGGGATTGGTTTCGGCAAGATTGTAGCGGCGCTGCTTGACAAGTATCCGGCATTCCCCGACACGGAGCGCCACTTTTAATCCGGGCTTTTGGAAAGGGCTCCAATGCTAATCTGGCTTGTGGAACTGGCGGACCACTTTCAATTCTTCAATCTGTTTCGGTACATCACCTTCCGCACGGGTGCTGCCCTGTTCACATCGGCCCTTGTTGTCTTCCTGTTCGGCCCGATGATGATTTCATCGCTTCGGGTCCGCCAGGGTAAGGGACAACCGATCCGGGCCGATGGTCCGCAGACCCATTTCAAGAAGGCCGGTACGCCGACGATGGGTGGACTGATGATCCTGGCCGGCATTGTCGTGTCGGCGCTTTTGTGGGCCGACCTGTCGAATGTCTATGTCGTGGCGACGCTGCTGGTAACGCTTGGCTTCGGCGCGATCGGTTTCTACGACGACTACTTGAAGGTCACCAAGCAGACGGACAAGGGCTTTTCGGGCAAGGCCCGCCTTGGTCTCGAATTTGTAATTGCGGGCATTGCCGTCTACTTCATGATGGGTTCGGCGCTGCATTCGGGGGCCCAGGGCTCCACCTTCGGTTCTTCGATCACCTTTCCTTTCGTCAAGGATTTCATGATCGATCTCGGCATCTTCTTCGTGCTCTTCGGCGGCTTCGTCATCGTTGCGGCCGGCAATGCGGTGAACCTGACGGATGGTCTCGACGGGCTTGCCATCGTGCCGGTGATGATTGCTGCCGCGTCCTTCGGCATCATCGCATATCTGACCGGCAACGCGGTGTTTTCGAACTATCTGCAGATCCATTTCGTTCCTGGCACCGGTGAACTTGCCGTGCTGCTGGGCGCCGTGATCGGCGCCGGTCTCGGTTTCCTGTGGTTCAATGCGCCGCCGGCTGCCATTTTCATGGGCGATACCGGTTCGCTGGCGCTCGGCGGCTTGATCGGTTCGGTGGCGGTCGCAACCAAACACGAGATCGTCATGGCAATCATCGGTGGTCTGTTCGTCATGGAAACGCTGTCGGTCATCATCCAGGTCGGCTATTTCAAGATGACGGGACGGCGCGTGTTTCTGATGGCGCCCATCCACCATCACTTCGAGAAGCTTGGCTGGACCGAAAGCCAGGTGGTGATCCGCTTCTGGATCATTGCGGTTGGCCTCGCCATGCTCGGCCTTTCGACCCTCAAGCTGCGTTGA
>NZ_AHZC01000405.1 GCF_000247475.1 Rhizobium sp. PDO1-076 | reverse complement strand
CGGCGGTGGCGAGACGGCGGCGCGCTATTCCGGTATCGACACGAAGGCGATCAAGTTCAAGGTTCTGGTCCTCTCGTCCCTAGCAGCAGCGCTCGCCGGGATGCTCTATGCGGGGCGCCTGCAATCCGGCCGCTTCCAGCTCGGCGAGGGCGACGAACTCTCGGTCATCGCCGCGGCTGTGCTCGGCGGCACGAGCCTCTTCGGCGGCAGGGGAACCGTGATTGGCACCATCGTCGGTGCGCTGATGATCGGCCTCATCAACAACGGGCTCATCCTGATGGGCCTCGAATTCAGCCAGCAACTGATCGCTCGCGGTGGCATCATCATTCTCGCCGTCGCGCTCAGCCAGAAGCGGAGCTGAGGCCATGATCGTTTCCCTCATCGCAACGCTGATGGCCCATCCGGAAACGCGAGAGGAGCTTTTCCGCCTTCTCGTCGATCAGGTCGGACCCACGCGCGCCGAACATGGCTGCATCGACTACAACCTTCATATCGATGCCAGCGATCCCTGCGTCTTCGTGTTCTACGAGAACTGGGAGAGCCAGGCGGACCTCGATGCACACATGAAAATGCCGCACCTCGAGCCTCTGCTGAGCCAGATCGACCGCCTGCTGGCAAAACCGATCGAGATGTGGCGGCTGCAGCCGGCGGAGCTCGCGGCGACCGGGTGACCGGATTGCGCATGACGAAAGATGAAATCATTCGGCGCTCCAGCGAAACGGTCGTCTCTGATCTGTCTTGTCGTGAGCAAAAACGCTTATATCTCGTCTCGTGAAGCGTCGATCGCCTCCCGCAAGGCCTCCGCAAGTTGCCGTCGGCTATAGGGCTTCGCGAGCGGCGACAATCGCGACGTGGCGCCGATGCCGTTTATATCCGCATAGCCGGTTGCAAGGACGACCGGCAGCGTCGGATGCCGAACCCTGATTTCGCTAGCCAGGGCGCGGCCGTCGATCGGGCCTGGCATAACCACATCCGTGAAGACCAGATCGAACGGGCCGTCCGTTTCGAGTGTCCGCAGCGCTTCCGTCGCATTGTCCACACCTGTGACGGAATAGCCGAGCGAAACGAGTGTTCCGGTAGCGAAATCACGGACCATGGGATCATCCTCGACGACGAGAATATGCTCCTTGCCACCCTGCAGCCCCCATTGCGATGTGGGCTCGGCAGGAGTGTCCGTTGGCGCCAGTCGGGGAAAGGAGAGAGAAATGGTTGTTCCCGCGTTCGACTCCGATTCGATGTCGATCCTGCCTCCCGATTGCCGCATGAAGCCATAGACCGTGCTGAGACCCAGTCCGCTGCCCTTGCCGAAGGGCTTCGTGGTGAAGAACGGCTCGATGGCTTTCGCGCGCGTCTCCGCGTCCATGCCGAAGCCATCGTCGGAGATTCGGACCACGGCATCATCGCCGCTTCGGGCCGTCGAAATCGTCACCCTGCCACCATTGGGCATTGCGTCGCGGGCGTTGATGCAAAGGTTCATGATCGATGCTTCCAGTTGCGCCGCATCCGCTCTCACATGTCCTGCTGCCGGATCGAGTTCGAGCCGCAGCATGATGGTCTCGCCCAGCGAGGACGTTAACAACCCCTCCATGGCACGTATGGAACCATTGACATCAAGAGAGGCCGGCTCGAGAGGCTGTCGTCCCGCAAAGGTCAGAAGCTGGCGTGTCAGGGCGGCGCCCTGCTGAGATGCCTTGTGGTTCAACTGCGCGATCGCGGACAGTCTGGGATCGGTGATTTCGTCGGCCAGGGTCTCCGCCGTCCCGAGGATGACCGTCAGCAGGTTGTTGAAGTCATGGGCAACGCCGCCCGTCAGTT
This sequence comes from Rhizobium sp. PDO1-076, assembly GCF_000247475.1. Taxonomy (GTDB): domain Bacteria; phylum Pseudomonadota; class Alphaproteobacteria; order Rhizobiales; family Rhizobiaceae; genus Allorhizobium. The sequence continues at coordinate 22,943 of NZ_AHZC01000405.1, read as the reverse complement.
GGCCTATCGCTTCAAGGCGCTGTGCTTGCAGCCGTTTGGCCTCGTTCAGCCTTGTCTCGGTGATGTCGCGGACACCGCCGACCATGCGCGTTGCCTCGCCTGCAGCATTGCGGATGATGTGGCCCTGATCGAAAACGTCCGCATAAGTCCCGGCTCCGCGGCGGAAGCGGTAGTCTTCCCGCCACGTGTCGACCTGACCTTCAATCGCGGCCAGTATGCTCGACACGACGCGTGAGCGGTCATCCGGGTGGATCTTGGATTCCCATTCCCGGAAACCGTCCTCGACCGGCACATCGTCATGCCCGAAAACGGATGCGATGTTGCTGTTCCATTGCACACGGCCGGTCGCAATGTCCCAGTCCCAGATCGCATCCGTCGTCATCATGGCGACGATCGCGAACCGTTCCTCGCTTTCGGCCAGGCGTTCTTCCGCAGCCCGTTTGTCGGTGATGTCACGACCCGTTGCAACGAAGTGGGTGGCGCGCCCATCCGTATCGACGATCGGTGCGATGCTCATATCCACCCAGTATTCGCGCCCATCCTTGGCGTAGTTGAGAATTTCGACCCGGATTGCCCTCGTCAGGGCCATGGCCTGATCGATCTCCTCGATGGTCGAGGCGGCGGTCCGTCGCCCCTGGAGGAAGCCCGGAGAGCGGCCCGTGGCCTCGTCCGATGAATAGCCGGTGATCCGGACGAAGGCGTCGTTGACATAGACGATTGCCTGGCTGTTTCCGGGTTGCGATGAAGCCTTCGTGATGATGACGAAGTCCTCGATTCTCGAAACCGCCATTTCCAGCAGGTGCAAGTGCTGCTCGGCTGCGTGTCGATTCGTCACGTCCCGGAAATAGACGGTCAGCCCTCCAGGCCCCGGATAGGCGGTGACCGAGAACCATGCGTTCAGAGACTCGTAAAAGACCTCAAACTCGGCGGTCATGTTCTCGCTGACGGCGTGCTCGTAGTTCTGCCTGATGACTCCCGACGAAGCTTCCGGAAACTCCTGCCAGATCAAGCGACCCATCAGCGTCAAACGCGGGCGCTCGAGCAGGCGCTCGGCTTGATGATTGAGATAGGAGAAGCGCCAGTTCTCATCGAGTTGGAAAAAGGCATCGCTGATGTTTTCCATCGAATCGGCGAAACGCCGTTCAAGATCCCTTGCAGTGTTCTCTAGCCGTTTGCGCTCATCGATATCCTGCAGGGCGCCCTGGATGCGGGCGATGCTTCCCATGTCATCGCGGATCGCGACGCCGATTGCGCGAACCCATTTTCGCCGGCCCGTGGCATCGATGATCTCCACCTCGATGTCGTATGGCATGCCGGTGGCAACGCAGGTCTCGAAGTGCTGCATGATCGTGTCGCGCCATTCGGTAACGAAGTAGTTGATTCCTTCCTCAAGGGTTACTGTCCTGCTGTTTGGTCTTCCATGAATCTCCCAGGTTTCATCTGACCATTCAATTCTCCGCTCCGGCAGGTGCACCACCCACCCGCCGAGCTTCGCGACCTTGCCGGCGATTTCGAGAAGCGCTTGATTGCCACAGACATCGTGCTGCCTCTGCCACGCCTCGTCGTGACGAAGCCGCCAGGCAATGAAGACAGCGGCTCCGATGAACCAGAGCCAGGCAGGCATCGCCGGCCAGGTGAGAACGAGAGCCGAGATGCCACCCGCAAGCAATCCGACGGAAAACCGATCCGCTGCACACTGCCGGAGCGCGGTCACAAGAGAGCGAAAGATTTTGCCGGCAATTGCGTGTCCCGGTCGCATGGTCTGCCTTGTCCTCGATCGTCATGGATTTCAACCTTTCGATAATCTCCAAAGGCCCTGCAATCCATGGGGGGTGTGGCAGTTTAACCTTTTTTAAATTTGGCGCCGCAGTCGCTTAAGGGCGGGCCGGTCTAATCGGTGCAACAAACTGCCGTGTTTCCGTCCCCCGAAAACGGGGCGGATCCCTTGCAAGCATCGAGGTCATCCCGTGAAGCACACCAAGAGAACGACCTATCTCAGCCGTGTTCAATCCGACTACTGCAGCCGCAAATGGTATTGCCGCAGCGTCACGCTCTTCTGCAACCTGCTGTTCACCGGACAATGGATGCGCAGGGCGCAGATCATTCGCTGTCTCGTTGTGGAAATCAGCGAGGGCGGCGCGACTGTGCGCATCGGAAAGGCGCAGATTCCGGATCACCTCTATCTCGTGATCGGCAGGTTTGACGTCTTGGTCGGCTGCATCGTCGTCCAGCGCGATCCGGGACATCTGCAACTTTGCTTCCTGAAGGAATTGAAGCCGGACTTCGTCAACCGCTTGTCCCGCATGACATCCCCCTTCGCCACCTTGGAAAGCCTGGGTCGAGCCCCCATATCGGCGGGTGAAGACATGCAGCCAAAGCTGCGGCCGATGCTACTTGCGCCCCCTTGCGCTCGGGAAGAACGCATGGGCCACCCTACCAGGCACCCGAAAAGACAATGAACATAATGATCATAGAAGATCAGCGCGACGTCGTTGATATGTTGCGGCTGAACTGGTCGGATTCGCGAGACCGGCTGGATTGCCTTCAATCCGTGAAGCAGGCGAGCCGATTCATCCATTCCAACGAACTCGCCGCCTATGACTGCATGCTCATCGACATCAACCTGACAGACGGGAGCGGCCTCGAGGTGCTTCGCAGTGCACGCGCGCGCTCCGATATCCCGATTGTCATAATCTCGGGTGCCGGAGACGCCGACAGCCGCGCGGACGCTATCAGCGTCGGTGCGGACGACTATGTGATGAAACCGTTCAGCGTCAAGGAACTGCGCGCCCGCGTCCATCGTCTGCACGCAGCGCGGTTGGGCCGCGACATTGTCCGGCAGGGCCTTGCTTTCAAGGTCGGCAATATAGAATGCGACATCGGACGCCTTTCGATGGATTTCGGGGACGCCAGTCAGCCGCTGACCGCCCTCGAAGGACGGATACTGCAAGTTCTGCACGCCTGCGCCGGCGAGGACTGCCCGAAGTCGTGCATTGCACGCCAGGCGCTCTTTCGAGAATACGATCCGCGCGACAAGACGATCGACGTCTACATCAACCGGCTGCGCGGCAAGCTCGCGGAACTCGATGCCGCCAGCGGTGACGTTATCAAGACAATCCGCGGCGTCGGCTATCGCTTGAGCGATATCCAGTAATTGCAGGAGTAAGGGGCCAGATGCGTCAGTTCGTACATTCTAATGCTTTTTGCCACGCAACGGTCTACCCCGATCGATCAGGGCCGGTTGAAGCGGCTCGCCTCAAGCGTTTGAGAGAAGTTTCCAGCGTGTCGTCTGGCCCGGATCCGGTGCTCGATGCGCTGGTCGGCGCGGCCTGTCTCGCGGCCGACACTCCGATCGGCCTCATCACCCTACTTGATGGTGAACGCCAATCGTTTAAGTCAAAGCAGGGCATCGAAGGATACGGGTCCCCTAGGGCAGACGCCTTCTGCGACCACACGATCCGCTCATCCAGGTCCTTCGTCGTGCCCGATGCCGCTCGCGATGTCCGCTTTGCCGACAACCCTTTCGTGACCGGAAGGGACGGTATCCGCTTCTATGCCGGTGTGCCACTCGAAATCGAGCCCGGGCTTCGGCTTGGCTCGCTCTGTGTTCTCGATCGCGTGCCGCGGCGGCTCGGGGCCGACGTGCGCGGCTTGCTGGAACGGCTGGCCCGCTGCGCCGTGGAACGCCTTCTTCAAACCGAAGACCGGTATCTGCTGTCGCAGGTCGACTCGGGCAGGCTTGATCGCGCGAAAGCCGACAAGGCGATGCTAGCCCTTGCGGAAGAGGCGCTCGCTGAGAATCTCTTCACGCTTTATTACCAGCCGAAGATAGCGCTCGATACGGGCAGGCGGATCGGGTTCGAGGCCCTGCTGAGGCTGAAAAAGCCCGACGGTTCGGTGCTCAGTCCGGCGTCTTTTGCCGCGGCTCTCATTGAGCCGACACTTTCCAGGCGCATTGGCAAGCATGTGCTGCGCTGCGCGGTCGCACAGGCCCGCGCGTGGCAGGCGGCCGGCATCGAATTCGGGCACATCGCGATCAACGTCTCGTCCTCGCAATTCGCACCTTCGCCGGGCAGCCCCGGCCTGGTTGATGAGATCTTGGGCGCGACCCGATCTGCTGGGTTGTCGCCCAAACATATCCAGATTGAGGTCACCGAAGGTGTCATGCTGTCGGAGCAGAGCGGTGTCATCGGCCGGCAACTCGAGGCACTGCGGGCGGCGGGCTTCATCGTTGCCTTCGACGATTTTGGCACCGGCTTCGCTTCTCTCGTGCATCTGAAGGAGTTCGCCTATGATCAAATCAAGATCGATGGCTCCTTCGTGCGCGCGATGACCGGCTCTATCACCGATCATGCCATCGTGAAGGCCATAGTAGACATGGCGAAGGCAATGGGAAAGCAGGTCGTTGCCGAAGGTGTGGAAACTATGGCGGAACTCCTGGCCTTACAAGAACTCGGCTGTCCCTATGGTCAGGGTTTCCATTTCGGTCGACCAGCCGTTGCAGCCGATATTCGGTTCGCTGCCGATTGAATGTTGGATGTAAACACGGGCCGTATCCCCGCGCCTTCGAGGCGGGCGAGGCTGTTGATCTGTGGGTTGCCGCCGGGAAACCATCTTGGTAGCACAGCCGCTCAGTTATCAAACCGTTTGCCGATAAGAATGTCCGCAGCACCATTGATTGGCAGCTTCCATGGTCCCATCACCAAATGCGGACAGCGCTCTTCTTGGCCAATCCCGGTCATTCCTATGCTGGAAAGGCAAATCATCTCGACCCGAAGCAGCAATAATTCCGCCCTTCCCGATCCAGGTCGAAACATACAAGTCTCCATGGGCTCAGGCCCCGGCAACCAGTTCAGACATAAATCAATTACCGCTCCCATCTAGGGGGCGGTTGTTGCGTTTTGGGGTGAAAAAGCCTTTCGAACCGCTACCGATTCCAAATGAACTGTGAACCGCACTGGCTTTGCCGGAGGCATAAGCCTTGCGACCGTGCGAGCCGATGCGACATCGAAGCCTTCCCGCTTCAACTGTTGCCAGACCTTGCGAACGCCATAGACGCGGAAGTTTTGCTCGAAGACACGGAGTATCTCGATCTTCAGGCTGAGCTAAATCCAGATAGCCCAGTGTCGACAGAGGTGGCTCATGTCTGTGCGCAGCATGGGGTGAGCCAGCGTCGGGCGTGCGATATCGCAGCGTGCGGCCTGACGATGTGGCCATTCGGGAGGCGATGAAGAAGGTTGCGTCGGAGCGGCGGTGGCTCGGCTATCGGCGCATCCACGTGATGCTCGACCGTCAGGGGATCGTCATGAACCTGAAGAAGCTTCGACGTCTCTATTGGGAGGAGAAGCTAACGGTGCGCAAGCGTGGCGGCCGAAAGCGGGCCCTGGGGACAAGATGCCCTCTGGCTCTGTCGTCACGGCCAAACGAGCGCTGGAGCCTGGACTTTGTCAGCGATGCCTTCTCCTAAGGTCGCCGCTTTCGGGTCCTGGCGGTCGTCGACGACTTCACCCACGAATGCCTGTGCCTGGTCGCCGATACATCCCTGTCGGGGGCACGGCTTGCCCGCGAGCTGGATAGTCACATCGCCAGACGGGAAAAGCCGAAGACGATCGTCTCGGACAACGGCACGGAGATGACCAGCATGACCATCCTCAAATGGTGCCAGGAAACAAAGGCCGAATGGCACTACATCGCCCCCGGCCAAGCCGATGCAAAAGGGCCTCACTGAAAGCTTCAACGGCAGCTTCCGCGACGACTGCCTCAACGAGACCCTGTTCTCGTCGCTTGCTCAAGCCCGCGCCGCCATCACCGCATGGAAGGAGGATTACAACTGGAACAGACCCCACTCGTCGATGGGCAACATCACCCCCAGCGAGTTCGCAATGAAAATGGTTATGGAAAAACGGGCCGCATGAGGCCAGTTTAGCTGTGTGCTCTGATCTGTGCTCTGATCCCCGAAAACTCGAGGGAAATTCGGTCTCACGTCACCGACCGTGCGGCAGCAGGCGGAGCGTGTTGCTTATCTCCGCGCCTATTGTAGTGTTTTTGAAGTATAACCCAGAATTGAGCTTTTGAAGTCTGCGGCTGGTTTGCGGAAGAGGCTGCATGAAGCTTCTTGAAACACTCCATATTTGCTCGTGTGCTGGAGGCTGTCTACAAATATGGCTGAATATTTCTCATAACCGTGCTGGCCAGTTGCCGAGCCTTGATTTGACTTCCTGTGGATCAATATGCAACGAGCAAATGGGAAGCTAGCTCGGCCTAGGAGATTTCATCGTTGAAGGGTGGCAAGAACGATCTTTACGAGGACCTTAAAAGGCAGATCTTAACCATGGAACTCGATCCGGATCAGGACCTGGATGAGGCTAGCCTCAGCGAACAATACGGCCTTTCCCGCACGCCCGTCCGGGAGATCTTTCGCCGGCTCGAGGGCGAGGGCTATGTCGAGATCCGCGCCAATAGGGGCGCGCGTGTGAGCCCGATGAACCACCAGAGCCTGCGGCAGTTCTTCATGGTCGCGCCGCTGGTCTATGCGGCGATCGGAAGGCTCGCGGTGCAGAATTTTCGCCCGGAACAGCTGGCGGATCTATGCGCCACGCAGGAACGCTTCCGCGCGGCCAGTGCCGCCGAAGATACGCTTGCCATGGTCATCGAGAACAACCGGTTTCATGAGATCATCGGCGAAATGTCGTTCAATCCCTATCTCCAGCCCAGCCTGCGCCGTTTGCTGATCGACCATGCCCGCATTGGCAAGACCTTTTTTCGACCGAAGAACGACGACATGCGCAACCGGCTTCAACTGGCGGTCGACCACCACGATGCCTTCATCGACGCGATCCGCGAACATGATGAGGATCGGGTGGTGAAGCTTGTTTCCGAACACTGGGAATTGTCGCGTGCGAATATGGAGCTTTTCGTCGCCCCACGCGAATTGAAGGCCGATGGATTGTTCGACGCCATCACCCGTTCCTGATTCCGGGCGTGCCCGGATAGCGCTAGTCGCGCGACATCCATAAACTTCGCAGCCACAATGTCTGGCCCCGGACTTTCAGTCAGCCGAACGGCACGCGCGTGTGCTTGCCTCACTATGCCTGCGCGCAGGTTCGCGCCTGGGTGCCTGCAGGGGCGTGTCCACTGCAAATGGCAGCATCTGACTGCCAGCCACCCTCGAAGCTCGAGGCTGCCTGCCGTTTCATGCGCGGAGCAGCCATGCTGCTGTGGAAAATTAAGCAATTGAAAAAAAGTAATAAAGTCTTGAATTCTCCAGTTTTCATACGCAATGAATTTTTTAAAAACATTAAATGTGTACTTTGCGTATACAAAATTATTGACTCATTTCCGATCCCGTGAGAGCCTTCCTTCAACAAGAGAGGCGGTCGCTTCTCGGCAACTTCACTCGGGAGGTTGGGGTGGGTGTCGGCAAGAACGGGTTTTACGACGAACTGAAGCGTCAAATTCTGACGCTGGAACTCGACCCGGATGAAATCCTGGACGAGGTCAGCCTGAGCGAGCAGTTCGGCCTTTCCCGCACGCCGGTTCGGGAAGTGTTCCGGCGTCTCGAGGGTGAGGGCTATGTCGACATCCGAGCCAACCGGGGTGCCCGTGTCGCGCCGATGAACCATCACACGCTGCGCCATTTTTTCCTGGTCGCGCCGATGGTCTATTCCGCGATAGGCAGGCTTGCCGTGCAGAACTTCAAGCCGCGGCAGATCCTCGATCTTCGGGAAACGCAGGAGCGCTTTCGTGCTGCCAGCATCGCCAATGACCCGCTGGCCATGGTCATGGAGAACAACCGCTTCCACGAGATCATCGGCGAGATGTCGGCCAATACCTATCTGCTGCCGAGCCTGAAGCGCCTGCTGATCGACCATGCGCGCGTTGGCTACACCTTCTTCAGGCCGCGAGATGTCGACACGCGTCAACGGTTGGAACTGGCGGTCGAGCACCATGACGCCTTCATCGAGGCGATCGAATCGCATCGGGAAGATGCCGTCGTCGATCTGGTTTTCGCACACTGGGAACTGTCGCGCGGGAACATGGGAATGTTCATCACGGCAAAGGGAATGAAGGCGGACATCCTGAGTGACAGGGCCGCCGCATCGATGGAGATAGCGTCTTGAATTTTGAAGGTATCTACACCCCGGCCATCACGCCGCTGGGCCAGGATGGGCAGATCGATCGCAAAGCCTTCGCGGCGGTGCTGGAATCCCTCATCGAGGCCGGCGTGCACGGCATCATCATCGGCGGCTCGACCGGCGAATACTACGCCCAGTCGACGCAGGAGCGGCTCGATCTGGCAGCCTATGCCAGGGAGGTGATCGGCACGCGCCTTCCCCTGATCATCGGCACGGGCGCGACCCGCACCGAAGATTCGGCCGCTTACGCCGTTGCCGCGAAGGAGATCAAGGCGGACGCGATCCTCGTGACCTCGCCGCCCTATGCGCTGCCAATTGAAAAGGAAAACGCGGTCCATGCGCTGACAGTCGATCGCGCCGCCAACCTACCGATCATGCTCTACAACTATCCCGCCCGCATGGGTGTGATGATGGGCGACGAGTTCTTCTCGCGCGTCGGCAAGTCGAAGAATGTCAAGGCGATCAAGGAAAGCTCGGGCGAGACCTCGAACCTGCATCTGCTTGCCCGCAAGTATCCGCATATCGCGCTGTCCTGCGGTTGGGATGACCAGGCGCTCGAATTCTTTGCCTGGGGTGCGAAGAGCTGGGTCTGCGCCGGCTCCAACTTCCTGTCGCGCGAGCATGTGGCGCTTTACGAAGCCTGCGTGCTGGAAAAGAACTTCGACAAGGGCCGGGCCATTATGTCGGCCATGCTGCCGCTGATGGATTTCCTGGAAAACGGCAAGTTCGTCCAGTCGATCAAGCACGGCTGCGAGATCATCGGCCTCAAGGCCGGTCCGGTGCGCGCGCCGTTGCGTGGCCTCACCTCCGAAGAAAAGCGAACCCTCCAGACCGTCGTCGCCAAAGTGAAGCGCACCGTCGCCCAGATCACCTCGGGAGCCAACCATGCATGAACCTTTGACCGCAGCCGAGTACAAGGCGATTGCCGCTGGCCTGCAGCTTCCCTCGGGCGCTTATATTGACGGCGCCTTCCGTCCGGCGAAATCCGGCAAGACCTTCACGACCATCAACCCGGCCACCGGCGACGTGCTGGGTGAAGTCGCGGCCTGTGATGCAAGCGATGTCGACATCGCCGTGGAAAAGGCACGCGAGGCCTTCGAAGACGGTCGCTGGCGCCAGCTGTCTCCGGGTGAACGCAAGACGACGCTCCTGGCATTCGCCCGTCTTCTCGAAGACAACCGCCATGAACTGGCCGTGATGGAGAGCCTCGACAGCGGCAAGCCCATCCGCGAATGCCAGACGGTGGATATTCCGGACACGATCCACACGATCCGCTGGCATGCTGAACTGATCGACAAGCTCTACGACAGCACGGCCCCGGTCGGCTCCAATGCGCTGACAATGGTCGTCCGCGAGCCGGTCGGCGTCGTCGGCTGCGTGCTCCCCTGGAACTTCCCGCTGCTGATGCTGGCCTGGAAGATCGGCCCGGCTCTCGCCTCCGGCTGCTCGGTCGTCGTGAAGCCCGCGCAGGAAACCACGTTGACGACCCTTCTTGTTGCCGAACTGGCCGTTGAAGCCGGCATTCCTGCCGGTGTCTTCAACGTCGTCACCGGCGGGGGCAAGGAGGTCGGCGAGCCGATCGGCCTGCATATGGATGTCGACATGGTGGCCTTCACCGGCTCGACCCCGACCGGCCGTCGCTTCCTGCGTTATGCGGCCGATTCCAACCTCAAGCGTGTCGTTCTCGAATGCGGTGGCAAGAACCCGGCCGTCGTTCTAGACGATGCCGAGGATCTTGATCTCGTCGCCGAGCAGGTGGTCAATGGCGCCTTCTGGAACATGGGCGAGAATTGCTCGGCCACGTCGCGCCTGATCGTCCAGTCGGGCGTCAAGGATGAGCTGCTGAAGCGCATCGGCGAATACATGCGCGAATGGAAGACCGGTGATCCGCTGGATCCGGACAACCGCATCGGTGCACTGGTCAGCAAGACGCATTTCGACAAGGTCGCCTCGTTCCTCGATGACGTGAAGACCGAAAAGCTCAAGGTCGCACATGGCGGCAAGACCATCGACGGCGTCTATATCGAGCCGACGGTCGTGAATGGTGTGGGGCCGCAGAGCCGGCTGTTCCGCGAGGAAATCTTCGGGCCGATCCTGTCGGTGACGACATTCGAGACGCTTGCCGAAGCGATCGCGCTTGCCAATGACACCAATTACGGCCTGACGGCCTCCGTCTATACGGCAAGCCTCCGCAACGCGATTAGGCTGTCGCGCGAGATCCGGGCTGGTGTGGTGACCGTCAACTGCTTTGGTGAAGGCGACGCCTCGACGCCGTTCGGCGGATACAAGGAATCCGGTTTCGGCGGCCGCGACAAGTCGATCTTCGCGCATGACAACTACTGCGAACTGAAGACGATCTGGATCGATCTTTCGGAACGCTCGGTCGACGAGACGATCCGATGAACACGGGCTCCGTCAGACGTCTTCCCTTCGAAAACGGACGGTCCGGCTGGGAGGCGATCAGCGAAAGGTCGTTTCCCGCCCGCAGCCTGGAAGGTGAGGTCAAGGCGGACTGGCTGATCGTCGGGGCAGGGTTTGCCGGATTGTCGGCAGCCCGCCGTCTGCGCCAGCTCAGGCCCGGCGACAGTATCGTCATGCTGGAGGCCAGCGAGGTTGGCAAGGGAACGGCCGGGCGCAATTCCGGCTTCATGATCGACGTGCCGCATAACCTGTCGTCGAGCGAATATTCGAGCGGCGGCCTGGATGCGACGCGTCTGGAAATGCAGCAGAACCGCGAGGCCATCGCCTTCGCCGCACAGGCGGCGGCGGAGTATGGAATGTCGCGCGGGACCTTCGACCTCGCCGGCAAGATCAATGCTGCGGCAACTGCCCGCGGCATGACGCTGAACGCCAGATTCGGGGAATCCCTCAGAAGCGCCGGGGAGAAGCACACCTATCTCGATGCCAGGCAACTGCGCGAGATCACCGGCTCGGACTATTATCTTGGCGGCATCTATACCCCCGGCGCCGTTCTCATCCAGCCTGCGGACTATGTTTGCGGACTTGCAGCCGGCCTGTCGCGCAGCGTCGACATCTTCGAACGTTCTCCCGTCCGGTCGCTGAAGCGCGATGGAACCACCTGGGTCGCGACATCAGACAAGGGCCGGGTTTCAGCCCCGAAGGTCATTCTGGGCGTGAACGGGCATATCGACGATTTCGGTTTCTACCAGGGTCGGATGATGCACATCTTTGCCTATGCGTCGATGACGGCAGCGATCCCCGAAGAGACGGCGCGCAAGGTCTGCGGACAGGACCGCTGGGCACTGCTTCCCGCCGATGCCATGGGCGCCACGGTTCGCAAGATAACCTCCGGCGGCCAGTCGCGCATCGCGATCCGCACGAAATATACCTATGAGACGAAGCTCGAAGCGTCGGACCGACGCATGTCCGGCATGGCGCAAGCGCACAAGAAGGCGCTGGACGCACGGTTTCCGGCCCTGAAGGACGTGCCTTTCGAGCACAGCTGGTCGGGCCGCCTCTGCCTGAGCCTGAACCATGTTCCGGCCTTCGGCGAAGTCGAGGAAGGCCTCTATTCCGCCTGCTGCGAAAACGGCCTCGGCACGGTCAAAAGCACGCTTGCCGGGATGATGGCGGCCGAACTTGCGACGGGCAATGCCTCCCGTCACCTCGAACAATTCATGGATCACCCGGAGCCCTCGAGGCTCCCGCCGGAGCCGTTCGCATGGCTTGGCATCAACACGGTGATCCGACTGCAGGAATTGCGTGCCGGACGCGAGGGATAACCCTTCGCCGCGCAATCATGGGGTTTGGGCACATGCCCGGCCTTCGAAAATAAACGGGAACGTAAAAGGAGAATGAGGATGAAAGCTTTGTGGAAGGCGCTGAGCGCGGCTGCAATGGTTGGTATGACCGTGTTTTCTGCCCATGCGGAAGAAAAGTCGATCAAGATGGGCACCATGTCCTGGGAAGACCTGACGCCGATCACCGGCATCACGAAAAAGGTGCTTGAAGACGCGGGCTACACGGTCGATGTCGTGTCATTCTCCGAATGGGGCATTGCCTATGCCGCGCTGGCCAAGGGCGACGTCCAAGTGCTCGCATCGCAGACGGATTATGTGGCTCAGGACTATTGGGACAAGAACAAGAACAAGCTCGAGAAGATCTCTCCCGTTTCGCATGGCCTCTATCAGGCCATTGCCGTTCCGACGTATGTCGACATCAACACGCTTGAACAGCTCAACGAGAATTCGGACAAGTTCGGTGGCAAGATCGTGGGTATCGAGCCGGGATCCGGCCTGATGCGCGACGCCTCTCAAGCGGTCAAGGACTATGACATAAAGCTCCAGCTCGTCGAGGGTAGCACCGCGGCCATGACCGCGGCTCTGAAGGCCGCCTATGACCGCAAGGAGTGGATCGCGGTCACAATCTGGGAACCGTCGTGGATGGTCCAGAAGTACCCGGTCAAGTACCTGCAGGACCCGAAGGGTGTCTTCCCGCCGCCGCAGAGCTACTACTGGATCGGCCAGAAGGGCTTCTCCGAAGCCTATCCGCATGCTCGCGAAGTCATGGCCAGCGTCTATGTGCCGCTCGCCGATATCACCGCCATCAACGGCGCCGTCAATGATGGCAAGACCATGGACCAGGCGGTTGCCGACTGGACGGCCGGCCATGCCGACCTTCTGAAGCGCTGGGGCAATATCAAGGGCGAATGACCTTGCCATGCGGATCGGAGCGTTTCCGGTCCGCACCCGAACACCGAGACTGAGAAGGCCGACATGAATCGGATCCAGGGGAACGCTATGAGCACAGCAATCAGTGACACCAGCGAAGTGCTGGTCGAATGCCGGAACGTCTGGAAGATTTTCGGCGCCCGCGCGACCGCAGCCGTCAAGGCCGTGTCAGAACGTGGCCTGTCGAAGAGGCAGGTTCTGCAGGACTTCGACTGTGTGGTCGGTGTCTCGGATGCAAGCTTGAAGGTTCATCGCGGTGAGATCTTCTGCATTATGGGCCTGTCGGGCAGCGGCAAGTCGACCCTGATCCGCCTGCTGAACCGTCTGATCGAGCCGAGCCTCGGGACGATCACCGTGAAGGGGCGGGACATTGCAAAGCTGAATGCTGTCGAGCTCAGGGACATGCGGGCGCGCAATATCGGCATGGTCTTCCAGAGTGTCGCGCTCCTGCCGCACCGGACCGTTCTGGAAAACGCCGCTTTTGGCCTCGAAGTGCGCGGCGTGCCGAAGGATGAGCGCAACAAGACGGCCAAGGCCGCCCTCGACAAAGTGGGCTTGTCCGACTGGACGTCCCGGTTGCCGAACGAACTGTCCGGCGGCATGCAGCAACGTGTCGGCCTGGCGCGTGCGCTCGCGGCCGATCCCGAAATCATCCTGATGGACGAACCCTTCAGCGCGCTTGATCCGCTCATCCGCCGGCAGCTGCAGGATGAATTCCGCCAGCTGACCAAGTCGCTCGGCAAGTCCGCCGTCTTCATCACCCATGACCTCGAGGAAGCCATTCGCATTGGGGACCGGATCGCGATCATGAAGGACGGTGTCATCGTCCAGGTCGGCACGGCGGAAGACATCGTCACCCGGCCGGCGGACGACTATGTCGCGGAATTCGTGGCAGGCATTTCCCGCATTCATCTCGTCAAGGCGCTTACGGTCATGCAGCCGGTGGAGACATTCGCGACATCGCATCCCGGGATCGACGTGTCATCCCTGATGCAGGCAACGCCGGATGCCGATATCGCGGCGCTGATCGACCTGACGATGAAGTCGGATCGCGATGCTGTTGCCGTCGTCGAGGACGGCCGGATTGTCGGTGTGGTCACCACGCGTGATCTTCTTTGCGGTGTCGCGGGAACCCCCGATATCCATCCTGTCGCGGCATAGGGGGCGGCGATGGAGATCGAGACGATTACTGATGCCTTCGACACACGGGTCGATGACGCGCTTAGCTGGATTGGCGACAATGGCGAATGGCTGTTCGATGCGATCCGCGCGGTCCTCGAGGGAACATTCGACGGTATTCTCTGGCTGCTGCAGCTTGCCCCCTTCTATGTCGTCGCCGTCCTAATGGGCCTTTTGGCCTGGCGGGTGATCAATACGACTGCAGGCGTGCTGACGGCAGCGGGCCTCGTCGCCTGCGCCATGATGGGCCTCTGGGCCGAAACCATGAGCACCTTGGCCCTTGTAGCGACGGCCACGGTCCTTGCGCTTGCCGTGGGCATTCCGATCGGGATCGTGGCTGGCTTCTCGCAATCGCTGGACCGTTTCCTGGAGCCGCTTCTCGATCTGATCCAGACGCTGCCGCACTACATCTATCTGCTGCCCACCATCGCCCTGATGGGCTACGGCCCGGCCACAGCGCTCGCCGCGACCTTCATCGTCGCCATGCCGCCGGCGATCCGGCTGACTTCGCTTGGCATCCGCATGACGCCATCCGTCTTCATCGAACTAGGCCAGGCGAGCGGCATGACCTCCTGGCAGATGTTCACCAAGATCCGGCTGCCCTTTGCATTGCCCAGCATCATGGCCGGCGTGAACCAGAGCCTGATGATGGCTTTCGGCATGGTGGTGATTGCCGGCATCGTCGGTTCCGGTGGCCTCGGCGAAACGATCTATGGCGCGGTGCGCACGCTGGATATCGCCACATCCATCAATGCCGCCATCGCCATCGTCATCGTCACCATGGTGCTCGACAGGTTGACACAGAACGCGGCTCGCAACGTGAAGGCAGGTGTCCAATGAATCCCGAAACCCTCATGTTTTCTCCGGGTTCCTATCTCGCGCCCGGTGTCGACTGGCTGAATGCCAATTTCCATCCGTTCTTCTCGGCGATCACCCGGTTCATCGAGCTGGTGCTCGGCGCAATCGAGGGCGTCCTGCTCTATCCGCCGTTTTATGTCGTGATGCTGGTCGCAGCCGGCGTCGCAGCGCTGCTGGCGGGTTGGCGCCTGGCGATCGTGGCCCTGGCCTCCCTGGGCTTCTGCCTTCTCGCCGGCCTCTGGACCGCATCCATGCAGACGCTTGCCCTGGTCACGGTCTCGGTCGCGCTTTCCGTCACCATCGCCTTTCCGCTCGGCATCCTGGCATCGCGTTACCGGAAGCTGGAAACGGCATTGCGGCCGATCCTCGATATCATGCAGACTGTACCGCCATGGGTCTATCTGATCCCGGCCGTGATGATTTTCAGTCTGGGCCGGGTGCCGGCCATCATTGCAACCATCGTCTACGGCGTGCCGCCGATGCTGCGGCTGACGACCTTGGCGTTCAAGCAGGTGCCGCGCGACCTGATGGAACTCGGTCATGCGATAGGCGCGCCGCCGCGCGCGATCCTGTTGAAGATCGAGATCCCGTCGGCCACGCCAACCCTGCTTGTCGGCCTCAACCAGTGCATCCTGCTTTCGCTGGCCATGGTCGTGCTGGCCGGCCTTGTCGGTGCGGGAGGGCTGGGTGCGGAAGTGACCCGCGGCCTGACACGCATGGAAATGGGGCTCGGCCTACGGGCGGGTCTCGCCATCGTCGCCGTCGCCATCCTCCTCGATCGCCTGTCCAAGGGCGCCTTGCAGGGGCGATCTGTTGCCGGCGCCAGACCGGGTTCCCGCTGAGAAAGTAGAGAAGACATGCGTCGCAGTTTCTTCTGCATCGATTCCCATACATGCGGAAACCCGGTTCGCCTAGTTGCCGGCGGCGGACCGATCCTGCCGCATCTGCCGATCGCCGAACGGCGTGAGATTTTCGTTCGCGATCACGACTGGATCCGTCAGTCACTGATGTTCGAGCCGCGTGGCCATGACGTCATGTCCGGCGCGATCATCTATCCCGCCTATCGGGAGGATTGCGATTTCGCCGTCATCTTCATCGAGGTCAGCGGCTGCCTGCCCATGTGCGGTGCCGGAACGATCGGCCTCGTGACGGCTGCGATCGAGGAAGGCATGGTCACGCCCCGGGTTCCGGGGCAGCTGTCGATCGAGACACCGGCCGGCCGTGTCGATATCCGCTACCAGAAGTCGGGTGAATACGTGGAATCCGTGCGAATGTTCAACGTGGCCAGCTATCTGCATGCCGCCGATCTCGACGTCGAGGTGCCCGGTGTCGGGAGCCTTGCCGTCGATATTTCCTATGGCGGAAACTACTATGCCGTGGTCGAACCGCAACGAAACTGGCCGGGCCTGGATGGCATGTCCGCCGGTGATGTGGTGGATCTCAGCCGCAGGCTTCGCGACGCACTGGCGCCGATCTGCAATCCCGTTCACCCCGAGGATGCGCGGATATCCGGTGTCCACCATGCACTGTGGTGCGATACGCCGACCAGCAATGCCTCCGATGGTCGCGGTGCAGTCTTCTATGGCGACAAGGCGATCGACCGATCGCCGGGCGGCACGGGAACGTCCGCGCGCATGGCGCAGCTGCACGGAAAGGGCCGGTTGCGCGTCGGTGAGGCATTCCGGCAGGAGAGCCTGATCGGCACCGTCTTCGAGGGCCGGGTCGAGGACGAGGTGCGGGTCGGCGATTTCACCGGCATCAGGCCGAGCGTCGGTGGCTGGGCGCGCATCATCGGCCATAACACGATCTTTGTCGACGATCGCGATCCGCTGGCCCATGGCTTCCAGATTAAATGACGGTCCAGAATGCATTTGTTCTCTTCACGACAAGTGAAGCGCAGACCTCGAAAACGTTCTGTAGTGGTCCGTCACTCGACAGGGTGGGCGGGATTGTCGAAGGCGGCACGCACTTCCGCCGACATTGGCAGGCGCAGGTTGATGCCGGATGGCGCAACGGGCATGTTGAACCACTTCTCGTAGAGTGGCCCGATCCTACCGCTGGCGTAGATCTCCGTTAGGGCAGCGTTTACCGCATCCCTGAATTCGATGTCGTCCAACCGAACCATGAGCCCATAGGGCTCCGGCCAACCGAAGGCCTCGGTCGAGAGCGTGTAGTCCTCGGGACTATCCGATTTTGCCACCATCGCGGCAAGCAGTATGCCGTCCATGACGAAGGCAGCTGCCCGCCCTTCAGTCACAAGCTGGAAGGCATCCTTGTGGGTCTCTACCGGCATTACGGCGATGTGCAGGGCGCGTTCGCGATTGATGGTGTTGAGTTGACCGATATTGGTGGTGCCCGATGTGGCGGCGACCGTATGGCCGGCAAGATCGGCAATCGTCTTGAGGTTGTTCTTCTTCAGCGATACGAACTGGGTGCCGGTTACAAAATGTGGATAGGAGAAGCTTACACTCTTGCGCCGCTCGGCATTGTTGGTGCTGGCGACGCATTCGATATCCAGTTCGCCGTTGCGCAGCATGGCGACTCGGTTTCGCGGTGTCCGTTCGACATATTCGACCTCGATCGCGCCAAGTTTCAGCCTGTTCTTGATGTAATCGATTACCTCCAGGCACAACTCGGTCGAGTACCCTGTAACCATTCCGTCGGACTGGCGGTAGGAGAACGGAAAATCCTCGGCGCTGTAACCGATACGTACGACGCCCGTCTCGGCAATCTTCTTCAGCGTCGAGGCCGGTGCTTCGGCACGGCCCGCCTCTGTCGATGATAGAATCGAGAGGAGTGTGGCGGCGCAGAGCAACAGTTTCGCTATGGGCATGCGCCGTGGGTTCTCGCGCTTCATCTGTCTATCCTCTCTATTCCACATAGTCTGTCGGAGCGGCAAAGGCCGATGTCAGGGCTGGCGACATTGGAAGATTGAGATTCATGCCGTCGGGCGGGATCGGCGACATGAACCACGTCGCGTAGATCGCATCGATCTCGTGGCTGGTGAAGACCTGCTTTAGCGCGGCATTGACTACTGTTCGGAACTCTTCATCACCGTGACGCACGAGAAGGCCGTAGGGTTCTGGTGGACTCAGGGTCTCCTGCGATAGCGAGAATTTTGATGGGTCGGGTGCCTGCGCGATCATGGCGGCGAGCAGGATGCCGTCCCAAACAAAGGCTGACGCGCGGCCATCGGCCACGAGATCGAAGGATTCGGAATTAGTCTTGGTCGGCATCACGCCAATGTTCAGCTGTTTCTCGCGGTTGATCGCGTTTAGCTGGTCGATGTTTACGGTGCCGGATGCTGCTGCCACCGAGCGCCCGGCTAGATCCTCTATCTTGGCGATGCCATCGTCGCGTCGCGTCATGTATTGGGTGGCCGTTGTGAAATGCGGATAGGAAAATCCGACGATTTTCCGGCGCTCGGCATTGTTGGTGGTGGCGGCGCATTCGATGTCGATCTTGCCGCTCTTGACCAGAACGAAACGCGTGGCCGAAGTTGCTGCAACGTAGTCGATCTGGAGCGTATCCAGCTTGAGGTGCTGCCTGACTGCTTCCACCACGTGGTTGCAAAGATCCATGGAGAAGCCGATGATCTTGCCATCCGGCGTCTTGTAGGAGAACGGTGGTTCCGCCTCTCGATAGCCCAATGAGATCCTACCAGTCGCGAGGATCTTCTTGAGTGTGCTGCTTTCCTGTGCGAGCACCTGGGCCGATGGCGAGAGCCAGGCCAAGACAAACACTATGGCTGCCAGTCTATGCATGTTACTTCTCCCATCGGGGCGTCGAGAGTGGTTTCACTCCGGCTATTCTTGCGGACCTTATTTCGAAACGGCTTCAGGCCTGGCCCCTTGCGCGTGCAGTTTGATATCGGCGATTGGCCGTGGCCTCGCGAAAAAGTAACCCTGTGCATTGGTGCAGCCTGCGGCCTTCAGAATAAGAAGTTGCTCTTCGGTCTCAACGCCTTCGGCAGTGATCTGCATGTCCAGTTCACGGGCCAGATTGGTGATGGCGGCCACGATCGCCCTTGAGGTCGGACGGGTCGGCAGGTCGGCGACAAATCCCCGGTCAATCTTGATCTTGCTGAAGGGCATGTCGGCTAGATAGCTCAGAGAGGCATAGCCCGTGCCGAAATCGTCAAGCACGATGGATATGCCCATGCCGCCAATTGCCCGCAGAGCTTCTCGGCTTTCAGCACCCGCCAGCATCACCGTTTCGGTGACCTCCAGTTCCAGGCGCTCGGCCGGCAGGCCGGATGAAATAAGGGCAGCCTCGACCGTCTCAACGATACCGCCGTGACGCAATTGCACCGGCGACAGGTTGACTGCAAGTCGCATGTTTGCAGGCCACGTGGCGGCGTCGGCACAGGCACGCTTCAGAACCCACGCTCCGAGCGGGACGATGACACCCGTTTCTTCTGCCAGCGGTATGAAGCGGTCTGGCGGTACCAGTCCTTGCAGTGGGTGGTGCCAGCGCACAAGCGCTTCAAAGCCGCAGACCTCGCTGGTCAAGATGTTCACGAAGGGCTGGTAGTGTAGCTCGAATTCGCCGCGCTGTAGAGCAAGTCTGAGGTCGATCTCCAGGGCGTGCTGGTCCTGAACCACCATGTCCATGCCGTGTTCAAAGATGATCGCTGTGCCGCGCCCGGCGGCTTTGGCGCGGTAAAGGGCAAGATCAGCGTTCTGCAGCAGCTGGCCAGCGGTTGCTCCATGCGTCGGCGCGCAGGAAATGCCGATACTGGTGCCCACCACAACTTCATTTCCTTCCAACATGAAGCCTGCGGAAATCGTCTGGAGGAGACGGGTTCCCAATCCGCGTGCCTCGCTGTGTGCGTCAGTCCGCACCCGCTGGACCACGGCAAACTCGTCGCCGCCGAGCCTCGCTGCAAGATCTCCATCGCCAAGCATTTCGCGGATGCGCTGTGCGGTCGTGATCAGCAACTGGTCACCGCAGCCATGGCCAAGTGTGTCGTTGACAACTTTGAATCGATCGAGGTCAAGCAGGAGGATGTTGAACCGACCCGTGTGCTCGATATCTTCGAGCGCTTCGTCCAGCGTCTTCATCAACAGGGCTCGGTTGGCGAGGCCGGTCAAGGCGTCGTGATGTGCCATATGCTCAAGTTCTACCGCCATATCGCGGATTTCGCGTAGCCGGGCTCTCTCGACCACGGCCTCACGCAGCGCCTCGATTGCTCGGGCCATTTCGCCGATTTCATCGCTTCGGTTCTGGAAGGGCGTTACTTTATCCGTAACTTCGTCGGCAATCTGCAAAGTAGCCTGGACCAGCGCCGGTACCGGCCGAAAGAGCCGCCTGGCCAGCACAGTTGCGACAAGGCCAGTGAGTAGCAGGATGGTCAAGACCATGAGCAGCGAGTTGTAGATCAGTTCCTGCTGCGCTCGGTTCAGGTTCGAGGCCTTGCCGATCGAGACTGCCACCGCGCCCAGCATCACGTCCTCCGGGCTGACGATCGGCAATAGTCCGACATAATGAGTCTCGCCGGCTATCTCGGCAAAGCCGGTTGAGACCCGCCTTGGCGGCGCATCACCTGCGAAGAACTTTTCGCTGGTGTCGATCCACGGCGTTTCCGCAGGTGAGATCCCCGACGATGCGGCCACATCGACAAAGCGCTCGGTTTCCGGGTCGAACTGGAACAACCAGGCGTCATTTTTGGTCTGTGCTGCGACCAACGCCAGCACGTCGGTGGGGGTGAAGCCCGTGAAGAGGATGGAGTCGTCGTCACCGATCGGCTGATCGGTGACGATCCGCTCGACCTGGCCGCCACTATCGGTCCTGATCGCCACATAGGTATAGATGTTGCGCAGGGTGGAACTGGCGATCTGGGTGTTGATGCGCGCCTGGTTGTTCCATTGCTCCTTGGCGGCGTCGACGAACATCGACCAGCCGACTAGCGCGCCCAAACTGTAGGAGAGAAGTGCCACGCCGAGAAACACGATAATAATCTTGGAAAGCAGCGAGCGATTCCAGGCAATCGCCAGCGCAAGAACCGTGCGGAAGACGCGCCACGGGCCTTGAGAGTTACTGCGAGCGACAGGGACTTGGCCCTGACAGGTATCATCGGCCATCAATCAAGTGCCACTCAGAATTCATCACGCACTCCCAGGACGTCAACGTCGACAAAGCAAGAACAATATACCCACTAGAGATTGAGAAAACTGAAAGCATGCTCCAAAGTGTAAAGTTTGCAGATTCATCGTTTATGCGCTCTTAAATTGCACCGGCGACGGCTGATAAATGGGCAAGATATGCCAGTATCGACGATCGGGGTCGCGGTTTTGCATGCGGGAAGCAAGTGAGTAAAGGAAACGTGTTTTGATACTCGATCGGACAGTCATTAAGTCGCTGCTATTGTTCGATCGCATGACAGACGACGAGTTGGATCGTCTGCTGTTGCCGGCCCAGTCCCGCCGCGTGCCGATTGGGGAGACTGTTTTCGAGCAAGGGCAGCCGGCGGAAGCCTCTGGTGTGCAACGTGACGGCGCCTGAACAGCTTGCTTCGATAGGACCGGAGCGCAGCCGAGGGGCCTGCTGCTGATGACGATCATCAGCGACTGGACTTTGTCGAGGCGAAAAATGTCGGCTTTGGTGACCTTCGAGATCTTCAGTCTTGGTGATCTGAAAGACGTGGATCCGGAGTCTGTTCGGCGCGGAGGCTTTGAACTGGCGGTCAACCCGGTCAGTCGGAATCGGAACCGTCTTGTCCGAGAACGTTGTGCATATCGGCTCGACCCCGAACAGCACGGTGTTCATCGATGAACGAGATCATCGTTTGAAGGGGCGGTCGAGCTCCACTTACGAGTTGGGGTCTCCGGCAAAGCCGGGGCGGTTCACATTTGTCCGGCGGCGCTCAGTTCCTGATTTTCCTGCAGACAAGACGAACCCGAACGGAGGCGCGGCGTCATTGGGATATCCGATCGGCGCGAGGGTACCGTCATCCTAATCATGCTGTCTTACGAGGTTAGTCGCACGGGCGGCTGTTCTAAACTGGAAAGAGCGTGATCGGCGTCGGCCCGTAAATTGTGGTGAACGTATCCACGGCTTCCGTCCACCAATGTCCGGGTGTAGGGATGGGTAACCTTATCCTCAGTAAGCTGACGTTTGTCGGCAATTTCGACAAAGCCGCCGTCTTGCATGACGGCGACACGATCGCAGAGATGCGCCACGACCGCAAGGTCATGGCTGACAAGGATATAGGTCAGTGTTTCACGCTCACGCAGATCCTTGAGCAGATTGAGAATTTCAGCCTGAATAGAAACGTCCAGTGCGGATGTCGGTTCATCGAGCAGCAGGATGCTCGGTTCCAGAATGAGGGCGCGGGCAATCGCCACGCGCTGCCGCTGCCCCCCGGAGAGCTGGTGCGGAAAACGATAGCGGAAGTTCTGCGGAAGACCAACATCGCTCAATGCCTTTTCCACGCGTTCCTGGCGTCTGTCCTTACCGTGGATCTCCAGCGGTTCAAGCAATGTCCGGCCAATCGTGTGGCGTGGATGGATCGAGCCGAAAGGATCCTGAAACACCATCTGCTGCTTGGCGAGTTGCGATTTCGACCGCTTCTGGCCGATGGTCTCTCCGTCGATCACAATCGAGCCGGTCCATTGCTTGTTGCGGCCGGCCAGTGCACCCAGCACCGTCGACTTGCCACAGCCGCTTTCGCCGACCAAACCAAAGGCCTCGCCCCTGGCAACCTCGAAGGAAACGTCCTGAACGACGCGCGAGAGCGTATCTCCGCTGCCATACGAGACGGCAAGATGTTCGACCGTGATCATGCTCATGTTCAATTCTCCAGCCATTTCGGATCGCGGCGCAGCACTTCGAGCCGATCACGCGGATGGTCGAGGCTGGGGAGCGCATTCAGTAGGCCGCGGGTGTAGGGATGCTGTGCATTGTCCAGATCGGCCGCCGCAATGGTCTCGACGATGCGGCCGGCATACATGATGATCACCCGGTCACAGAAGCTGCGCACCAGATTGAGATCGTGCGAGACGAAGATCAGCCCGATATTGCGCTCGACCACCAGTTCATCAAGAATCGACAGGACCTGCTGGCGCACTGTGACATCGAG
>NZ_AHZC01000406.1 GCF_000247475.1 Rhizobium sp. PDO1-076 | reverse complement strand
GCGCTACCAGGCTGCGCTACACTCCGTTCCAGCAATGTTTGCCGGAATACACGGTTCACCTGTGCGCCGCAACAGTAAAAAAGCGGTTTCCCAGCAGGTATTTGCACAAAATGAAAATCCTCAGGGCTGCGGCCCATTCGGAACCGCAAGCGGCAGGTTCAAACGGCCACCTGCAGTGATCCCCAGTTCGCCTGCCCGACCGCCGCGAATCTCTAGGACATAACGCACCGGTTCGCCGGAACCGACGATGGCTTCGGAAAACGGCGTTGTGCGCTCGGCGACACGGACGATTCGGCCTGTCTCATTGATGAACAGCATGTCGAGCGACAGCGGCGTGTTGGCCATCCACATCGTCACCATGCGGCTTTCGCCGAAATCGAACAGCATGCCGGCGTCATCCGCGAGCTGCTCGCGCTGCATCAGCCCCCTCGCCCGCTGCTCCATGCTGATCGCCCATTCGACATCGAATTCCCGCTTCTCGCCGGTCGTTGTCAGAATGGTCAGCTTGCCGGTGGCAAACGTGACCTCGGCAAGGGATGGAAGGACGAAGCCGAGCAACAAAAAAAGCGCCAGGACGGCGCTTTTCAATTTCTGGACAGACGAGACCATCGGATCAATGCGCCATTGTTGCGGGCGATGGATTGTCCGGATGTATTTCCGCCGCCATCAGACCCTTGTCGCCGGGGCCGAAACGCACCAGCACCGTCTGGCCGGGGCGCAGCTCGGTCAGACCGAAGCGGCGCAGCGTTTCCATATGAACGAAGATGTCTTCCGTGCCTTCGCCGCGCGTCAGGAAGCCGAAGCCCTTGGTGCGATTGAACCATTTTACCAGCGCACGCTCCAGTCCGCTTGTCGCCGTGACCTGCACATGCGTGCGCACAGGCGGCAGCTGCGACGGATGTACCGCCGTCGACTGGTCCATGGAAAGTATGCGGAAGGCCTGGTAACCGCGGTCACGCTTCTGGATCAGCGCGACGATGCGCGTGCCTTCCAGAATGGTCTGATACCCGTCGCGACGAAGGCATGTGACGTGCAAGAGCACATCCTGCATGCCGTTGTCCGGTATGATAAACCCGAACCCCTTGGCGACGTCAAACCACTTAACGACGCCGGTGATCTCAATAAGGTCTACAGCATCGCCAGACAGCTCCTCGAAACCAGCGAGCCCTTTCGATGATATCTTGTCCGCCATTTCCCCAAGCCCCTCGAAAACGCGTCACATTGTAGGGTTAACCGATTCTTGTCGATCAGATTAACATTCCGTTAACGGACCAGCGCAAGCCCTAGTTTGATATTTACCCAGAACCTTTTGCAGACTTAGCCTTGCTCGAACCTGTCCACTGTTCCATATCACGTCAGTTATCAGGGAGAACGCTCATGCGCTATTTGCACACAATGGTCCGGGTCAAAGACCTGGATGCCTCACTCGACTTCTATTGTAACATTTTTGGCCTGAAAGAGATCCGTCGTTACGAAAACGACAAAGGACGGTTTACGCTGGTCTTTCTCGTTGCCGACGAAGATGTCGACCAGGCAAAAGCCCATTCCGCACCGTGCCTCGAACTGACCTATAACTGGGACACCGAGGACTATGCCGGCGGTCGCAATTTCGGCCACCTCGCCTATGAGGTCGATGACATCTATGCGATCTGCCAGAAGCTGATGGATGCGGGCGTCACGATCAACCGCCCGCCCCGTTGCGGCCACATGGCCTTTGTCCGCTCGCCTGACGGCATCTCCATCGAGATCCTGCAGAAGGGCGAAAGCCTGGCACCGGCCGAACCGTGGCTGTCAATGCCGAACACCGGCGCCTGGTAAGCCCGCCTCGCGCAAGTTTGCGTGCTTAATTGGGTTCTGACGGAGCGCGCCGTTCGCGGCGCCTCCAGCCCCTGACCGGGGCCCTCCGACAGGACAGAGGCCAAGATGAGCAGTTTCCTTCTTTCCCGCACATCCCCCTTGCGCACGGCTGCGATGCTGTCCGCACTGATGCTGGCCTCCTGCCAGAGCAGTGCCGATGAAGTGATGTCTCTGGGCAACGCGGCCCAACCGGTTGCTGCGAGCGGCAAGGCCATCGCCAAGAACAAAGGCTATGTCGATCCGCTGGTGGTCGCGGCCGGAGGTGCTGGCACGACGGCGGCGACATCATCCACCAATGGCGAACTGCCGCTCTATGAACCGGGCCCGGGCCATAACGCATCCAAATCCTCGACCATGGCGGCCGCCTATGCCGATATCGCCGAACCGCCGCCCGAAGTCATGGCGGTCACGCAACAGCAGCAACCGGCCGATCTTAGCCAGGTCATCATGCAGCCTGCCCGCGTCGACGCGGGCAACAATAGCCTGTTCTCCGCTTCGGCCAGCGCTCCGGACAGCGCTCCGGCAGTCGAGCCCACGGATACCAGCCCAACGGCCAAACCTCAGCCGACCGAAGTTGCCGGATCTTCCAGCATCGTGCCCAGCGACATGCCGACCATGAAGATCAACGCGATGAGCAAGAGCCTGTTCAGCCCGTCGGCACAGCAACCGCAGGGAATCGTCGATATTCCCGCCGATGCGCTTCCACTCACCGAAGCGGAGGCCGATGCCGGAACCGTTGCTGTCGCACCGGTTGCCCAGGAAGACGGCCCTCCGGTACTCAAGCGCCTGTCCGACCCTCGGCCGAAGCGCAAGATGCACTCCTATGCCCCCGCTCCAGCCCCAGCGACGCAAGCCCAGGCAGGCGCAACTGTGACTGTCGATCCCGGCCTAGCCGCGATCCCGGTCGGTGCTGACGCCGCCGAAGCCACGCCGGCCGCGCAGCAGAAAAAGAACAAATTCATGTCGTCGCTACGCCGAATGCTGACCGGCAAGAAGAATGCGGAGGCACCGAAGCTCTGAGCCCCTCAAAGGCCACGCTAGCCGGAGAGCGGAACCGCCACTTCGGTCAAGGCTACTGAATCATTCGGTTTTCACGGTTTTCCACATGCCGGATGCGACTGTCATTTTTTTGAAAAAATCGAAAAATGGCGCTTGCGGCTTTGCATGCCCCTGACTATAAGGGCGCCACGGAGCGCACGCGCCCTTCGTCTATCGGTTAGGACACCAGATTTTCATTCTGGGAAGAGGGGTTCGACTCCCCTAGGGCGTGCCACTCCATTCTCTTCCGGAAAATTGAACTTCCCCTCAGGAATTGAACTCTGCGGACCCCACAGATATTGCGGGTTTTCCTACATTTCTCCCGGCCGGTCAGCGATCGAATTTTCTCATGAACAACGGCAAGTTTCCGCTTGCCGGATCAAATCGCCCTGACTATAAGGGCGCCACGAAGCGTATGCGCCCTTCGTCTATCGGTTAGGACACCAGATTTTCATTCTGGGAAGAGGGGTTCGACTCCCCTAGGGCGTGCCACTTCTTCTTCCTTCACAAGCTGTGGATAACAATGGGAAAGCTTTACGCTAACCCATTCGCTGTGCATTGTTTTTTCTGGTTCTGTATTTTCGCTGGAGGCTGTGGAAAAAACCACTGTCACGCGAAAAATAGGCTTGCAGGAATCACCTCGCCCGGCCATAAGGGCGCCACGAAGCGCAGGCGCCCTTCGTCTATCGGTTAGGACACCAGATTTTCATTCTGGGAAGAGGGGTTCGACTCCCCTAGGGCGTGCCACTTTCCCATAAGATACTTTTCTCACGTTACGTAAGTTACGGTGCCTTTGCGGCATCGAGCACGCGCAGTTGAATGCGGCGGTTCCCCTGCCAATGATCGGCGCCCAGCGTGCCGGCCACATGAACCTGATTGCCGCGATTGTTCATCAGGAAATGGCCGAGTTCGGTTTCCGCCGCGCGGAAGGCGATACCTTCGAGCTTGCTGCCATCCAGCGCCTCCAGCGTGATCTTCACATGCGTCGTGCCGACCGGGCGCACATCGCGCAGCCGGTGCATCGGCACGGCAAAGATCGGCTGTGCATGACCCGAACCGTACGGACCGGCGGCCTCGAGCTGGTCGATCAGCGCCAGCGTGGCGCCCGACGCGCCGATCGCGCCGTCGATCTTCAGTGTCTGATTGGACGCAAGCGCTGCGACCTGGGTCGCCGCCTGCTCGTCGAAAAAGGCGCGCAATCGGCCAAGATTACCACGCTCGACCGTCAAGCCGGCCGCCATCGCATGGCCGCCGCCCTTGACCAGCAGGCCATTGTCGACGGCTGCCTGCACCATTTTTCCGATGTCAAAACCGTTGATCGAGCGGCCTGAGCCCGCACCCTTGCCGGATGGGTCGAATGCGATGGCGAAGGCCGGCCGCTTGAAGCGCTCCTTCAGGCGGGCCGCCAGCAGGCCGACGATGCCTGGGTGCCAGTTTTCCCGCGCCGTGACGATGACCGAGGCCGTTTCGCCCGTACCATATTCGGCCATGGCTTCGGCCTCCGCCTCGGCCAGCATGATGGCTTCCATGGCCTGCCGTTCGCGGTTGAGTTCATCCAGCTTGGTGGCAATCTTGTCGGCTTCGGCAGGCTCTTCCAACGTCAGCAGGCGACTGCCCAGAGCCGCATCGCCGATCCGTCCGCCGGCATTGATTCGCGGCCCGACAAGAAAGCCGAAATGATAGGGCGTGACGGGGCCGCCGATGCCGGCGATGCGCAGCAGTGACGCAAGACCCGCATTGTTCTGGTGGCGGGCGGCAATCAGCCCCTTGTTGACATAGGCACGGTTCAGGCCCTTCAACGGCACCACGTCGCAGACCGTGGCCAGCGCCACAAGGTCGAGCCAGGCGAGCAGGTCGAGGGAGCGGGCATAGGCATGCCCTTCCTCGCGCAGACGCCTCAGGCAGGCCACCAGAACCATGAAGACAACACCGGCTGCACAAAGATGCCCCAGCCCCGACAGATCGTCCTCGCGATTGGGATTGACCAGTGCATGACAGGGCGGCATCTCGTGGCTCATCTGGTGATGATCGATCACAACCACATCGATGTTGCGGCGTTCGGCGGCGCCCAGCGCCTCAATGCTGGTCGAACCACAGTCGACCGTGATGATCAGCTGCGCGCCGCGATCGATCAATTGATCGATGGCCGCAGCATTCGGTCCATAACCTTCGAAGATCCGGTCCGGGATGTAAATCTCGGCGTCGATGCCGAAATGATGCAGAAATCGGTACATCAGCGCCGAGGACGCCGCGCCATCCACGTCATAGTCGCCGAAAATGGCGACGCGCTCACTGCGGTTGACGGCAGCACAGATACGTTCTGCCGCGGCGTCGCAATCGGTCAGGCGCGATGGATCCGGCATCAGGTTTCGGATGGTCGGATCGAGAAAGGCCGGCGCCTCGTCGACGCCGACGCCCCTGCCCGCGAGCACGCGGGCCACCAGTTCCGGGATGCCGTGCACCTGGCTCATGGCGAGCGCCCTGTTCTGCGCCGCCTGATCGGCGCGGTTCATCCAGCGCTGACCACTGACGGATTGCTCGACACCAAGAAAAGCGCGCTGGACGGGATCTACCGGTTCGGACATGGGACTCGCTTTGCAACACGACCGGACAGCACCTAAAGGCGCCGCGTCGTGACGACGGGATGGACGATGTCCCAGCTGGAAGCTCGAACCATCATCCGTCCGCTGTTCTAGCGGTCCTGACAAAAATGACCAGAGGCAAGCCGGCCTCAGATGCAAGCACGCCAACCATGCTTTTGCAGATTACGCCATCACCCAGGCCACGAAGGCGAATGGCACGACCATGGCACACAAGAAGGCCAAGAGCACCACCCAGTCCGACATGCCATCGGCCGAGGCATCCCAGCCGTCAGCATGTGACGCGGAGATTGACCATCGTTGGGCATCAGGCTGGTTGTGCTCGAATGTGTCGCATCCGGCGAAATCCGCCGGAGAGACCCATGTCTTTCCCACACTCATCGCTAAGGCTCCTCCCCAAGAACCTGACAGACAGCGACAATCTACCGCGCGGGCACCAGCATGGCGAGAGTGGAGGTCGATTTTTTGTACGTGGCGCGTATTTTTCGCGCCAATTGGATCAACTGCTTCGCAGACGCAGCAGCGAAATCGGGCGAATTTCCCGAGATCGCTGCAGCGCACTAGACTTAAGACTTCGGCCGTTCGATGCGAATCATCTGCGGCTCGCCAACCAGATAACCCTCATGCTTGATCGCTTCGACGGCGCGGCGCACAGCGCTTTCCATGGTTGCATGGGTGACGAGGATGATCGTCTGCGGCTTGCCGGCAACAACCGGCTGTTTCGAATGCTGGACGATGGATTCCAGCGAAATGCTGTTTTCCGCCATCTTGGTCGCGATGCTGGCGAACACGCCGGTGCGATCCTGCACCGTCAGACGGATGAAATAACCGCCTTCGTGGCTCTGCATTTCGGCCTGGCGATACGGTTCGAGCAGATGCGCCGGGCGACCGAGCACCGGAACGTCCTGCGCACCCGGACGGCTCTTGGCAATGTCGGTAATATCGCCGAGTACCGCCGAGGCGGTTGCATTGCCGCCGGCGCCGGGGCCGACCATCAGCAATTCGCCAAGAATATCGGATTCCAGCGCCACGGCGTTGGTCACGCCATCGACCTGGGCGATGACCGAATCGAGCGGAACCATGGTCGGATGCACGCGCTGTTCGATCCCGCTGTCCGTCTTCTGGGCAACACCCAGCAGCTTGATGCGATAGCCGAGATCGGCGGCCGCATGAATGTCCTCGATCGAGATATTGGTGATGCCTTCGAGATAGATCTTGTCGGCGGCGATTTCCGAACCGAAGGCCAGCGTCGTCAGGATCGCCAGCTTGTGGGCGGTGTCATTGCCTTCGATGTCGAAGGCAGGATCAGCCTCCGCATAACCGAGGCGCTGGGCTTCCTTCAGGCAATCGGCAAAGGAAAGCCCTTCCTTCTCCATCTTGGTGAGGATGTAATTGCAGGTGCCGTTCATGATCCCGTAGATGCGGGAGAAATTATTGCCGGTCAGCGACTCGCGTAGCGTCTTGATGACCGGAATGCCACCGGCAACCGCCGCTTCGTAATTGAGCAGAAGGCCTTTCTCCTCAGCCAGCTTGGCCAATTCGACGCCGCAGCGTGCCAACAGGGCCTTGTTGGCGGTCACCACATGCAGGCCCCGGCCGAGTGCGGCACGCACAGACAGGTCAGCGGCGCCTTCAGAGCCGCCAACGAGCTCGACGAAAACGTCGATATCGGCGTTGTTGGCCATGTCCACCGGATCGGAGAACCACTGCATGCCGGACATGTCGATGCCGCGATCCTTGGCCTTGTCGCGCGCCGAGACCGCCGTGACGATGATCGGACGGCCACAGGCAACGGTCAGCGCATTCGAACGCTGCTGGAGGATACGGGCGAGCGAGGCACCAACGGTACCAAGACCCGCCACGCCAATTTTAAGGGCATCAGCCATGGATCAGTCCTGACATAATCAGATAATGGAAATAGGCGGCCGCAAGCGGGCCGCCCAAGAAACGCAACGTTAGGCGCTCAACGATAACGCTCAGCGGTGGGCGTTGAGCGAAATGACGTTGTGCATCGTCTCGTCGGCGGTCGACAGGAACTTCTTGATGCTGCGGGCAGCCTGGCGAATGCGATGCTCGTTCTCGACCAGCGCGAGGCGTACATATTCGTCGCCCATTTCGCCAAACCCGATACCCGGGGCCACGGCGACATCGGCCTTTTCGACCAGCAGCTTGGAGAATTCCAGCGAACCGAGATGACGGAACTTTTCCGGGATCTTGGCCCAGGCGAACATGGTCGCTGCCGGCGGCGGCACTTCAAAGCCAGCCTTGCCGAAGCTTTCAACCATGACATCGCGGCGACGCTTATAGATCGAGCGGACTTCGGCAATGTCGGAACCGTCGCCGTTCAGTGCGTGGGTCGCAGCAACCTGGATCGGCGTGAACGCACCATAGTCGAGATAGGACTTGACGCGGGTAAGTGCGGAAATCAGCCGTTCATTGCCGACTGCAAAGCCCATGCGCCATCCGGGCATGGAAAAAGTCTTGGACATCGAGGTGAATTCGACCGCGACATCCATGGCACCCGGAACTTCCAGAACGGAAGGCGGCGGCGTGTCGTCGAAGTAGATTTCGGAATAGGCAAGGTCGGACAGCACGATGATATCGTGCTTCTTCGCAAAGGCGATCACGTCCTTGTAGAAATCAAGCGTCGCCACGCGTGCCGTCGGGTTCGACGGATAGTTGATGATCAACGCCAGCGGCTTGGGGATCGAATGGCGAACAGCGCGCTCAAGCGGTGGGAAAAACGTCTCGTCAGGCTCGACCGGGATCGAGCGGATCACGCCGCCGGTCATCAGGAACCCGAAGGCATGGATCGGATAGGTCGGGTTCGGGCACAGGATCACGTCGCCAGGCGCGGTAATCGCCTGCGCCATGTTGGCAAAGCCTTCCTTAGAGCCGAGGGTGGCCACGACCTGCGTGTCCGGGTTCAGCTTCACATTGAAGCGGCGGGCGTAATATGCAGCCTGGGCACGACGCAAGCCGGGAATGCCCTTGGACGACGAATAGCGATGGGTGCGCGGGTCCTGAACGGCTTCGCAGAGCTTGTCGACAATCGCCTGCGGGGTCGGAAGATCGGGGTTGCCCATGCCAAGGTCGATGATGTCGGCGCCACCGGCTCGCGCGCTCGCCTTCAAACGATTGACCTGTTCGAAAACGTAGGGCGGTAAGCGCCGGACTTTGTGAAATTCTTCCATCTTCAACCCCTGAAACCGCGCGGGCATTGTCCGCGGCAGGCGGGTTCGTTTTTCCCAGTGATCGCCAGCCCCGCAACGAACCGCAAAACCGGAGCCGGACGATAGTATCTCAACACAAGCGCTGGCAGCAAATTTTGTCGCAAATCCGACCCGCGCGACGAGTCACGCTGAAATACCTGCCGAAAGCCTCTCGTTGCTTTGCGGAAAATCCCGCCGAAAGGCAAGTGCTATTTGGCGATCAACGCCTGCGTCTCCGGGCCATGTTGGGTTGCGAGCGTGCGCAGTTCGGCGAGCTTTCGCTGGTATTCGGCTTCGGTAATGGTTCCGGACTGGCGCGCGCTGGACAGGGCCGTGAGCTGCAGTTGCAGTGCTGCTGCTTCTTCGTTGTTCATCTGGACATTGGCGGCGTTCAACGAGCCACCGAAATTCGGGAAGCCATCCTTTGATGTCGGGCGCTTCGCCGGTTGATCGGGCGCATCCACATCATCCACCGTCACCTGCAGCGCCGAAGGGGTCTGCGTGACGGTTGCCGTTTCTGCGGATGACTGGCATCCGCTTGCGGCGAGCATCCCGATGATGGCGGCCAAGTGTGCCGGCCGGGCGAAGCTTTCGAGGCTAAAGGTCATCTGTGCCATGGTCTCAACAATCCGCATGCCTGCCGGAAATCCAGCAAATTCAAAGGGTGCATTTTCCCGCTACCTGCGAAAGACTATGCGCCAATCGCTGGAACTTGTAGTCATTTTCATGCAGGATGCGCAAATACAAAAGACGCCAGATACAATCCTGGGGAGGATGCCTTGGACAACAAACGGGAAGAGACGGCACAGTCCGGTCCGGCATTCGATGCAAAACTGCTCGAACCCTATATCGTCAAGGATCCGCAGGCTCTGGCCGTCAATGCGGCAAAGGCGCTTGAAAACCTCGGAAAAGCCGCTTCCAGCTGGCTTGCGCCGCGCGAACGGGGCGAGATTGTCGATCCAATCTCCGAACCGATGTCCGAGCTTGTCAAGACGATGTCCAAACTGGCCGAATACTGGATGTCGGACCCGAAGCGAACGATGGAAGCGCAGACCCACCTGCTGAACGCCGTCTTCGGCATCTGGGCGCGCTCACTGACACGCCTTTCCGCCTCGCCGGACACGCCGGTCGATGATCCCCTGCCGAAAGACAAACGATTCGCCGACGAGGACTGGCAGCGCAATCCGTTCTTCGATTTCCTCCGCCAGACCTATCTGGTTCTGTCCGATTGGGCCGACAAGATGGTCAATGACGCCGAAGGGCTCGACGAGCATACGCGCCACAAGGCCGCCTTCTACGTCCGCCAGATCACGGCCGCCCTTTCACCGGCAAATTTCGTCGCCACGAACCCGCAGCTCTACCGGGAAACGGTCGCCAGCAGTGGCGCCAATCTGGTCAAGGGCATGCAGATGCTGGCCGAGGATATCGCTGCCGGCAAAGGCGAACTGCGCATTCGCCAGACAGACACCAGCAAATTCGCTGTCGGCGAAAATATGGCCATCACCCCCGGCAAAGTGATCGCGCAGAGTGATATTTGCGAAGTCATCCAGTATGCGCCGGCAACCGATACCGTGTTGAAGCGGCCGCTTTTGATCTGCCCGCCATGGATCAACAAGTTCTACATTCTCGACCTCAACCCGCAGAAAAGCTTCATCAAGTGGTGCGTCGAGCAGGGACACACCGTCTTCGTCATTTCCTGGGTCAATCCCGACGAGCGCCATGCGGACAAGGATTGGGAGGCCTATATCCGCGAAGGCATCGACTTCGCGCTGGATACGATCGAGAAGGCGACCGGCGAGAAAAAGGTCAATGCCATCGGCTATTGTGTCGGCGGCACGCTGCTTGCCGCAGCGCTTGCCCTGCATGC
This sequence comes from Rhizobium sp. PDO1-076, assembly GCF_000247475.1. Lineage (GTDB taxonomy): Bacteria > Pseudomonadota > Alphaproteobacteria > Rhizobiales > Rhizobiaceae > Allorhizobium. The sequence goes on along the minus strand of NZ_AHZC01000406.1, from coordinate 13,592 downwards.
ACAGGAGAAGGACAGCCGCATCGCCAGCGCCACCTTGTTCACGACGCAGGTGGATTTCACCTATGCCGGCGACCTCAAGGTCTTTGTCGACGAAGAACAATTGAAGGGGGTGGAGGACCGGATGCGGGAAACCGGTTACCTCGACGGCTCGAAAATGGCCTCAGCATTCAGCATGCTGCGCGCCTCCGAGCTGATCTGGCCCTATTTCGTCAACAACTATCTGAAGGGTCAGGATCCGATGCCCTTCGACCTGCTCTACTGGAATTCCGATTCGACCCGGATGGCGGCGGCCAACCATTCCTTCTATCTGCGCAATTGCTATCTCAACAACACGCTGAGCCAGGGCCAGATGCAGCTCGCCGGCAAGACGCTGTCGCTGAAGAAGGTGAAGATCCCGATCTACAATCTCGCTACCCGAGAAGATCATATCGCGCCGGCAAAATCGGTTTACATCGGCAGCGCGCTGTTTGGCGGACCTGTCGAATTTGTCGTGACGGGATCGGGCCACATTGCCGGCGTGGTCAATCCGCCGGACAAGAAGAAATACCAGTACTGGACCCATGGAAAGGCCGGCGGCAGCTATGAGGATTGGCTCGCCAGCGCCGAGGAGACGGCAGGCTCCTGGTGGCCGCATTGGCAGACCTGGATCGAAAAGCTCGACCACAAGCAGGTTCCTGCTCGCAAACCGGGTGGCGACGCGCTGAACGCAATTGCCGATGCGCCCGGCAGAAACGTGCTGGAACGCGTATGACCGCTTACTGCACGGTCAGGACTTGCCGTTGATCTTCGATCCGCCCTTGATCCCTGCCCGGTTGATCCGCCGCTACAAGCGCTTCCTGTTCGATGCCGTGCTGGACAGTGGCGAGGAGATCACCGGATTTTGCCCGAATACAGGCTCGATGCGCGGACTGACGGACCCCGGCTCGCAGATCTGGCTCTCGGTCCACGACGCGCCGAAGCGGAAATATCGTCATGCAATGGAGCTGGTGGAAGCAGACGGTACGGTGGTCGGCGTCAACACCGCCCTGCCCAATCGGCTGGCCGAAGAAGCCATTCTCGCAGGCCTGCTCCCACCCCTTGACGGTTTTTCCACGTTGAAACGCGAGCAGCGCTACGGGCGCAATTCGCGCATCGACATCCTGCTGGAGGACGCGACCAAAGGCAGCGTGCATGTCGAGGTGAAGAATGTGCATTTCATCCGGGAAGCTGGCCTTGCGGAATTTCCAGACAGCGTGACGACGCGTGGCGCCAAACATCTGGAAGAAATGGGCGATCTGGTCGAGACCGGCAGGCGCGCGGCAATGCTGTTCCTGATTCAGCGAAGCGATTGCAGGCAGTTTCAAATCTGCGCCGATCTCGACCCCGCTTATGGCCGCGCCTTCGTCCGGGCCATAGGCCGCGGCGTGGAGGCCTATGCGGTCGCCTGCGACATCACGCCTTGCAAAATCGCGCCGATGCGGCTGATCCCGATAGACTTGTCGGGCCTTGCTGCTTTATGAACGGGAAAAGACTGTCATTCACAGGGATCCGGAAGCGGCTCAATGGTAACCTATATCGACGCGGCATCGGCACCGCTCAAGAATACCGGCGCAATCCGGCTCTACAGCGCGGAAGACTTCGACGGCATGCGCCGCGCCAGCCAGCTGACCGCACGCTGCCTTGATGCGCTCGTGCCGATGATCAAGCCGGGTGTGACGACCAATGCGATCGATCGCTTCGTCTTCGAATTCGGTATGGACAATGGCGCCCTGCCCGCGACGCTGAACTATCGCGGCTACAAATATTCCGTCTGCACCTCGATCAACCATGTTGTCTGTCATGGCATGCCGGACGACAAGCCGCTGCGCGAGGGCGACATCGTCAATATCGATGTCACCTATATCCTGGACGGCTGGCATGGCGATTCCAGCCGGATGTATCCCGTCGGCCAAATCAAGCGGGCGGCGGAGCGGCTGATGGAAGTGACCTATGAATGCCTGATGCGCGGCATTACCGCCGTGCGTCCCGGTGCCCGCACCGGTGCGATCGGTGAGGCGATCCAGACCTATGCCGAAGCGGAACGCTGCACGGTGGTGCGCGATTTCTGCGGCCATGGCGTCGGCCGTCTGTTCCACGACAGCCCGAACATCCTGCATTACGGCCGCGCCGACGAAGGTCCGGAACTGCGTGAAGGCATGATCTTCACCATCGAGCCGATGATCAATCTCGGCAAGCCTCATGTGAAAGTCCTGTCTGACGGCTGGACTGCGGTGACGCGCGATCGCTCTCTGACCGCACAGTACGAACATGCCGTTGGCGTGACTGCGACGGGCTGCGAAATATTCACACTGTCGCCTGCCGGCCTCGATCGCCCCGGCCTCTCCTAGCCGTCGCGCACAAGCCTGCAACCAATCGACGCAGAACTGTGCTGTAGCATCTTGCGCGATACAGCAGGGATGTCACTATACCCTCGCGACGGTGATCAAGACGGCATGCTCGCCCTCGCAGCGTGACTATGATGGTCCATGCAAGGGTTTGACGATGGCGAAGCTCCCCCGTTCCGAAAACGGCTCCCTGTTCGGCGACACCATTGTCGATCTGGGTCAGGATGTTTCCAGCAACCCGGATCACGACGAACGCCACTTCTTTGCAGAACAGACGTCCCGTGCCGACCGGCTGAATCCTTCACCCAGCCTCGACAACAGTCCCCAGACCGCCGATGCGCATTATCACGGACACCGCGACCGACTGCGGGCGCGGTTTCGCGACGGCGGCGAAAGCGCACTGGCCGACTACGAAATCCTTGAATTGCTGTTGTTCCGGCTCATTCCGCGCCGCGATACCAAGCCGATCGCCAAGGCGCTGATTGCGCGGTTCGGTACGCTTGCGGGCGTGTTCGGCGCGCCGCCGGCCCTGCTGCAGGAGGTCAAGGGCGTGGGTGAAACGGTGGCGCTGGATCTCAAGCTGATCGCCAGCGTCGCGCAGCGCATGCTGAAAAGCGAGTTGCGCGGCAAGCAGGTCCTGTCGTCCTGGTCATCGGTGATCGACTATTGCCACGCGGCCATGGCCTATGAAACCACCGAGCAGTTCCGTATACTCTTCCTCGACAAGCGCAATGTGCTGATCGCCGACGAGATCCAGGGACGTGGCACCGTCGACCACACACCGGTCTATCCGCGCGAGGTTGTCAAACGCGCGCTTGAGCTTTCGGCAACGGCGATTATCCTGGTGCACAACCATCCAAGCGGCGACCCGACACCGTCGCGCGCGGACATCGATATGACGCGCACGATCATCGACACGGCCAAGCCTCTCGGTATTACTGTCCATGACCACATCATCATCGGCAAAGACGGCCATGCGAGCCTCAAGGGCCTACGGCTGATCTGACCCGCCCGATAAGGGGTGGTGCAGAATTGCCGCTTGAGGGCAAATTTCCGTCGCAGACAGACGCAAATTCTCGTCGATAACGAAACGGTTAGATTGCCCTGATAGTTTCGCCATGGGACACATTGCAGTGCAGCATCCGGCACGCGAATCAGGGACGAATATCATGAACCAATACGACTTTGTCGTCATCGGCAGCGGCCCGGCCGGGCGCCGCGCCGCTATCCAGGCTGCCAAGCTGGAAAAGAAGGTTCTGGTGATCGAGAAGGGAACGCGCGTCGGCGGTGTTTCCGTGCATACCGGCACCATTCCTTCCAAGACGCTGCGCGAAACCGCGCTGAACCTCACCGGCTGGCGCGAGCGCGGCTTCTATGGCCGCAGCTACCGGGTCAAGCAGGAGATCAATGCCGACGACCTTCGCCGCCGCCTGCTGATCACGCTGGACCACGAAGTCGAAGTTCTGGAGCACCAGTTCGCGCGCAACCGCGTTCAGCAGATGCGTGGCACGGCGACATTCGTCGATGCCCACACCATCGAGGTTGCCAAGGAAGATGGCGAAATCCTGCGGGTGCAGACCAAATCCGTGTTGCTGGCCGTCGGCACAAGGCCTTTCCGCCCCTCGCATGTTCCCTTCGATGACATCAGCATTCTCGACAGTGACGATATCCTGGAGATCAAGGAGCTGCCGCGCTCGATGGTGGTCATTGGCGCCGGCGTCATCGGCATCGAATATGCGACGATCTTCTCGGCGCTGGATACCGCCGTCACCGTGGTCGAACCGCGCGACACCATGCTCGACTTCATCGACAAGGAAATCGTCGAGGACTTCACCTACCAGCTGCGCGACCGCAACATGAAGCTGATTTTCGGCCAGACGGTCGAGACGGTCGAAAAGATCGACGGCAAATGCCGTGTCACGCTGAAGAACGGCCGCGTGCTGATGGCCGAGATGGTGCTGTTTGCCGCCGGACGCGTCGGTGCCACCGATACGCTGAACCTTTCCGCCTGCGGTCTCGAGGCCGACAATCGTGGCCGGCTGAAGGTCAATCCCGAAACCTTCCAGACCGCCGTTCCCAACATCTATGCGGCCGGCGACGTCGTCGGTTTCCCGAGCCTTGCCTCGACGTCCATGGAACAGGGCCGTATCGCCGCACGCCATGCCGTCGGTGCGCCTTCGCACGAGCCGCCGCAGTTTTTCCCCTATGGCATCTATGCCGTACCGGAAATTTCCACCTGCGGCCTGACCGAGGAGGAAGTGATCCAGCGCAACATTCCCTACGAATGCGGCATAGCCCATTTCCGCGAAACCTCGCGCGGCCATATCATGGGTCTCGACAGCGGCATGCTGAAGATGATCTTCTCGCTGAAGACCCGCCGCCTGCTCGGCGTGCATATCGTCGGCGAAGGTGCCACCGAACTGGTGCATATCGGCCAGGCCGTACTCAATCTCAAAGGCACGGTCGAATATTTCGTCGAGAACACCTTCAACTACCCGACGCTCGCCGAAGCCTACAAGATCGCCGGCCTCGACGCCTGGAACCGCATGGGTGAGTTGAAGGTGGAGAAAATCGAGCGCAAGGCTGCCGAATAGAACGAGGCGGCGCGGGGTGAAACGCCCTGCGTCCGCTTCATGCTTCCCAGCGACGGGCTGACGGCGATAGCGACTCATGCGATGGTGGTGTTTCAAACGCCTACATCTTGTGGGTGCTCCCGCCTTCATCAGCACAAAGCCAGTTTCATGCCTTCATCCTTCGGCCAGATTGCCGGCCGCCCTCAATTGCTCGTCCTCGCGCTGATGATCTTCGCCCAGGGATCTGCGTTCGGGGCGACTATTCCCTATCTTTCGGTGACGGCAATCGGCACACTCGGCATGAGCGACCAGACCTATTCGCTGCTGGTCTTCGTCTCGTCGATCTCGGCCGTCGTCATCAGCGTCTCGCTTGGCATCCTGTCGGACATGCTGGGTGACCGGCGACACATGTTGATCGCCATGTCGGCCCTGGGGGTGCTCGGCTATGGTGCCATCTATTTCTATCCGTCGGTGCCGGTCTTCCTCGGTGCGACCTCGCTCGTCATCCCTTTCTTCTACGCTACCAGTTCCCTGCTGTTTGCCAGCGCTCGGCTGGAGACGGGCGAGCTCGAACCGGTGGATGCCGCTTCGGTCAATGCGACGTTGCGGGCAGTCATCTCGGCTGCCTGGGTGGTGACGCCGGCCGGTCTGGGGCTGGCGCTTGGGGCATCCGGCAGCATGCTGGGGGCCTGGGGGCTCGCCTCACTCTTCTGCCTGTTCATCCTCCTGTGTGCGATCCTTGTGCTGAAGTCGCCACCATCCCGGACTGCCCGGGACACCTCGGCGCCCGGCTTTTTCTCGGCACTCAAGGAACTGGCTGCGCCAGACATGGTGATCCGGTTGATCGCGATTGCGGCGATCACGTCGACCCTGCGTCTGAGCGGAACCATCTGGCCGCTGATCCTGACCCTGCAGCTCGGCGGCAAGACCGCGGATGTCGGGCTGATTGCCGGCATGACGGCGCTGATCGAAATCCCCTTCATGCTGATGTGGGCAGGCTTGCTGAAACGCTACAGCATCGTCGGCATCATCGTGACGGCGGCTCTCGCCTATGGTGGCTACATGGTGGCGTTAAGTTTCGCGACAGCGCCGTGGCACATCTATGGACTCGCTCTGCCGGGTGCTGCCTTTGCCGCCGCGCTGCTGGCCCTGCCGCTCAACTATTTCCAGGATCTGTTTCCCGGACGCCCTGGTCTCGGTACCGCGTTCATGCCCATCAATTCATTCCTCGGAAACGGCCTGAACGCCGCGGCCTTCGCCCTCGGCTCGCATTTCCTCGGCTATTCGGGAACAAGCCTGCTCGGTGTCGCGCTTGCCGTAACCGGTGTGTCGATGCTGCTTTTCGTCGAGCGACAGCAAAGAGCATAGACGGATCGGGCGCGCTTGAAGTGCGACAAGGGTGTAACTATCCTGTCGGCTCACCATCCCGGCCAAGCGACTGGATTCGATGAAGATTGTTTCCCTCAATCTCTGGGGCGGGATGCTCCACGAGCCGCTGATGCGCTATCTGGCGACCGTCGACGCCGACGTGCTCTGCCTGCAGGAAGTCGCACGCGCACCTGGCGCGCGGCACGACTGGCTGACCTATCGCGACGGATCGATCGAACTGCAACAGCGCGCGCATCTGTTTGACGAAATCGCAGCGGTTCTGCCGGCCCATGACGGGATCTTCTGCCCGACGGCAAGAGGCATGCTTGAGGACGGCGGCGAACCCTGCTGGCAGGAGTTCGGCATCGCGACCTTCGTGCGCAAGGACATTCCAATCATCGGCCAGGCACTTGACTTCATCCACGGCAGCTTCTCAGCCAACGGATTTGGCGCCCATCCGCGGCCGCGCAATGCGCATGGCATCAGGATCTTCGACCATCACACCGGTGCACCGATCACGGTCGTCCAGTTGCATGGCCTGCGCGACCCTGCCGGCAAGCAAGACACGCCGGCGCGCGAACGCCAGACCGAAGCACTGATTTGCCTGATCAAGCGTATCTGGCACACAGGTGAACCGCTGGTGGTCTGCGGTGACTTCAATGTGCTGCCCGACAGCGCGACCTTTGCAGCACTCGGCCGGCTTGGCCTCAGCGACCTTGTGACCGGTCGCGGCTTCTCCGACACGCGCACATCGCACTACCGGAAAGATGGCCGCTTTGCCGATTACATGCTGGTCACGCCGAATGTTCGCGTGAACACCTTCGAGGTCGTCGCAGAGCCGGAAGTCTCGGATCACTGCCCTCTCGTCCTTGATACCGCCTGAGAGGAGCGGGAGCGGCCCTGTTTCTGGATCCGAAACAGTCTGTCACCGCGTTGCCCCTATGAGATGCGGCACCTTGATGCCATCTAGGGTTCAATCGTCATCACGAAAGCATATCATCATGAAGAACATCGGTTTTCTGTCCTTCGGTCATTGGTCGCCCTCGCCCCAGTCCGGCACGCGTTCGGCCCAGGACACCCTGCTTCAGTCCATCGACCTTGCGGTCGCGGCCGAAGAACTCGGTGCGGACGGCGCCTATTTCCGCGTCCATCACTTCGCCCGTCAGCTCGCCTCGCCCTTCCCGCTGCTGGCCGCCGTCGGCGCGCGCACCTCGAAGATCGAGATCGGCACCGGCGTGATCGACATGCGCTATGAGAACCCTCTCTACATGGCGGAAGATGCCGGCTCTGCCGACCTGATCTCGCGTGGACGCCTGCAGCTCGGCATCAGCCGTGGCTCGCCGGAGCAGGTGATCGAAGGCTGGCGCTATTTCGGCTACCAGCCGGAGGAAGGTCAGAGCGATGCCGACATGGGCCGCCGCCACGCCGAAGTCTTCCTCGACGTGCTGAAGGGCGAAGGTTTCGCCAAACCCAATCCCCGGCCGATGTTCCCCAACCCGCCGGGCCTGCTGCGGCTGGAGCCACATTCGGAAGGCCTGCGCGATCGCATCTGGTGGGGCGCAGGCTCGAATGCCACCGCCGTCTGGGCAGCAAAGCTCGGCATGAACCTGCAGAGCTCGACACTGAAGGACGACGAAACGGGCGAGCCGTTCCATATCCAGCAGGCCAAGCAGATCCGCGCCTATCGCGAGGCATGGAAGGAAGCCGGGCACACACGCACGCCGCGCGTTTCCGTCAGCCGTTCGATCTTTGCCATCGTCAACGACATGGACCGCGCCTATTTCGGCCAGAACAAGGACCAGGATTCGATCGGCTATATCGACGAAAACACGCGGGCGATCTTCGGCCGCTCCTATGCGGCGGAACCCGACAAGCTGATCGAGGAGCTAAAGCGAGACGAGGCTGTCGCCGAGGCCGATACCCTGCTGCTGACCGTCCCGAACCAGCTCGGTGTCGACTACAACGCCCACGTCCTCCAGTCCATCCTGACCCATGTCGCACCAAGCCTCGGCTGGCGATGAGATAAATCGGCAATTCGCTAAATAGCGCAACCTTTGTTCGGGTGATGCAATCTTCCGGACAAAAGCAAAAGCACGCAAGCCGCTCATAAGCCGCCGCATGCACACGAAGAATACAAAAGCAGAAAGGCCGCCCGAAAGGGCGGCCTTTTGCAATTTCAATCAGTGAATGCCGAAGATTATTCGGCGTCGCCTTCAGCGGCCTTCTTCTTCGGAGCAGCCTTCTTCTTCGGAGCGGCTTCTTCGCCTTCAGCAGCGTCGTCAGCCTTGGCAACAGCCTTCTTCTTGGCGGCGGTCTTCTTGGCCGGCTTGTCGCCGTCTTCAGACTCGTCGTCAGCCATCAGCTCTTCCTTCGACACGGACTTGTCCGTGACGCTGACTTCGGCGAGCAGCTTGTCGATGACCTTCTCTTCGAAGATCGGCGCGCGCAGCGAAGCAGATGCACCCGGAGTGTTGCGGAAGAAGTCGAGGATCTGCTTCTCCTGGCCCGGGAACTGCTGCAGCTGGGCAAACAGCGAACGCTGCATTTCCTCGTCGGTCACTTCGATGCCGGCCTTTTCGCCGATTTCGGACAGAACGAGACCGAGACGGACGCGACGCTCGGCCAGCGCGCGGTATTCTTCGCGAGCAGCTTCTTCGGTCGTGTCTTCGTCAGCAAAGGTCTTGCCCGACTGTGCGAGGTCGGTGTTGATCTGGCGCCAGATGTTGTCGAACTCGGCATCGATCAGCTTCGACGGAGCGTCGAACTTGTAGAGCGTGTCGAGCTGGTCGAGGATCTGACGCTTGACCTTCTGGCGGGTGACGTTGCCGTACTGGCTTTCGATCTGGCCGCGAACGACTTCCTTCAGCTTGTCGACCGATTCGACGCCAAGCTTGGTTGCCAGTTCGTCGTTGATTTCGACAGCGGCCGGGGCTGCAACTTCCTTGACGGTGATGTCGAAGGTCGCGTCCTTGCCAGCCAGGTCAGCAGCCGGATATTCAGCCGGGAAGGTGACGTTGATGACCTTTTCGTCGCCAGCCTTGAGGCCGACGAGCTGGGCTTCGAAGCCCGGGATGAAGCGGTTCGAACCGATGACCAGTTCAGCGTCTTCATCCTTGCCACCGTCGAAGGCAACGCCATCGACCTTGCCGAGATAGTCCATGGTGACGCGGTCGCCATCAGCGGCCTTGCCCTTCTTGGTCTCGAACGTGCGGGCGTTTTCAGCGATCTTGAGGATCTGCTCGTTGATCTCGTCTTCCGAGACTTCGACCACTTCGCGCACGATCTTGATGCCGTCGACCGACTTCAGTTCGATCGGCGGGATGATTTCGTAGGAGAGCGTGAACTCGAGATCGGCCTGTGCGGACAGGATCTTCTCGGCTTCGGCTTCGTCCTCGGTCATCACGATTTCCGGCTGGGTCGCCGACTTTTCGCCGCGCTCCGACAGGATCGCGCTCGGACGGTCGCGGATGATCTCGTTGACGAGTTCAGCCATGATCGACTTGCCATACATCTTCTTCAGATGCGCGGTCGGAACCTTGCCCGGACGGAAACCGTTGATGCGAACCTTGCCCTTGGCATCCGCCAGGCGTTCGTTCATCTGCTGTTCCATATCCTTGGCCGGGATGATGACCTTGATTTCGCGCTTCAGCCCTTCAGCGAGCGTTTCGATAATCTGCATGTTCTTACCTTCATGTCGTGGCGGCCGTGCTCGGACAGCCGGTGGTTTCACTGAGCACGACGCCGGAATTTCTTTTCCCGGACGTGGCTGCGTCGCTAACGTCAAACATATGCCAAGCAAAACGGCGCCGGACAGACGGGATCAGCAAAGGCTGCCTCTCACATCAATCCCGCGCGGCTAAGCTGGTGCGGGTAGAGAGACTTGAACTCCCACGCCTTGCGGCACCAGAACCTAAATCTGGCGTGTCTACCAATTTCACCATACCCGCGTCCAAAAGCGCATGCTGCGTTTGCGCATGGCCCCTCCGGAGCGCGCGTCTCTATATCACCCGTTTTCCGCCACGCAAAGGAAAAATGACACCCGTCCCCGGCCAAACAATGCAGGCATTCCCGGCTTGGCACCGGCGCTGGCGCCGGGTTTGGCGCAAAGCTTGATGATAATCAGTAGAGCGGTTCCTGATAAAGCGGAGCGCCATCCAGCATCAGCGCGCGAATCTGTGGCTGGCCGCTTTCGGAGACACGCACGGCGACGGAGACCCGACCGGTGTTGCGTCCATCCTCGATCGGGCGCCCCTCGCCTTCCGGCACATAGTAGCTCTCGATGCCGTAGGTGACCCAGACCGTGCCATCGGTTCCACTCGGCACATCAAAGGAACGCAGGGGCAAGGTATGCATGACCACGCTTGCGTCGATCGCCGGCAATGGCTGGAAAGAGGCTTCCGTCACCGTCCAGAAACCGTCCGGACCGGGTCTCAGCCGCACCTGCAGCGGCATCTTCTCATCGCCGACAGGCCTTTCGCCGGTGACGAGCGCTGCGGGAATCGTCGAGATGTCGTAGCTGAGGATCACGTAGTCGCCGCGCAGCAGGTCGCGCGGATCGACGAGTGCCGTCTGCAGCAGGATTTCTGTGCCATAACGCAGAATGCTGGCACGGCTTTCGACCATGTAGCCGAGGATTGCGGTCTGGCCGAGGCCGACGGCGAGTGCTGCAAGAGCGAAGCGTCTGGTTGCAATCATGGCTGCACCTCCGTCGGACGTCGGCCGAAATGTTTTTCAAGCCGAATGACCAGAAACGCCAGAACCGCCACCACCAGGCCGGAGAGCAGGAAGAAGGCCGAGGTTCCGAGAATGCTGTCTATGGTCTCATAGGAGAGGTAGAGGATCTCCAGCGCAAAGACGATGTAGGCGAGGAAACGCACCGCGCCATTGTCTCGCCCCTCCAGCGCCAGCGCCACCAGGCAGAGCGCGATCACCAGGACGGCCAGGATTGCGTTCGTCTGGCCATCTACGGCGTTGCCATGCCAATAGCCGAGGCCGATGAAGGCGAGCAGCAGCGGATAGAAGGTGACGGAGGCACCAAGCTTTCCCCGCCATTGCGAAAGCGGCGACGCCGGAAGCGCAAAAGCAAAGAAGACGACAGCACCCACACCGGTCATCAGCGTCGCCCAAAGCAGATCATCGCCGAGCACATAGAACCAGACACACCAGCACAGCAGCAGCAGGTAGGCGAAATGCTTGGCCGGATTGGTCCTGGTCCAGACCGTGAGGGCGGCCAGAACGACGGCCGCAGCCGGCGGCCAGTAGGAGGCCAGTTCGTGCCAGCGGAAGTCATAATCGAATCGATCTATGACCGTCCAGAAGACAACGAAGGACAGAATGCCGGCCATCACGGTCAGCGCGCCGGAGCGGAAGAGCGCCGCAGATATGGCGGTGACAACGAACCAAAGCAGCATGGCGGAAAATGTGTCGCCCGACAGATGGTAGAGCTGGCCGATCAGCGAAATCGCGCCGCCGAAACTGGCGGCCCCGAGGACAAGGCAGGCGGCGGCCAGGCGCTCGGCATCCCGCGACCGGGCCAACAGCGCCGTCAGATTGAAGATCCAGATCAGGGCGACAATACCGATGACCTTGGTCAGGCGCGGGATCGCCTGCCAATTCGACGCCACCAGCAACAGCACGGAAGCGGCGATCAGCACCGCCGCCAGCATGACCAGCACGGTGCCGACGCTGAACGCGGAACGCCGGGCATCGACATCGGCAAGCAAACGGCCGGCGGTCGCCTCGTCGATCAAACCCTTGCGGGTCCATTCCTGCAAGTCCCGTTTCAAATGACCGCGATACATCCGCCCCCCGACTTCGATCCCACCACCTCAACAGAGGCAAAAAACAAAGAGACCGGCCGAAGTCTGGAACGGTCGGGCGAGAAACTCAATCGAAGATCTGAGCGATTCGAGAAAAAGACAAAAGCCCCTCATATGCTTAGGGGTTTTCGGAGGGTTCAGCATGGCTCGGAGCCCATGCGAAACGCGCATGGCTTCCATGATGACATTGCACTGCACAATATCGCGACTCAGGCGTATATTCAGACTCAACAAAGGGCAGACGAAAGCAGCTTTCATCAGCCCCGACTGACCGGAAACGGTCAAATATCCTTCGGCCCTGCATTATCCTCCTCCCGATGCGGGATCGAATGACCAGCGACACTCCTCCTCCCAGTCGTTGGTCTGTCAAAATGACGCTCACCGGATCCTCCCCCGGTGAGCGTTATTCGTTTTGGCTAAGGGCTTTCCCTCTATGTCAACACATTGCCGCGCCTGCCCGCCAGACCGTAGGTCGATCGGATTGCTGCGCCGCCCTGCCCCACAATGCGGCAGCGCCTCCTCAGAGGCAAAAGCCTAAAAAGACGTCACTTTACAGTTGATTAACCCTGATGTTATGCGATTTGCGCATGGGTGGTGTGAGGCTTTATGTCTTCAATCGTTTCGCAATGCAGCATATATTCCAGTCATCGAATTTGAACACGGCGCCGACAGTTGCGCCCAACCCATGAGGCAAGGCCATGAACATCGCTCGCTCGCTCAACAACTGGCGCAAGTATCGTCAGACCATTACCGAACTCGGCCGCATGTCGGACCGCGAACTGCGTGACCTCGGCATTGGCCGCGAAGACATCCGTCGCGTCGCCCGTCACGCCGTCAACAGCTAATTCCGTCGCGGCGCTCAGGCGCTGCAGACTGGAACGAACCAGGAAGGCCTCCCGCAAGCGGGAGGCCTTCTGCGTTTTTAGCCCTGCCCGCTTTTCTCAATGAAATCATAGGGCAGAGTGGCGGAAATCCTTCTGCCTAATTTCTGCACTCTGCTGCTAATATCGTCATCATCGTGCACAAATGCATAGCAGTCGCCTAGAATTTGCACTGCACAATCTTATTCTACGGGCGTATAAGACGGTCAATCGCTGAGGCGGAAACAAACCGCCAGATCAGCAAACAAGATCCCACAAGGAAAACGACCATGAACCCGCTTCGCATTGCAAAAAACTGGATGAGCTATCGCCGCACTCTTGCTGAACTCGGCAACCTGTCGAACCAGACCCTCAGCGACATCGGCATCACCCGCTACGAAATCCGCAATATCGCTTCGCGCTCCTTCCGTTAATCGGAAGCCCGCCTTTTCGGCGGCAGCATAAAGCGACGTCTGTCAAACGGCACCTTGGGTGCCGTTTTTGATTCCGGGCCCTGTGCTGGTCTCTCCCCTGCATCCTGCATTTGACGCATCCTGATTCGCGCGCGTTTTACGTCCCGGATGTACCGCAAAGCATGGACCTGCCAAG
>NZ_AHZC01000407.1 GCF_000247475.1 Rhizobium sp. PDO1-076 | reverse complement strand
AAATGTCTTTCGGATCTTGCACCGTCTGGGTTAATTCTGGGTCAGGCCCGCATCGACAACGAAATTGGCGCCGGTGCAGCCGCCGCTTTCGTCTGAACCAAGAAACAGCGCCATGCGCGCTACATGGCTTGGATCGAGCCTGAATTTCAGCGCTTGCAGGTCGATGAACTGCTGGTTCTGCTCCGGCGAGGTCCACAGCTTGAGCTGCCGCTCGGTCACGATCGCGCCCGGCACGATGCAGTTTACCCGGATCCCGGAAGGGCCGAGTTCGCGGGCAAGCGTCTTCGTCATGCCATTGATGGCTGCTTTCGCCGTCGTGTAGCCGACCATGCCCGGACGCCCGCGCATCCAGGAAATTGACCCGAGCATGATGATCGATCCCGCGCCCTTTTGCGCCATGCGTGGGCTGACGGCCTGGCTTGCGAAGAACTGGTGATCGAGATTGAGCGAAAGCGCCCGGCGCCAGCTGTCCGGTTCGACATCGCTCATCGCGTGACGATCATCCTTGCCTGCGTTGTTGATGAGGGTATCAATACCGCCGCACGCTTGTTCGATCTCGGCAATGGCAACCCGCAAGGCCGCAATGTCGGTGATGTCGCAAACCGAAAAGGCAGCGCCGGTTTCGCCGGCAAGTTTTGCCCCTTGGACCGTATCAATATCGATGAAGGAGACCTTCGCGCCCTGCGCCGAAAATGCCCTGACCATCTCCGCGCCGATGCCCGAAGCGCCGCCGGTGATCAGCACGCCGCGGCCTTCAAGAGATGCATAGCGAACGGTGTCATAGGTGAATGGCATGGATCAGACTTCCGGATTGAAAAGAGGTTTTGACAGGCCCGCGACGTCTGTGTGCATGGCAAAGAGACCGCCGGACAGAGGGAATTCTACAAGCTCGGTCTCCGAGCGGCCCACGCTTGCGCTCGTGCAATAGAGCGTTCGCATGTCCGCACCGCCGAAGCTGACCATTGTCGGGCATTTGACGGGCAGAGGATATTCAGCCAGCAGCGTGCCGTCCGGGCTGTAACGTTGGACCCGTCCACCCTCGAACAGCGCAGTCCAGTAGCAGCCATCGAGATCGACTGCGCCGCCATCCGGGCGGCCCCTGTCCCTATCCCTGTCGCTCCCGAACCTTGCGAAGACCTGGCGGTTGGAAGCGGTGCCGGTTTCCGGTTCGTAGTCGTAGGTGTAGAGCGTGTAACGCAGCGTATCGGCGTGGTAGAGCCGGCGCCCATCCGGAGAGAAGGCGACGCCATTCGAGGTCAGCAGGCCATCGGCGAGTTGCGCCAATCCGTTGCGGTCATAACGGTAAAGTCCAGCAATGCCCTTTTCGCGGCTTTCATCCACCGTTCCGGCAACGAACCGGCCCATCGGATCGACCATGCCATCGTTGAAGCGGCTGATCGTCTGATCCTCGGGATTAGCGGCCAGCTTGCGAACCGGCGTGCCGTCGGCATCGAGCAGCCAGATTCCCGACCGCAGGCCCGCGACGAAGCCCCCGCCTTGAGCAAGACCGATGCAGCCGACTTCCTCCGAAAGTTCGAGCGTCTTCAAATCGCCCGTCGCCGGGTCGAAACGATGGATGCGACAGCGCTTGATATCGACAAAATAGAGATGCTGCTCGGCAATCGACCACAAGGGGCATTCGCCAAGAGAAGTCTTTGCGTCGAGAACGAGAGCGAATCCGGGTTGCACGAGCATATCCTTAGTAGGCGGCGACTGGTGCCGCGACAGGAGCCGCCTGTCCCTTCAGCACGCCGAGCCAGTCATAGGCGCGGCCGGTCATCATCGCGATATCGGAAGCGATCGCCGCGAAATCGTAGCCATATCCGAGGAAGCGCTTCACCATGTCCGGGTTCGGGCCAACGATGCCGATCGGCTTGCCGGCGACATGCGCATCCTTGGCGGCCATTTCGATCAGTGCCTGCACCTCGCGATGGGCGATATTGCCGATATGGCCCATGGCCGCCGAAAGATCACCGGGTCCAACGAAAAGAGCATCGATACCATCGACGGCAGCGATTTCCGGCAGGCGCTCGATCGCCTCCGGTGTTTCAAGTTGGACGATGGTGCAGATCTCGTCATTCGCCCGCTTCAGATAGTCCGGAATGGAGCCGAACTTCGAACCGCGATGAACCGCGGCGACACCACGAATACCCTGCGGCGGATAGCGCGTGTAGGATGCCGCCGCGCGCGCCTCCTCGGCCGTCTGCACGAAGGGCAGCATCACGGTGCGTGCGCCGGCATCAAGCACGCGCTTGACCAGCACTTGATCGTTCCAGGCGAGCCTCACCACGGCCTCGGCCGGCGTGCAACCGATGGCGCGCAGGATACCCGCGACGTCGGAAACCTCGACCGGCACGTGCTCCATGTCGACGACGAGGAAATCAAACCCGGCATAACCGAGCGCCTCCGCCGTTGCGGGTGCCGCAGCCATCAGCCACGTGCCGAGCGGCGTTGCCCGCTCCTTTTCGGCAAGCCATACCTTGAAATGGTTCGTAAGGCTCATAGTCGTCTCCTCAATAGATCGCCGGATCGGGCACGACGGCCGTTCCGCTCAAGAAATCGAAATCGCAGCCCTGATCGGCTTGGCTGACATGGCTCTGGTAAAGTGCCGCGAAGGACCGCAGGTAAACCGGCGGGGCAGGCTTCCACTCTGTGCGCCGACGGGCGAGTTCCGCCTCATCAACCTTCATATTGATGGTGCCAGCTATCACGTCCAGTTCGATGAGGTCGCCGGTCTTGAGA
The DNA here is from genome assembly GCF_000247475.1 of Rhizobium sp. PDO1-076. Classification (GTDB taxonomy): domain Bacteria; phylum Pseudomonadota; class Alphaproteobacteria; order Rhizobiales; family Rhizobiaceae; genus Allorhizobium. The sequence continues at coordinate 21,407 of NZ_AHZC01000407.1, read as the reverse complement.
AGCGCCAGCGGTCCGCCGATGGCGGCCTCGGGCGAGACGTGCAGGATACAGGTGCCGTAATGCGTGCCGCTCATGCGGCCGTCGCAGATACGCACCATGTCGCGGACGCCCTCTCTCAGAAGCTTCTTGGGGATCGGCAGATTGCCCCATTCCGGCATACCGGGCGCACCGACAGGACCGGCATTTCGCAACACGATCACCGTCTCCTCGGTGATATCCAGATCAGGATCGTCAAGCGTTTTGTTCATGACGCCGGGATTGTCGAAGACGATCGCCGGGCCGACATGCTTGAGAAATTTCGGATTGGCTGCCGAGGATTTCATCACGGCCCCATTCGGCGCGAGATTGCCGCGCAGCACTTCCAGCGTCTTGCCGCGCGACAGCGGCACCACCGGATTGTCCTCGCTGCGAATGACATCGTTGTTCCAGCAGTCCGCACCGGCGATATTCTCACCAAGCGTTCTGCCATTCACAGTCGGCCGCGTCAGATTGAGGTGATGGGAAAACTTCTTCAAAAGCGCCAGAAGGCCGCCGGCGAAGTAGAAATCTTCCATCAGATACTCACCCGACGGAAAGACATTGACCGCAACCGGTACCTTGCCGGCCATCGCCGACATGTCGTCCAGTGACAGATCGACCCCGGCACGGCGTGCCATGGCGACCAGATGTACCGCCGCATTCGTCGAGCCGCCGAGCGCCATATAGGCAACGAGGCCGTTCTGGAAGCTGGCCTTGTCGAGGATGTCGGACGGTTTCAGATCCTCCCAGACCATCTCGACGATCCGCACGCCGCAGGCAGACGCCATGCGTGGATGGCCGGAATCGGTCGCCGGGATAGAGGATGCGCCCGGCAAGGTCAGCCCCATCGCATCGACAATTGAGGTCATGGTCGAGGCCGTGCCGATCGTATTGCAGGTGCCGGCCGATCGCGTCATTCGGCTTTCGAGATCGACCCAGTCGTCCTGGGTGATGTTGCCGGCGCGAAGCTCGTCCCAGTATTTCTTGGTATGCGTCCCGGCACCCGTCTTTACGCCGCGCCACTGGCCGTTCGACATCGGCCCGGCGGGGCAATAGATCACCGGGATATCCATCGAGATCGCGCCCATCAAAAGCGCCGGTGTGGATTTGTCGCAGCCGCCGAGCAGCACAGCCCCGTCGACCGGATGCGAGCGTAAAAGCTCCTCGCATTCCATCGCCAGGAAATTGCGGTAGAGCATTGTCGTCGGCTTAACCATGACTTCGCCGACCGACAGAGCCGGCATTTCGACGGGATAGCCTCCCGCCTGCCAGACGCCGCGTTTCACCGCCTCGGCCCGGTCGCGCAAATGTGCATGGCACGGGCTCATTTCGCTCCAGGTGTTGATGATACCGATCACCGGCCGGCCCATGAACTCGTCCCGGCGCATGCCCATCTGCTGTGTGCGCTGCCTGTGTGCAAAACCGCGCATGTCGTCTGATGCGAACCAGCGCTGGCTGCGTAGTTCCGAAAGGTCGCGTCTGTTCTTCACGTCGCTCATCCCTTGATGCCGCCCGCGGTCAGGCCGGAAACGACGCGCTCCTGGAAGATTACGATCAGGATTGCGACTGGCACGATGCCGACCACCAAAGCTGCCGAGATCACCGGCCAGGGAAAGGCGAACTCGCCCTGATAGAGTTGGATCCCGACCGGCAGCGTGCGCAGCGACGGGTTGGAATTGAACGACAGCGCCAGCAGGAACTCGTCCCAGGCATTGACGAATGCAAGGATGCCGGCAGTAAACACACCAGGCGCGCAGAGCGGTACCACCACCTTGAACAGCGCACCCATGCGCGTGCAGCCGTCGATCATCGCAGCATTTTCCAGATCGCGCGGAATGCCCTCGAAGAAGGAGACCAGCATCAAAGTGCAGACCGGCAGGCTCAGTACCGTGTAGGGCAGGATCAGCGCCGTCCAGCTGTTCAAAAGATTGAGCGTCCGCATGATTTCGAACAGCGGCACCAGCAGCGTCACCAGCGGAAATGTTGAGACCGCGATAATCAGCGACAGGATCAGCCCGCGATAAGCCAGATTGAGTCGGGCGAGCGCATAGGCTGCCAGCACCGAGACGAGTAGCGTCAGCGCGGTCGAAAGCAGCGCCACCATGAAGCTGTTGAACAGGAAAACAAGCAACGGCTGGTCGGAGAAGGCCTGTACATAGTTCTGCACGGTTGGGGCATGCGGGATCCAGGTGATCGGCTTGGCGGTCAGCTCGGCCTCGGTCTTCAGCGAGGTGAACAGGATCCAAAGCGCCGGGAACATGCCGTTCACCAACAGGATGCCGGCGGCGATGAACCGCAGCGGCTTGCCGGACAGGAAGGATGTCGAACCGGGGGCGGTTAGCGTGCTCATGGCGATTACTCCTTCGTCCGGATCATGCGGAGATAGATGGCCGTCACGCACATCGACAGTGCGAACATGACGACTGCGAGCGCAGATCCGTAGCCAAGATCTAGGAAGGACACGGTGTTCTGGTGGATGTACATGGCAAGCGTCGAGGTGGACGTGCCCGGTCCGCCACCCGTCATCATGTAGGGAATGTCGAAGGTCTGCAGAGCGGTGATGGTGCGGAAGATCAGTGCCACGACGATCGACGGTTTTAGTAGCGGCAGCGTGATTTCTAAAAACTGCCGCAGACGCCCGGCGCCGTCCACATCGGCAGCTTCATAGAGCGAGCGCGGGATGGTTTGCAGGCCTGCAAGGATGATCAGCGCCATGAAGGACGATGTCTTCCAGATGATGGTGAGACAGATCGCGGCAAAGGCCCAGTTCGGCGAGTTGAACCAGATGATGCCTTCAAACCCCAAGCGGTTCAGCACGTCGTTGACGACACCATATTCCGAATGGAAAAACCAGGCGAAGATCAGGCCGGCGAAGGACAGCGGCAGCGCCCAGGGGATCAAAAGCGACAGGCGGACGGGCCATTGCATCGCAAAGGGAAGGTTGGCCATGAGCGCAAGGCCGAGCCCGACCAGAAGGGCACCGGGAACGGTGATCAGGGTGATCACAACCGTGTTCCAGGTGGTTTCCCAAAAGACCGGATCGTCGATCATCAGCTGGTAGTTTTCCAGCCCCACGAATTCAGCCGGCAACCCCGATGTTAGGGAGAGGCTGAAAAAGCTCGTATAGGCCAGCCGCAAGACAGGATAGACGATGATCAGCGCCAGGAGGATCGCGGCCGGTGCCAGAAGCAGCACGGCAAGCGAACGGTCGCTGAGATCGAGCCATCGTGTCCAGCCCGCAGGTGGGGCTTCCCCCATGTCCGTTGCCTTGATTGTGGTTGTCGTCGCCATGGTTTCGTTCCGAAACGTTGAGAGTTGTGGACGGCAAGGCCTATGCCTTGCCCGCAACCGCCGAAAAGCAGCTTGTCGCATCTCTTGAGAAGGTCTCCCCTCCCCGCGGCACGGGGAAGGGATGGAGGAGTTAGGGCTCGTTAGCGCAGGATGCGCTTCAAGCGTGCCTCGATCTGGTCGGCGCCCTCTTCCGGCGTCGTGACGCCTGCGAGAACCGCGTTGACCGTAGTGCGGATGACTTCGCTGACTTCGTTGTAGCGCGGCGTCACCGGACGCGGCTTGGCGGTCTCGACCACCTGCAGCGCATCGGCAAACCACGGTGCGCTCTTCGTCACCTCGGCGTCCTTGTAGAGACCGGCGTAGGTCGGAAGCAGCGAAGCATTGATCGCCATGAACTTCGAAACGTCCTCAGACGACAGGTATTCGACCAGCTTCTTGGCCTCGTCCTGATGCTGGGAATAGGCCGAGACGCCCCATTCCCAGCCGCCGAGGCAGGTTGCCTGTTCGCCACCGGTCATGGCCGGCAACTTGGCAACGCCGACCTTGCCAGCAACGGCGGATTCAGCGCCTTGCGACTGCGCCCATGCATAAGACCAGTTGACCGCGAAGATCACGTTGCCGGCCTGGAATTCCTTGCGCGTATCGTCAGTGCCGACTTCGGCGATGTTCTTCTTGGCAACGCCTTCGTCGGCAAAATTCTTCCACAGACTGAGCGATTTGATGGCCGCATCACGATCGAAGGTCAGGCGACCGTTTTCGGTCAGCATCTTGCCCTGGCTCCAGTAAGGCAAGAGGAAGGTGCAGACCGCACCCTCGATTGCCTTGCCTTGGAAGGACAGTCCCTGCAGATCGGCATTGCCCTCGCCTTCGGCGATTTTCTTGGCAGCCACCTTCAATTCATCCCAGGTCTTGGGCGGCTCGACGCCGTATTTTTCCAGAAGATCCTTGCGGTAGTAAAGGAACTGGGAGTCCGCGAAGGCCGGAAGCGCGATTACCTTGCCATCAACGGTGTTGGCACCAGCGTAAGCCGGCAGGTAGGACGACATGTCCCTATCCGCGAAATCACTGGTCCAACCGGCAGCGGCAAATTGTGCCGGGCGGATGACATCGAGGATCAGGACATCGAGCGAGTTATCCTTGGCCGACATCACGGTGTTGAGATATTGCGCTTGAGCTTCGGAGGTATTGCCGCCGGTCTCGATCTTGACTGTCACGTCGGGATTGGCGGCTTCATACTTGTCGAGCGCCTTGCGCCAGACGTCTGGCTGATGCTGACTGGAGATGTAAACGTTCAGCGCCGTTTCGGCCGAGGCCGGCATCGCAAATGCCAGCATCGTGCCACAGAGCAATGCACCGGTTAATTTCGAAAAAGTCATGTCTTCCTCCCTTTTGGTGTTTTGGTCGCGCGGCATTTGCATCCTCCCCGCGCGCGATTGTCACTGGACGGCGCGTTCCGTCGCGGCATCGAAAAGATGGATTTTTGCTGGATCCACGCCGATCTTCAGCGTCTCGCCAGCCTTGACGCGCGTCTCAGGCGGCATCCGGGCCGTCAACGTCTCGTTGCCGACGACAAAATGAACCAGCGTATCGGAGCCAAGCGGCTCGACGACCTGAACGTGACAGGTCAGCGACACTTCGGACGGGTTCGCGGTGAAATGCTCCGGCCTTATGCCAACAATGTAGTCGCGGCCGTCGTCAGTCCGAGCCTGGATCGCCGACCGAGGCAGACGGTCTCCATTGGCAAAGACCAGATCGCTGCCATCCGTCTTGGCTCTCGCAAAATTCATTGCCGGCGAGCCGACGAAGCCGCCGACGAAGACACTGGCCGGGCGGTTATAGACCTCGTCCGGCGTTCCGACCTGCTCGATCACGCCGCCGCGCAGGATGACGATCCGATCGGCAAGCGTCATGGCTTCAACCTGATCATGTGTGACATAGATGATCGTCGTGCCGATCGTTTGATGCAGCTTCTTGATTTCGGTGCGGACCTGGCCGCGCAACTTCGCATCGAGGTTGGACAGCGGCTCATCGAAAAGAAACACCTGCGGACGGCGTACGATGGCGCGCCCCATGGCGACACGCTGCCGCTGGCCGCCGGACAACTGGCCCGGCCGGCGATCGAGCAGATGGGAAATACCCAGCATATTGGCGGCGTCATCCACCCGTGTCGCAGCCTCGCCAGCAGCAACACCGCGCACCTTCAGGCTGAAACCCATATTCTCGCGAACGGTCTTGTGCGGATAGAGCGCATAATCTTGGAAGACCATGGCAATATCGCGCTCGCGCGGCGCCAGCCGGTTGACGACGCGATCGCCGATCCTGACCTCGCCGCCGGTGATCGTTTCCAGCCCAGCCACCATTCGCAGCGTGGTGGATTTCCCACAGCCCGAAGGGCCGACAAAAACCACAAACTCGCCGTCGGCGATCTCCAGATCAATACCCTTGACGATCCGGAGAGCGCCGTAACTCTTGTCCAGCGCCCGCAGACTCACTCCCGCCATTTCAACCTCCCGAAAGCGGCAACCCATCCCGTGCCGATCGCTATTTCCTGCAGCCAATAATAGCGCTACGATTCTATTTTGGCAAGCGTGCTCTTCTAAAATCGCCCATCGGAGCTCCGGATACCTCGCTTCAAGACCATACTCAGCAGGACTATCAAGTTATTTCAATTCAATAGGTCTTTTCAAAAAGGAGGAATTGCCCGGTGGATAACCATGCGTTATGATGCTTACGAATAATAGCGCTATTATACAGACAGGAAAAATGGTGGATACTGGACGGACCGTGAAACCGACGCGCAAACGCCGCAAGATGCAGCGCGTGACTATGATGGACGTTGCCGCGCTGGCCCAGACATCACCCTCCACGGTTTCACTCTTTCTGCGCAAGCCGGATGCGGTCTCGGCTGCGGCAAGTGAGGCAATTGCCAAAGCCATAGACGCCCTCAATTACGTGCCGAACCTGATGGCCGGCGGTCTTGCAGCCGCCTCTTCCCGCGCCGTCAGCATCATTGTGCCATCTGTTCGGAATGCCTTTTTTGCCGAAACCGTGTCCACCATGCAGACAGAACTTGGCAAAGAGCGTCTCCAGGTCCTGCTCGGCCACACCGAATACAGCGAGCGTGAGGAGGAAAACCTTGTCCGCATGGCACTCTCCTGGGCACCCGCTGCAATCGTCCTGACGGGCCTCTCCCACAGCAACGCAACCAGAAAGCTCTTACGAGAAAGCAGCGTTCCGGTCGTCGAAATTTGGGAGCTTGGCTCTGAGCCAATCGAGATGGCCGTCGGCTTCCACCACGAACAAGTCGGCCACGCGGCCGCCGCACACCTCATTCAGCGCAATCGTCGCAACCTCGTCTTCCTCGGAGCCCGCTTGCACGAAGACAAACGAGCAACGCACCGTGCCGGTGGATTTGTGGAGGAAGCCCGCAAAACCGCAGGCGTCACCGCCGAGATCATCCAGCATCCCGCGCCGTCAAGCGCCGAAGTGGGCGCGATGCTGCTCGGCGAAACCATGCGGAAATTTCCGCAGGTGGATGGCATTGCCTGCTCCAACGACCATGTGGCGCTGGGCGTGATCTTCGAATGCCAGCGGCTCGGGATCGACATCCCCGGACAGCTCTCGGTCGTCGGCTTCGGCGATCTCAGCTTCAGCGCCGCCTCCAATCCTTCGCTGACGACCATCCGCCCGCCCGGCGATCTGATCGGCACTGAGGCCGCGCGCCTGATCCTCGAGCGCATCGCTCATGGCAACGAAAGGACGCCCATTGTCATCGATACCCACTTCACGCTGCTTCACCGCCAAAGCAGCTAAGCGATGACAGTCCTCCGGGCGCTGTCACTAAGCTTCGAAGACTGATCTACGGAACGGGGGAAACGCACAAACGTCTTTTTTCCTCCGCCAGGAGCGCTGCTAACAGAGACGCTTGGGCCAGAAACATAGCAGCTTGAGAAATGCTGCGCGGGAAAGCGCGACAAGACCGGAGACATCCCTTCATGACCACCGCCTGCGAAGTAAGCTGGTTTTCCGCTCTGTGCGATGACGATTACGAGTTCCTCGGCGTTCCAGATCCGCAGCTGCAATCGAGCTTCGCGCATTGTCGCGATATCGTCCTGCAAGCCGAAAGCGGTGGCTTCGACAATATTCTGCTTCCGTCAGGCTACGCACTGGGTATCGATACGACAGCCTTTGCGTCGGCGATGGCCGCGCTAACCCGCAGGATCAAACTCCTAATGGCGGTTCGCATTGGTGAAAACTGGCCGCCCCAATTGGCTCGCCAGATCGCCACCATCGATCACATCGCCAAAGGCCGCCTGTCGGTCAACATCATTTCCAGCGAAATGCCGGGAGAAACCCTTCCAAGCGGCCCACGCTATGCCCGCACCATCGAAGCCATGTCGGTCCTGCGCACGCTGCTGGACGGAAAGTCGCTCGATCACGACGGCACCTTCTGGAAGCTCAAGGTCGACCCGCCGCAGATCGCACCACTGTCGGGGCGCTGTCCGCAATTCTATTTTGGCGGCCTGTCGGAGGATGCCCGTGAGGCAGCCGCTGAAGGTGCCGATATCTATCTGATGTGGCCGGACCGGATGGAAAACGTCCGTGCCACGATTGCCGATCTTTGCGGTCGGGCTCAACAGCGCGGACGCACACTCCGATTCGGCTACCGAGTGCATGTCGTCGTGCGCGAGACCGAATCTGAAGCGCGCCTTGCTGCCAACCGCCTACTGTCGAAACTCGATGACGCGACTGGAGCGGCGATCCGAGCGAAATCACTCGATAGCCAGTCAGTCGGCGTCCGACGCCAGGCCGAACTGCGCGAACAGGCCGGTAACGAGGGCTATGTCGAGGATCACCTCTGGACCGGCATCGGCCGTGCCCGTTCCGGCTGCGGTGCCGCGATCGTCGGCGATCCTGATCAGGTTCTGGCAAAACTGCAGGCGTATCGGGCGGAAGGGATCGAGGCTTTTATCCTGTCAGGCTATCCGCATGCCGCCGAGGCCGATCTTTTCGCCCGCCATGTCTTGCCGCGGCTGGATCACGGGCCAATCTGACAGAACGGTCGATGAAAATGAGAGGGCGATCGTCACACATTCTTGGCCGTGTTGGAGAACTTTTCCTGATCCTCGCCGTGAACAGAATTGAACCGCTGGCACCGCTGTTTAAATGTCAATCTATATCAGATTTTCCAGTCGCCTCATGACCTTGGCGTCGCTGAAATGACTGATTTTGGGCCGCAAGGTGACTGCTCGGTTAGGATCGGCATTTGCGCAAGCCGCCCCTGGGTCCATGCAAGGACGGGTTCCATCTACGGTAAAGGTTCAGGTGTTGCCCTGCTCCATCCATGCTTTCACGACATGATAACGAAATCCTTTCCCGACCGGCTGTCGGGAGACAGGGGCGCATCGGTCACGATAAGGACCGCTCCAGGGTGCAATGCCTGCCGCATACGCCCGAGGAAGCTTTCGTCGGCCTTCAGGCGTGCGATTGCACGCTCTTCTGACTGGAAGAATCCGCCGGTATCGTTGTTGTGGGAAATGGCGATCCAGCGCAGCCCCTTGGCGCCGTCGTGCAGATCATCCAGGACGAACACGTGGCTGCCGAGCTTGTCGCCGCCGGAGATGTGAAGACTTCCTTCAGCAAGAATGTCTGAGTTCTCGACCAGCATGATCCGGCGGTCCGCGGAAGATGCGATGATCGACGTCACCGGCCGTTTTTCGGCTTCTGTCCAGTCGGAGGGATGTGACTTTCCCTTGAGCGCTGCAACGGCCGAACCAAACTCGTGCTCTGCATAGGCCGAAAGCACCATACCGGGATGGACAAGCTCCTCCGGATCGGTATGCGCCCCGGAGATGATGACCGGCGTGCCGAGATGAGTGATTTCAAACAGGCGTTCTGAGAAATCCATCGGCAGACGCACGCAACCATGCGAGGCCGGATAGCCCGGCAGTCTGCCGGCGTGAAGCGCGATGCCTGACCAGGTCAGTCGGTTCATGTTGGGCATCGCGGCGTTGTCGTATGTGCTGGACCTGTGATGCTTGTCCTTCTGCAGGACGACGAAGACCCCGGTCGGCGTCTCGTGGCCAGGTTTGCCGGTCGAACAAGTCGCAACAGCGATGCGGATACCGTTGCGGTAGACATGGACGCGCTGCTCCGAGAGGGACACGACGATGGCGACCGGGCCTGACTGTTGGCGCTCGGCATGCCAAGTGAATTCACCGGGCCTCAGCGAGGCGATTTCCTTCATGACCTCCCGCGCAAAGCCTTCACCGACCGCAGTGAAACCGATGAATGACGCTGCTCCGGCAATGAGTCTGCGTCTGTTCAGCTTCTCGCCTGTATATCTCATCATCGCGTTCACCGGTTGATCGTTAAGGGAAATGTCTCTGAAGTCTATCGACGACACCAAGCACGTCCAATGAGATTGATGAGATCCGGGCCAGAAAAATTCATGGATCGTTGACGCGGCAACTTCCGGATGCTCTTGCCAGCGAGTTGATCTAACATGGAAGACACGATTCACGGACGCCCGCAGACATGAAGAACCGAAAGAACTTTCGTGCACTTGAAGCGTTCGATGCCGTTTCGCGCCACTTATCCGTCTCGGCGGCGGCCTTCGAACTGGGGGTAACGCAAAGCGCTATAAGCCATCAGCTTAGAATTCTCTCAGAAATCGTCGGCGAGCGTCTGCTGCAGAAGCAGGGGCGTGGCATCGCCCTTACTGAGGCCGGCGACCGGCTTGCACGCAAACTGCAGCCAGCCTTCGCCGATATAGATCGCTCGGTCGGAGAGGCAATCGGCGGGACACGCAGTGTGGTACGGCTTGCAATCTGCAGCAGCTTTGGACCGGCTTGGCTCGTGCCGAGACTGGCGGGGTTCTACGCGGCGGACCCCGCCTTCGATCTGCAGCTCTGCATGTATGCGCGGGATCCAGAACTGACCGACGCGGTCGCGGACGCCTTCGTCACGACCCTGCCCGCTGAGAAAGGGTTCCATACGTTTCTGCTCTGGCCCGAGAAACTGGTCCCGGTTGTTGCATCGGCGGCGGGCGGCGAAACCAATCCCGCGCTGATCACGACCGATCTCCAACCCGGCCGTGAGGGCGCCGACTGGAAGGCCCATGCGGTCATGTCCGAACGCGACCTGCAGCAACTGTCGAACACACGCTGGATATTTGCGTCGCACTACGTGATCGCGCTCGAGATGGTGAAAGCCGGGCTCGGTGCAGCTCTTGTCCCTGACTTTCTCGTAGCGCGGGATCTGGAATCAGGGACGGTCAGGCTGCTCGATGACATCGTGCTTCCGACCCACCAGGACTATTACTTCTGCGTCAAAGAAAGCCGGCGCAGTGAGCCAGCACTCGTGGCCCTGATACGTTGGTTCAAGTCCCAACTCCACGGTCAGACGAGGTACAATGGAAACGGGATCTTGGCGGTAAAGTAGTAGCAAGTCTCGATGATACATGAGTTCCATTCACTGTGTGCTCGCGAAAATTCATTGGTGCACTAGGGCTCATCAGGTCACACTCCTGATTGCAAAGCTTGTTCTGCTGCGAGGTCCCGGTGCGTTCGTTCGTTCTTTTCGCGTGTGCAATGCTTCTCTGGTCCGCAGGCCTGGCGCCAGGCTCATGGCCCGGCCAGGCAGGCGCGCAGGATCGTGTCGAACGGATCAGTTTCGCGCCCGGTCGCAGTTCGCGCACCGTGCACGACACGATTTCTGGCTATGAGGGGATAGACTACCTCGTCAACGTGAAGGCGGGCCAGCGGCTGGCCGCGACGCTCCGTACTGACAATCCGAGCAGCTACCTGAACATCAAGGCACGCGGTTCATCCGCGGCGCTATTCAACGGATCCGTCGCCGGCAACCTCGGCGACGTCATCGTGCCATCAAGCGGCGACTACGTCGTCGAGGTCTATCTCATGCGCAACGCGGCGCGGCGCGGCGAGAGCGCGAATTTCTCCCTCACGATCGAAGTGACCGGAGGTGGTTCCGGCGGTCGCCAGCCCGATTTTGCCGACGGCTTGGCCGGCGGTCCGGATTTCTGGGAAGTGGCAAACGTGCCGCCGGGCGACCGGCTCAACATACGCTCGCAACCGTCTTCGCAGGCTGTGACGGTTGCGCGCGTGCGCAACGGGACGGTGCTGCGCAACCTTGGCTGCCGCATGAACGGACAGACCCGCTGGTGCCGGGTCGAGCGCCGCAACGGCAGCGCCGGCGGATGGGCCGCGGGCCGATTTTTAGTCGAGTCCGGCGGCTAGGGACGGCGACCAGGATTCTCATCAAAGACACGAATAGGAGAGAGATGATGAAGAGATACGGATTTTTGGTTGTTGCTGCGATGGCCGTCTCAGGCGGCTGCACGACGGACTCGCAGAGCCCACAGCGGACCGCGGCTGCGCCCGCGATCATGGACGACAGCGTTCCGCAGGTCGCGCGCGACGCATGCCTTCGCGAAGTCGGGCGCACAACGAACAATCCGGACCTCACTATCCTGGAGATGCTCTATTCCGAGGCAAATTCGCAAGTGAAGATCGGTGTTGGACCGAACCGCGCGCCGTGGCAGTGTACCGTGTCGAACAGGGGCGAGGTCGCGAACGTCACGTCGCTGACGGACGAAGGCGCGCTCTAGCGGCCGCGCCGAAACCTTCCGTGTCACGATCATCCATCCAGGAGCAGAACCATGTCATTGATCCTTCGAACCGTAGCTTTGGTCGCTGCCATAACGGGGGCTAGCCCTGCGTTTTCGGCAGTGCCGTTCTTCAATGCGACCTGCCCGATGAATATCGAGGTCCACGCCGATCAGGGTGGACCGATATACATCAACGGCAAGGAGGCCAAGTTGAAGGTCTTCAACCCCAATTACTACGAAGCCTCCCACGACCATGTCACCATATCGCTGTCCATCAATCCGGACGGAACACCTGACGTATCGTATACCGCACGCGGCGGCGCAAACGGGGTCTGCACGATCAGGAACTAGCGCTGACATACTTGCGCCGAATGGCATGACAGGATGACCAAAGTTGCTGGCGATTTTTCCATGGGATCAGCCGAAGTTGGAGATGGTAATGAAACATCTTTTGGCCGTACTGATCGCCTGTACGGCGATATCGGCAGCAGCCCATGCCGCGGACCAGACGGCGATTGTTGACATCGGCCCGGACCAATTGTTCTTCTCCGTGACCAATATGGATCAGGGTGTCGATCCAGCCGTCGACTTTTATCGCTACGCCGCCGGCGGGTGGCTGGACCGCGTGGAGCGGCCGGAACGATTGGCAGCAATCGGCGCTTTCCAGTTCATGGCCGAGCGGCTCAAGGCGCAGATGGTCAAGACGATCAAAGAAGCCGCGAAGAAGGCCTCAACGTCTCCGAAAGGCAGCCCCGTCCAGCAGGTCGGCGACCTCTACAAATCTTACATGGATCTGGCCGCAATCGATGCGGCGGGCATGGAACCGCTCCGGCCCGAACTCGAACGGATCGCGTCAATTGCCTCCCTCGACGACCTCTCAGGATATCTCGGTCGCTACACGCTGGTCACTTCGGACTTCGCTCTGCTGTCGATCGTTCCATCGACCGACCGTGCCGATACGACGAAAACCGTGTTCTACATCGTCAGCGGAAAACTCGGGCTGTTGCAGGGATCCATCTACGAGGAAACGGACGACTCCCCCCGAATCCAAGCCTATCTCGTCTTTCTGCGCGATACACTGAAAATTGCCGGACACACGTCTGCCGAGGCGACCCGGCTGGCCGAGCTCACCCTCGGCCTTGAACGGGCCTTGCATGCGGCAAAGATAACGCCGGTAGAGGCAGTTGACCCGCGCAACAGCTATAATCCGAAACCGTTCGCAACGCTGCAGGCCGAAATTCCGGAACTGGACTTTACGCACCTGCTCAACAGTCTCGGCGCCGAAATCCCCGAAACTCTGGCGCTGACCGAACCGCGCTATCTTCCAGCATTGTCGCAGATGCTCCGCAGTCGCCCGCTGGCGGATTTCAAGGATTATCTGAAGGTCAAGCTGATCCTGAAATTCCAGCCTTATCTGACCACGGCGTTCGATGAACCTGTCCGCGCCGTGAACTCCGCGCTGAGCGGCGTCTCCATCCTGCCGCCGCGCGAGGAGCGCGCGCAGGACCTGATGCGCGAAAACCTTGGCCAGCCGCTGTCGCGGCTTTATGTCGAGAACTACTTCCACGAGGAAACGCGCGCGAAGGCCACCGACATGGTGCAGCGGATCCACGCGGCGTTCCTGGAAAGGATCAAGACGCGCTCATGGCTGAGTGAACCGACACGCCAGTCCGCAATCGAGAAGCTGGAGAAGCTGTCATTTGCCATCGCGTATCCGGACCGATGGATCGACTACAGTGGCGTTGAGGTCAGCGCGCACAACATCGTCGCCAACATCATGAACCTGATTGCCTTCGATACGAAGCGCGAGGTAGATAAAGTGGGAAAGCCGGTCGTCCACGATGCATTCAGCGATACGCACTCGACGCTGCCGATCGTCATCAATGCCGCGTATGACAGTTCTATAAACGGCTTCGAGGTGCCGGCCGCGATGCTGCAGCCCGCAGCGTTCGAGGCTGACCGCGACCCTCCGGTCTATTTCTGTCGCCTAGGAGCAATCCTGGGACACGAGATGACCCATGGCTTCGACAGTGGTGGACGGCTGTTCGACGCAAAGGGCAATCTGCGCGACTGGTGGGCGCCGCAAGATGCAGCAGCCTTCGAGAAAGAAGCCCAGAAACTGATCGACCAGGCCAATGGCTTCGAGGTCCTGCCCGGATTGAAGGCGAACGGCCCCCTCAACGTCAAGGAGAATATGGCCGACGTTGGCGGAATCAACTTTGCCTACGATGCCTTGCAGACATATCTGGCCGAGCATCCTGCGGAAAATGTCGACATCGATGGAATGACCCCGGCGCAACGCTGCTTCGTGGCGTGGGCGCAGATGTGGACGCTCAAGGCCAACGAGCAAACGCTGCGCTATCTCGTGGCCGCCGACACGCAGCCCCAGGCAATTACCGGGCATTCGCTGCCCTTCAGCATGTCGACGCATTCTACGAGGCTTTCGATATCAGGGTAGGCGACCCGATGTGGCTGGCGCCCGAAAAGCGCGTCAACGCTTGGTGACGATGAGATATGAGATCTGCAGATAGCGAGTCCGTGCGGGTTACAACAATAGTGGAGAACATCTTATGAGACGCTCATTTTCATTCCTTGCCGCCGCGGCACTGATGGTCGGTTTGATTGCGCAACCCGCGTCAGCGAAGATGTCCGACAAGGACAAGGCTGCAGCCGCGGCGGCTGCAATTGCCATCCTTGGCATCGCTGCCCTTGCGCATGGCGACCATCACTACACCGGTGGATACGAGCCGGACGACGGTGACGCCGCGGCCGAGTTCGAACGCGGCTATCGCGACGGGGTGCATGGCTACGCCTACAACGAGTACCGAAGCACGGCCGACTACGCACAGGGTTACCAGGCGGGCGACCACGAGCGCGAAAACAGCATGGCCCATCGTAAGTCAGTCGCAGACGGGAGAGCACCCGCCATGGCCAACCAGGGCTGCGCCCGGATCGTCGCGCAAAACTTCGGCGTGAGTTCGCACCACGTCCATATCACCAAGGCTCTCTCGCCCGCCAAGCACGAGTGGTTGATCGAGGCTGCCGTCGGTCACGACTACCTCGTCTGCCGGATGCGCGACACAGGGGAGGTTCTCGACGTCACGGGCGGCAAGCGACTTTAGCTGAGGGAGCCGACCTGTCGATTGACGACCGTCTTACCTGCGTGCTCGCCTCGATAGGGCGCGCACGAAAGGCAAGGACGAGCGCGGAGTCGGCTACGTCAAGAAGAACGCGATCGCCCGTCGCGCTTGCCACGGCCATCGGTGAAGGCGCGCTCAAACCCGGCGTCAAGATCCTCGAGGACGCGATCGCTGACCACTTCGGCGTGAGCCGCACGGTCGTGCGTGGCGCACTTGCGTTCTTGAAAGCGACCATCTCCTGGAACGCAAGGAAAACCGTGGAACCTTCGTCGCCGAACCTGGCATCGAAGAGGCCAATGCCTTGTTCGAGGCTCGTCGCAAGCTCGAGCACGTCATCCTGGAGCTTGTCCTGGACCACGCGACTGCCGATCAGTTGGACGCACTTGAAAAGCTGACCGACGAGGAAGAACACATCCATCACCATGGTGATGAGAAGTCGAATTCGGTGCTGTCAGGCAAGTTCCATGTCGTTCTGGCCGAGCTTGGTGGAAATACCGTCCTAGCGGAGATACTGTCGGAGATCGTCGCGCGCCTCTCGCTCGTCATGTCTCTGCACGAGGAGGAGCAGAAAGACGAATGCGGCGCCGACCACCATCGCCAGATCGTCAGCGCCCTGAAAGCCAAGGACCTGTCAAAAGCGCAACAGTTGATGGATCATCATCTGGCGGACATCGTGGGCCGATTTCGGCTGACTGAAGGACAGGGCGATCGGCACACATTCCGGGCCGTGTTGGAGAATTTTTCTGATCAGGGCTCTTGAAGGGATATGAACCGACGACCCGCTATAACTTCGGATGAAAGCCGGCAGATAAACGAGGCAGATCAAGCATCTGGTCTATTTGGAATGTCCGGAAGGGGGCCGTGAGCGGACTGTCTGAAGTTGAGGTGCCGCAAGCCGGAGCCGACATTCAAAAGTCTGGCGGCTTGGTCGAGCTCTGCCCAAAGCTGGCAGAAGGGTTCTTCGTCGTCATGGTTGAGCTCGCCCCTCCAGACTCTGGAAGTCAGACCACACCACCACTGTTCAGCAATTTCCGCGTTTCAGGAGGAGTAGGTTCACCTTAAATCCCCGGCCGAAGCCGCAATCGCCGTCCAGAGGTGATATAGTGAGCTAGGCGGGATCGTGCGGGCCGTCGGCACCTCGTTGAGGTCGAGACAGTCGTGCCAGCAGCCGTGTGGCACGCCCGTCATATAAGCAGCGAGGATTGCGGAGGCGACGTCGTCCGCCTCTGTCCGATATCCCGGAAAGCCAAATCGCTCATAGAGCGCCATGAAAGCCTTGAGCATCTCCACCTGCGGCCATAGGCGCCGTGACGGGCTGATCGCCTTATCTCCCGAAACGGTATCGACCAGGAAAATCGAGCCGTCCATGCGCCCGACCGCCAGCGCGGTGTAAAACAGGTCCAGGCATATATTGATGTTATCGCTGCGAGCGAGACTATCGTGACGGGTCGTCAACCAGACCCACTCGCACATGTGGCCTGGCTCCAGCCGATCGGATCCGTATCGATCGGCAAGCTCCCATTGGGGGCCGAAAAATTCGTGAAGCGGCCCATTTTGTCCGACGAGGAAATGGGAGCGCAAGAGCGCAAAGGCCTTCCCTTCCGACCTCATATGCACGGAGGTCCGGTTGTTCTCACACAAGGCCAGTGTGGCTTCGAGGTAATGCATGTGCGGGTTCTGGCGGCGAGGAAGCGTGCCGTTGCTGTCTTCGGCCCAGCCGCCAAAGGGGTCTGTCAGCGTCCGGTCGACCGCCAGGATCGTCTGGTCGATCTGGTGTCGGTAGACGTCCTTGCCGGTCGCCGTCAACAGCCATGAGAGCGCGAGCAGCACACAGGCATTGTCGTAGAGATCGCGAACCGGATCGGTGACGAGCTCGGTATGGCGGTTGAAGCTTCTCGCATAGCCACCGCGCTTCCCGCTGACCCAGGCGACGCGGTGCAGGTTGGCGAAGGCCCGTTCTGCCATGGCGAGCGATGCTGACGGGGCAAGGCCGAGATGGGCTGCATGGGCGTGAACGTAGATCTGCCGGGCCACGGTTCGGGTCCGCACCTCACCTGCTTCCTGCGGCGACCCATCCAGCTCCAGATATTCGACGAATTGGCCGCAGCTCTCGTCGAAGCCGGATTTGCTCCAGGTAGGTAGAATATCCTCAAGGAAGACGCGTTTCAGTTGCTGGACACTCATGGCCGATCGCCTGGTGGCGCGGCCCACCCACCATCCGCATTCACAAGGCTGTCCCGATGGGATGCATCGTTTCCAGAAGCCTGCTGATCTTGATCGTGGTGAAGTTGGAATAGGTATCGGAGACGGCATATGGCAGCGCGATCAGATCGCCATGCCGCATGGCACCGCAGGAATAGACGACGTTCGGTACATAGCCCTCGCGCTCTGTCGGTTCGGGCTGTAGCAGCGGCTCGACCGTCCGCGACAGGATGATGCTCGGGTCGCGCTTGTCGAGCAGCGTCACCCCGATCGCATAGCGCCGCATCGGCCCCACACCATGGGTGAACAAGAGCCATCCCTCGTCGATCTCGACAGGGGAGCCGCAATTTCCGATCTGGACGAACTGCCAGGCGAATTCCGGCTTCACCAGGAGACGCCCTTCATCCCATTCATGCAGGTCGTCGGAATAGAGCAGAAAGAGGTTTTCGCTGTCCTGCCGGGCGATCATCGCATAGCGGCCATCGATGCGACGGGGAAAGAGCGCCATGCCCTTGTTGCGGGCGGCTGGGCCCCGCAGTGGCGTCAGGGTGAAGTTCAGGAAGTCGGCGGTCTCCAGAAGCTCGGAGCGGATGGAGGAGCCGCTATAGGCCGTATAGGTCGCGAAGTAGATCGTTTCGCCCTCGTTCTCGAAGGCGACGAAACGGGCATCCTCGATGCCGTTCGACTGCGCCTCGGTCACTGGAAAGATGACCCGTTCGCTGAGGTCGCTTTCGGCCTTGAAGCTCAGGCCGATGCAGCCGGCGGGCGCCAGGCCGTCGCTCGCATGGATGTCTGGCAGACCTGCCAGTTGCGTCGGCGCATCAATGGTGACGCCCCCCTCCGCGTCGATCACGCCTGAGCGGAAGGTGAGCGACGAGATGTGCCCCTCGCCGACAGCCCTCAGACTGATGATCAGCCGGCGGCTCCCCTCTGCAACGCCGGACTGATCCGGATGCGGCACGATGCTCGGGTTAAACAGAGCGGCGGACTCGAAGGAATATTCATTCATGAAGTAGGCGCCGACCAATTGTCTTTGCTGCTGACTGAAGCGCTGGTGGTGCTGGAAAGCATCCTCCATTGCGTCCGCCCGCAGTTCGAACTGACGCAGCAGGTTGCGGTGCCTGCCCTCGAAATTGGCGAGGATGTCGCGCAGTTGATTGGCCGTGGCCGCCGGGTCCAGCGACAGGACGCGATCGACGATTTCATTCGCTCGCGACTTGTCGCGTGGGTTGAGATGTCGAGGTTCGGTCGACGGCTTGAAAGGCCGCACGATAACGCGCGTCGGATCGGGCCTCAGATAAAGGGCCTGCCGGTTGAGAAGGCTGGACTGGGGCAAGACTGATCCTTCGTTACTCTCGACATGTTTGGGACGGTTCATGATAATTGCCTGGCGCCTACCCTTGGCATGACGGGCCGCAGCATCTGGTCTGCAAGACCGAGCTCCACGCAGGAGATCAGGTAGCAGAGCACGGATTCGGCACCCCGGTTCTCGTTTGGGCGGTCCACATGCAGTCCGTCGCGGCAACTGCCCGTCTCCGGGTCAACGAGGGAAATGCCGTGATCATTGCTGCCCGTGAACCAATCGAAGGCCCTGTGCGCGGCCTCGATCCAGCTCCTGTCCGAGGTCGCTTCGTAGGCCGCAAGGCATGCGGCCACAGTTGCCGTCGCCTCCACCGGCTGTTGGTCGAAGGGCCGGGGCGGCAGTCCGATGTCGAAGAAGCCATCGGTGCCAATGGCACGGAAATGGCCTTTCTCGCCCGTCTGCTGCGTCATCAGCCATTCCAGCGTCGCAACACCTGTCTCGACGAAACCCGGCACCTTGGTCGACAGGCCTGTCATGATCAAGGCCTGGCTCAGCCGCGCATTTTCATAGGAAAGCCCTTCCTCGAACCAACGGCGCCCGCCCGTCGACACACGACGCTCCAGGTCCATCAGGTTTTCAGCATGCCGTATACGCAGCATGCGAGCGTGGGGGTCTTGAGGATTGGCCGCGCAATAATCGTTGAGGCCGAGAAGCGTGAAGGCCCAGGCGCGCGGGGAACGGAAGTCGAGCGTGACGGACATCGCCCGGGCAAAGAGGGCACTCGCCCATCGGCGACGCGGCCCATCAGTATCGGACAGGGCGCAGGCGCCGAGCGCCCAGAGGGTTCGCCCATGGCTGTCTTCGGAGCCTTTATCTTCGAGCCAACGGCGGTCGTAGCTCATGAAGTTTCGAAAACGGCCGGTGTCAGAGTTCCAGGCGTGTTCGACGAAGGCCGCGAAAGAGGCTGTCATCCTTTCCGCTATGCCCGTCTCGCCGACGACCGACAGGAGCGAGGACAGAAGCAGGGCTCGCGCGTTGTCATCGACGCAATAGCCATGAGACCTGTCCGGCACGGAGAACACCGCATGCTGGATGATGCCCGTGTCGTCGCACATCGTCTGCAGATGGCCAAGTTTCAAAGCTGTCTGCTGCGGCGGGCGCTTGATCCGCAAAGACATGAGGTCGCTGACGAGCTTGGGCCGATAGGCAATTCGCGCCTTTGCCATGCTGTCGAGATAGAGTGAGGCCACATGCGACCAAATCATCGCGCGACCGGCCTCGTAGGCCCTCTTGCGCATCGCCATCCTGGCCTCGTCATCGCCGAGCAAGGTCGCGATTGCCTTCGCCGTCGCCAGCGCATCCCCAAAAGGAACTAACACACCGCGACCGTCGCCCAAGAGATCGCAAGCGTGCCAATAGGGCGTGGAAACCACAGCACTGCCCATGCCAAAACTGTAGGAGAGCGTTCCCGAGGTCATCTGCGCCTCGTCCAGATAGGGCGTCACATAGACGTCGCACATGGCAATGAAGTCGAGAAGCGTCGGCAGATCGACAAAGCGATTGAGAAACTGCACCGCATGATCGACGCCCAACCGCTCGGTGCGCTGGCGCAACCCGTCGCGATAGGCCTCGCCCTGCTGGCGCAGAAGCGTCGGATGCGTCGCGCCCAGCACGATATACAGGGCCTCGGGGCTCTCTTTCAGGATCGACGGCATGGCGTCGATGACCATCTCTATGCCCTTGTTGGGAGAGAGGAGACCAAATGTCAGGATAATGGGCCTGCCGGCGTAACCGCGCTCGATCTTGGCAAGGTCCGGATCGTGAAAGGGTCGATCAGGAATGCCATGGGCGATGACGTCGATCTTCTGGGGGGCGACGCCATAGATTTCCGTGAGCAGCGTGCGACCCTTTTCTGCCATGACGACGACACGGCTGGAGTGAGCGGCGACCTTCTGCAACACGCGGTGTTGGGACGGTGTCGGTTCGGCAAGGATGGTGTGGCAGGTGGTGACGAGCGGAATGCGCAGGTTTTCCAGCAGCGTGAGGATGAACTCGCCGTCGTCACCGCCGAAGATGCCGAATTCGTGCTGCAGCGAAACCACATCGAACCGACCTTCGTTCAGGACCCGCGCAGCCGTCACATAGTCTTCGACTTCTTCCTCGCGGATCTCGAAGATTACATCGCCAGGATAGGCGTAACTCTGCTTGGCATCCGTCACGGCGACGATGCTCGTCTGGATGGGCTCGGCCGCATCGACCAGCGCCTGGGAGAGATCGCCGGTGA
Organism: Rhizobium sp. PDO1-076; assembly: GCF_000247475.1. Classification (GTDB taxonomy): domain Bacteria; phylum Pseudomonadota; class Alphaproteobacteria; order Rhizobiales; family Rhizobiaceae; genus Allorhizobium. The sequence goes on along the minus strand of NZ_AHZC01000407.1, from coordinate 540 downwards.
AGGTCGCTATGCCGCATTGGCGGGGAAGAGAGTTGCCAATGAAGGCGATACGTGTCGGTCTGCTCATCTGCGTTCCCTTCAGAACATGGTGGCGAGGTCACGCCAAAAAAGCCAAGGACGCACAACGCGACCGCATGGTGGATGCACGCGCGTCGGCATCGGGATCACGCGGGTCCGAAAGCCTCCAGATCCCGCTCCAGGGCGACGCGCCCTTGGCGGAGCTCGGCATTCCAGAGCCGGTATTGCGGGCTGTTCTGATAGGCTGGCATGGGAGCCTCGATCGTGTAGGTGACGGCGGCAGCCGGTGACAGACCCTTAGTGGTCACGAGACGAACCATTTGGCCGATGGTAAAGCGGTGAGAAGGCATGGGTTTCTCCAAATCATCAGTGTGTTGTGTTCAGGCTTTTCTGGCCGGACAGGACCCTGTCCATGTCCAGAGCGGCATCTAGATCCGACGGATCTATTTGGACCAGGCTCTTCTTCTTCCCGGCAAACACTTCAATCATGGTTGCCACGCGCCGATAGGCGAGCCAGGAGAT
>NZ_AHZC01000408.1 GCF_000247475.1 Rhizobium sp. PDO1-076 | reverse complement strand
ATTTTCAGTGCCTTCTGGATCACTTCGCGATTGTAGAAGCGGCCATCGCCGCCGATCACCAGCGTCTTGCCTTCGAAGCCATCCAGCGAATCGAAGATCGACTGGATGAAGTTCTCCGCATAGTTCTCCTGCTGGAACACCGGAACCTTCTTGCGCAGTCCCGATGTGCCCGGTTTCTGGTCCGCATAGGGTTTCGTGGTGACGGTGGAAATCATGACGTTACTGGCCTTTCGACACGAGGCGTTGATAGAGATCGGCATAGAGGGCCGCGCTCCGGTCCCAGGAGACGTCGGATTTCATGCCCTGCTTCTGCATCTGCGACCAGAGCTTCTGGTCTTCATAGAGACGGATGGTGCGGCGGACGGCCCGGCGCAGCGCATCGGCCGTGACCGGTGCAAACTGGATGCCGGTGGCGACACCCGCGGAAATTGCTGCTTCATTGGCATCGATCACGGTGTCGGCCAGACCGCCGGTGCGGGCGACGAGCGGAATGCAGCCATAACGCAGCGCGTAGAGCTGGGTGAGGCCGCAGGGCTCGAAGCGGGATGGAACAAGGATGACGTCGGCGCCCGCCTGCATCAGATGGGACAGCTTTTCGTCGTAGCCCAGCACCATGCCGACGCGGCCACGGTGCCGGCTGGCGGCCGCCTGCAGCGAGGCTTCGATGGCACTGTCGCCGGAGCCGAGAATGGCAAGCCTTGCACCGGCATCGACAAATTCGTCGATGATTTCGCTCAGAAGGTCGAGGCCCTTTTGCCATGTCAGCCGAGATATGACGCAAAACAGCGGTCCGTCATCGCTGTCCAGGCCAAAACGCTTGACCAGCGCTGCCTTGTTGGCCGGTCGTTTTTTCAGTGTGGTTGCCGAGTAGTTGGAAGCGAGGAGATCATCGCTGGCCGGATTCCAGACGTCGGAATCGATCCCGTTGACAATGCCATAGAGATCGTCGGAACGGCCGGCGATCAGTCCTTCGAGACCCATGCCGAATTCATGGGTAAGGATTTCCTCGGCATAGGAGGGGCTGACGGTACTGACGGCGTGAGCCGTGACAAGGCCACTCTTCAGGTAGCTCAGGGTGCCGTAGTATTCGAGCGCCTCGCTATAGGCGTGCGGCGGCAGTTCGAGATAGGGGAAGAGTTCGGCAAAGAACTGCCCCTGGAAGGCGATATTGTGGATCGTCATCAGGCTCGGCTTTTCCGGGGCCTCGGCGTACCGCATGTAGACCGGTGTCAATGCGCCCTGCCAATCGTGGACATGGACAAGGTCCGGTTCGAAGCCGGGCAGGGCGCCGGCTGCAATCTCGGCGCCTGCCTTGGAGAGCACGGCAAAGCGTTTCCAGTTGTCGGGATAGTCTCGCGCATTGCCGTCGACATAAGGGCCACCCGATCGCTCATAGAGCGCCGGGCAGTCGAGCACGAGAATATCCAGTCCATCGTGGTGGACCTCAAGCAGCGTCACCTGTTCGCCAAGCAGGTTGTCGAACTGGTGCACCTTCTTCGGTTTCTTGATCGCCTTCATCACGGCCGGATAGCCGGGAATGAGCGTCCTGGTCTCGATCGCATAGGCGCCGAGTGCCAGGGGCAGGGCACCGGCGACGTCCGCGAGGCCGCCGGTCTTGATCAAGGGATAGAGCTCGGAGGCGACCGAAAGAACTTTCATGGATTTGGCTAACCCAATTTGTCGATCATCGCCTGGGTAATCAGGCAAATCCCGTTTTCACTGCGGCGGAAGCGCTTGGCATCCATTTCCGGATCCTCGCCGACGATCAGGCCTTCGGGAATGACCACGCCATGGTCTATCACGACATTTGTGAGCCGCGCATGACGCCCCACCTGGACCTTGGGCAACACGACGGCACCTTCGAGACGGGAATAGGAATTGGCCCGCACGCCGGTGAACAGCAGGCTCTTGTAGAGCGACGAGCCGGAGATGATGCAGTCGCCGGAGACCAGCGACGAGATCGCCGAGCCGCGGCGGCCTTCGTCGTCATGGACGAACTTCGCTGGCGGCGTGTTTTCGGAATAGGTCCAGATCGGCCAGGACTTGTCGTAGAGGTCGAGTTCCGGAACGATGTCGGTCAGGTCGATATTGGCCTGCCAGTAGGCGTCTATCGTGCCAACGTCGCGCCAGTAGGGGGTGCGCTCGAAATCGGAGCGGACGCAGGAGCGTGCGAAGCGATGGGCGACCGCCTTGCCGCTCTGGACGACGTAGGGAATGATATCCTTGCCGAAGTCGCGGCTGGAATTCGGGTCAGCGGCATCACGGCGGAGCAGATCCATCAGGAACTTGGTGTGGAAGACATAGATGCCCATCGAGGCGAGCGCCATGTCTTCATTGCCGGGAATGCCTGGCGGGTCGGCCGGCTTCTCGACGAAGTCGATGATGCGGTCGGTTGGATCGACATGCATAACGCCGAAGCCGACAGCCTCCATGCGCGGCACTTCCAGGCAGCCGATGGTGACATCGGCGCCAGTGTCGACATGCTGCTGGAGCATCTGCTCGTAGTCCATTTTATAGATATGGTCACCGGCAAGGATGACCATATATTCCGGACCGTAGGGCTCGATGATGTCGATGTTCTGGAATACGGCGTCGGCCGTACCCTCATACCACTGCGTTTCCGACACGCGCTGCGAAGCCGGCAATACGTCGAAGCTTTCGTTACGTTCAGGGCGGAAGAAGTTCCAGCCGAGTTGCAGATGGCGGATGAGTGAATGGGCCTTGTATTGTGTGGCGACACCGATGCGGCGAATGCCCGAATTCAGGGCGTTGGAGAGTGCAAAATCGATAATGCGTGCCTTGCCGCCAAAATAGACGGCGGGCTTTGCCCGGCGATCTGTCAATTCCTTGAGACGACTGCCGCGGCCACCGGCCAGAACATAGGCCATGGCGTCACGCGACAGGCTCTTGGTCCGCTTTTCTGTCATATTTTCCTCCCCTTACTGTTCCAATTCCAGCATGATCACGGCCAGAGGCGGTAGTGTCATCACCGCCTTTGCCCAGCCCTCGCCAGAGGTGTGGGCCTCCACCCGACCACCATTGCCCTTGCCGCTGCCGCCATAAATTTCGGCATCGGTATTGATGATTTCACGCCAGCGACCACCCGCAGGCAGGCTTATGCGATAGTGCGAATGGAAGGTCGGCGTCAGATTGCAGATGACGGCGATCGGTTTTTCGCCCGGTGCCTTGCGTAGCCAGGCAAAGACGGAATTGTCCTGGTCCTCGCTGATCAGCCACTCGAAGCCCTCGCCCTCGCAGTCGCGTGCATGCAGCGCCGGCTTCGAGCGATAGGTGAGGTTGAGGTCGCGGATCAGGCGGCGCATGCCTTCGTGAGGTGCGTATTGCAGCAGGTTCCAGTCGAGGGACTGGCTCTCGCTCCATTCGCTCCACTGGGCAAATTCCTGTCCCATGAACAGCAGCTTCTTGCCGGGATGGCCCCACATGAAGCCGTAGTAGGCACGCAGATTGGCAAATTTCTGCCAGTCGTCGCCGGGCATCTTGGCGATCATCGAGCCTTTGCCATGCACCACCTCGTCATGCGAAATCGGCAGGACGAAGTTTTCCGAAAACGCATAGAGCAGACCGAAGGTCAGTTCCTGATGGTGATGCTTGCGGTGGATCGGATCACGGGCAAAATAGCTCAGCGTGTCATGCATGAAGCCCATGTTCCACTTGAAGCCGAAGCCAAGCCCGCCCTCGTGAACCGGCTGCGACACTTTCGGCCAGGACGTGCTCTCCTCGGCAATGGTCATGATGCCGGGATGGCTGCCATAGACATGGCTATTCATCGACTGCAGGAAACGCACGGATTCGAGATTTTCGCGCCCGCCATATTCATTGGGCACCCATTCGCCCTCTTTGCGCGAATAGTCGAGATAAAGCATCGAGGCGACCGCATCGACGCGCAGGCCGTCGAGGTGGAATTTCTCGGCCCAGTAGAGGGCATTGTTGATCAGGTAGGACAGGACCTCGATGCGACCGAAATTGTAGATCGCCGTGTTCCAGTCGGGGTGAAAACCCTGGCGCGGATCTTCATGCTCGTAGAGTGCCGTGCCGTCGAAATGGCGCAGGCCGTGGGCATCGGTGGGGAAATGCGCCGGCACCCAGTCAAGTAATACGCCGAGGCCGACCTTGTGGCAGCCGTTGACGAAACGGGCAAATCCTTCCGGTTCGCCGAAGCGCGCCGTCGGGGCAAAGAGGCCGGTCGTCTGGTAGCCCCAGGACGGATCATAGGGATATTCGGAGATCGGCATGAACTCGATATGGGTGAAACCCATGTCGACACAGTAAGGGATCAGGCGTTCGGCCATTTCGTCCCAGGTCAGCAGCGAGCCGTCGTGGTGACGCTGCCAGGAGGCGGCGTGAACCTCGTAGATCGAAATCGGCTGCTGTCGCTGGTTGATCGACGCCCAGTGCTTGCGATGGTCTTCGTCTTCCCAGACCTGCTCCAGTTCGGCTGCTGTTACCGAGGCATTCTTCGGGCGCAGTTCGGCACGGCGGGCATAGGGATCGGCCTTCAACGGCTGCAAAGCGCCATCCTTGCCGATGATCTCGAATTTATAGGCCGAACCCGTGCGCACATCCGGGGCAAAGATTTCCCAGATGCCGGTGTCGCGGCGCAACCGCATGACATGGCGGCGGCCATCCCATTCGTTGAAATCACCGACGACCGACACGCGACTGGCATTCGGCGCCCAGACGGCAAAATGGACGCCGTCGACACCCTGATGCTTGAGCGGATGCGCGCCCATCTTGTCGAACAGGCGCAGATGCGAGCCTTCGCGGATGAAATAGTCATCCATAGGGCCGAGGATCGGGCCGAAGCTGTAGGGGTCGGTGACCGTCCATTCGGCATCGCCGCGCGATGCGCGGTAGCGCACCGGCTGCAAGGCCTGGACCTTGACCGGGCCGGCGAAAAAGCCGGCCTGATCGAGGCATAACAATTCACCGATCACGGCACCGTTCAAGGTGGTGGCGGTTACCGTTTCGGCGCCCGGCACGAAGCAGCGCGCGACATATCCGCTGCCGATCTGGTGCATTCCCAAGATCGCGAAAGGATCGTTATGGGTGCCTTGGATAATTGCCTGCACGTCCTCAGCCGGCGGTGTTTCCGGCTTACCTGTCTCACCGATCTTCTTCGGCGATCTTGCCATCAAGCTCTCCAGATGTCCGCGTTGTACTGGCGGATGGTACGGTCCGACGAGAACCAGCCCATGCGCGCGGTATTGCGGATTGTTTTCGAGTACCAGCCAGGTGTGTCGGTCCAGATGTCGTCGACCTTGCGCTGGGCCTGGGTATAGGCGTCGAAGTCTGCGGCGACCATGAACCAGTCATGCTGGTAGATGCCCTGCATCAGCCCGGCATAACGCTCGCGATCGTCGGGTGAAAACACGCCGGAGGAAATCGCCGCAAGTGCCTGGGAAAGGTCGCGGGACGCATCGATCGCCGCACGCGGATTGTATCCATCGGCGCGGACGCGGCCGACTTCGTCGGCGGTCATTCCGAAAATCACGATGTTTTCCTCTCCGACATGATCCCGCATTTCGACATTGGCACCATCGAGGGTTCCGATGGTCAATGCTCCGTTCAACGCGAACTTCATGTTCCCGGTTCCCGATGCTTCCATGCCGGCGGTCGAAATTTGTTCGGAAAGGTCGGCGGCCGGCACCATGACTTCGGCGAGCGAGACGTTGTAGTTCGGCACGAAGACGACCTTGAGCAGGCCACGGACCGAGGGGTCGTTGTTGATGACGCGGGCGACATCGTTGGCGAGCTTGATGATCAGCTTGGCGTTGTGGTAGCTTGGCGCCGCCTTGCCGGCGAAGATCTTGACGCGCGGAACCCAGTCGCGTTCCGGATGCGAGCGCATCTGGTCGAACAGGGCAACGGTTTCAATGATGTTGAGCAGTTGGCGCTTGTACTCGTGGATGCGCTTGATCTGGATATCGAACATCGCATTCGGGTCAAGCCGGATGCCCATGCGGCTCGCGACAAGCGCTGCGAGCTTTTCCTTGTTGGCACGCTTCACGGCGGCGAATTTCTGCTGGAAGCTCGCATCGTCGGCGAAGGCATCGAGGGCCGTCAGCTTGCTCGCGTCGTCGAGGAATTCGGGGCCGATGGCCTCTTTGATCAGCGAAGTCAGATCCGGGTTGCACTGCATCAGCCAGCGGCGCGGCGTGATCCCGTTGGTCTTGTTGTTGATGCGGGTCGGATACAGCTTGTGCAGGTCGGCAAAGACCGTTTCCTTCATCAGTTCGGTATGCAGCGCGGAAACGCCGTTGATCGAATGCGCGCCGATAAAGGCCAGATTGCCCATGCGCACCCGGCGATCGCCGCTTTCGTCGATCAGCGAGATCCGGCTGATTTCACTGTCGGAGAAACCGCGGTTCTTGCGCGCCGCCAGCAGGATCTTGGCGTTGATTTCATAGACCAGCTGCATGTGCCTCGGCAAAAGCCGTTCGAACAGCGGCACCGGCCAGCTTTCCAGCGCTTCCGGCAGAAGGGTGTGGTTGGTGTAGGAGAAGGTTTTCGAGGTGATGTCCCAGGCCGTGTCGAAATCGAGGCCATGCACGTCGACGAGCAGGCGCATCAGTTCGACAACCGAGACGGCGGGATGGGTATCGTTCAGCTGGACGGCGACCTTGTCGGGCAGGGCGGCGAGCGTATTGCCCTGCTGCAGGTGACGACGGACGATGTCCTGCAGCGATGCCGAACAGAAGAAATATTCCTGCCTGAGGCGCAGTTCCTGGCCGGCCGGCGTTGCGTCGGCGGGGTACAGAACGCGGGTCAGGCTTTCGGCCTTGTTGCTTTCGCGCAGCGCGCCGATATGGTCGCCGGCGTTGAAGGCATCAAGCAGGATCGGGTCGATCGGCTGGGCAGACCACAGGCGCAAGGTGTTGACGCGTTCGCCGCGCCAGCCGACGGCCGGGGTATCGTAGGCGGTGGCAATCACGCGCTCGCCCTGTTTCCAGACGTAGCGCAACTCGTCTTCCGGGCTGGTGATCGTCTCGACCGTGCCGCCGTAGCCGACTTCGTAGGAGCTTTCGCGACGCTCGAATTCCCAAGGGTTGCCATGTGCCAGCCAGCTTTCCGGCAGTTCCACCTGCCAGCCCTCGGCCATCTGCTGGCGGAAGAGGCCGTGCACATAGCGGATGCCGTAGCCATAGGCAGGAATGTTGACGGTCGCCATCGATTCCATGAAGCAGGCGGCGAGGCGGCCGAGACCGCCATTGCCAAGGGCAGCGTCCGGCTCGAGGCCGGCGATGACGTCGAGGTCGACGCTGAGCGAGGTGAGGGCCTGGCGAATATCCTCCATCAGGCCGAGGTTCGACATGGCATCGCGCATCAGACGGCCGATGAGGAATTCCAGGGACAGGTAGTAAACCCGCTTGCCATTGTTGTGGTAGGTGGTTCGGGTCGATTCCATCCATTTGTCGATGATGCGGTCGCGCACCACGAGGATGGTTGCCGTCAGCCAGTCATGGGGGGTCGCGACCTTGGCATCCTTGCCAATCGCATAGGTCAGCTTCTCCATGATTTCGGCAGCAAGGGCATCCGGATCGGATGCGATGCGCTTGGGAAGGGGAAGGTCAGCTGCGTGGGGAGTTTTGATCATCGGTCCGCCTGGAGTTGCTGGGTCATCCGGGCCGTCACCGATTCTTGAGCGCCGGTGATCGTCCCCCTCACATGCAGTTTACGCACTGATATGAAACAGTTGCAACAGGCCAAAGGCTGCCATCGATAAAATGTCGGAGCCTTTTGTTCCCTCATTAAGCTTTTGAGATTTCGACTATATCACCGAATACTTCGTGACCAAAAAAAGCCGCGGCCTTGTTGGTCGCGGCTTTTCAGCGGATTTTGCCACAACGCTTTGGCTAGGCTCAGTTGGTCAGGCGAGTCGAAGCCTGGGTTGCCTTCTCGCCGATCTCCTTGAAAGCCGCGACCAGTTCGGCAGCATTGCTCGCATCGTAGTAGTGCGACGTGTCGGTGGCGCATTTGCCGAGGAGAGCCTGGCCACGGCTCGGCGCCATGAAGGCGACCGTGAAGATCTCGACACCAGCCGCCTTGGCAGAGGTGCAGGTTTCAAGCGTCTCGGTGTCGGCAATGGAGTAGTTGTTGTCACCATCGGTCATGAAGACGATGAACTTCCCCGGGGTCTTGTGGCCGTTCTTGCTCTTGTGGGCATCGACTTCGGTCGACTTGATGATGTCGGAATACGCTCTTGCCATCGCATCGGACGAATCCGTTCCGCCGTCTGCAACCAGTTTCTGGACATAGGTCAGGGTGTGCGTGGTACCCCAGTCGAAGCTGACCGGGGTGTACATCTTGGCTTCGTAAGACACGGCAGCCGTACGGACATATTTGTTTTCCGGATCTGCCGTGTTGAGCTGGGTCGTCAGATTGGCGACCGCGAGCTTCAGGGATTCAATCTTGGTGTAGTATTTGGTGCAAGTCTTGCTAACCCAATTGCCCTTTTTGTTGTATTTGCCGCAGTCGTAGGTCGGTGTTGCGGCATTGACCGTGCTGGTGTCTTCCGCCATCGAGCCGGAGCGGTCGAGGACAAGATACATAGACAGGGCGTTCTTGCTCTCTGTCGTGCTCCGTGACGTGCTGGTCACGCTGAGCTTGACCTTGTCCCAGCCGAGCAGAGCGGTCAGGCCGTTGGTCGGCATGTTGTAGTAACCGGAAAGCGTTACGTCGAAGGTCTTGCCGGATTCGGTGGTGGTGTTGCGCTCCACCGAGCCGATCGCATTCTTGTCGACCGTATCGTCCTCCGCTCCATCTATGTCGCTGCCGCTCTCACCGTTGATGTTGCTGAACTGCGCCGCCATAAACTTCTTGGCCAATTCGATGGCCGCTTCATCGGTAATGCCATCGGCGGCCAGCGCCGAAGCGGCCGCCAGTGTTGCGGCGTCGGCTGAATCCTGGAGTGCTGCCCTGATCTGAACCATCTTGTTCAGGTCCATGGCAACACCTGCGGTCGCAAGTGCCACGGGCAGGATGATGGCGGTCATCATGCCGAAATTGCCGCTACGGTCGCCCAGCAACCGTGCAAGAAGCGTGTGCTGTCTGTTGGTTTTAGTCATCATGTCCATCCAAAGGCAGTCGGTTGGATGGGTTATAGCTTGGGAAATGTTGTGTTCCGGCTAAAACGACCGGTAAAATTGTTCGTAAATGCGTTTCTTATTGCTTCACCGGGATCACATCGACGGCCTGATCTGTCTTGTGCTTGCCATAGGTTTTCAGAACGCCGATGACCGGCGCGACGTCCGAGTAATCCCGGCCATAACCGACGACGATGTGATCCGTGCCGGCGGGGATATTGTTGGTCGGGTCGAGTTCCACCCAGCCGGTGGTCTTGCCGCACCAGACGCGAACCCAGGCATGCATGGCATCGGCGCCTTCGAGACGTTCCTTGCCGGGTGGCGGGATGGTGCGCAGGAAGCCGCTGACATAGCCGGCGGGAATGCCGAGGCTGCGCAGTGCTGTAATCATCACATGGGTGAAGTCCTGGCAAACGCCATGCTTCTCGCTGAAGGCTTCCGCGGGCGAGGTATCGACCGTGGTTGCGTCTGCGTCATACTTGAAGTCGTGATAGATGCGCGAGCAGAGCTGCTCGCCCACCTGGCGCACCGTCATGCTCGGCTTCAACTCCTCGCGCGCATAGGCGGCGATATCCTTGTCGCGGGGCAGGCGCGGGCTTGTGCCGATGAAATGATGCGGCGATTCCGCGTCCAGCGTCCAGGTCTCGGCAATCTCCTGCGGCAGGCGGTCGAGGATCGGCGAAAAGTCGACGGTGATCGGCTGCGGCTGTACCAGCACCCGGGCGTGCATGCGGATATCCAGTTTCTCATGCGGTGCGCGCAAGATCGCATGGCTTGCCGGATGACGGAAGAAATCGACGAAATTCATCAATTCATCCGGTTCCGGGCTGATGGTCACGGCACCGGCGATCAGGCGCTGCCGGTCCGGCAGAGACAGCGGCAGCAGGCGCAGCATGTGGTGCGCCCCGGATGCCTGGGCCTCGTAGCGATAAGCGAGATGGAGCGACACATCGTACAGCATCGGGTCAGCCCAGATAGGTTTGCGCGAGGATGTCGGAAAGCTTTTCCAGCTCGCGTTCGAGGTTCGCATAGACCTCGGCGGTCATGGTTTCCGGTGTCATCACGGCCAGGCCGGAATGCAGGCGCATGGCCTCGCGGGACATGCGCGACATCTGGCCATTGATCATGGCGTTCGGCAGTTGCTCGACCTCGGTGCGGATCTCGTTTAGCTGGAACAGGATCGAGCGCGGGTTGAGCGGATCGAGCGCCAGAAGATCGGTGACGGTGAGGCTGGCCGTCGAGACATTGTAGCGGCGGCGATGGGTCATGACGTTGTCGCCAATCTCCAGCAGCATGTCGAGCGCGCCATCGGGGGCGTCGGGTCCGGTCATGTGGCCGAGCAGGCGGGTCATGTGCAGGCCGCGCTCCAGCAGGCGGCCGATGGTGAGGAAGCGCCAGCCGGTGAAGCGGTACATGTTTTCGTGTACGAGACCGGCAAAGCCTGCGAGCTTGCGCAAGAGGATGGTCATCGCATGGGCCGCATCGTCGCCCGGCTTGACGCGTTCGTGGAAGCGCTTGGCCGTCTTCGACAGGTCGGTCAGCGCCAGCCAGCCATCGGGCGAGAAACGGTCGCGAATATTGCTGGCGGAATAGACGGCACTGTCGATGTTGCGCAGCAGGCTTTCCGGCACGCCGTTCTTTGTGTCGACATCGATATCGGACAGGTAGTCGGAGACGAAGGCGAGAAGCGGCTGGTCCGGGTTGGCGCTTTCGGCAAAGCGGGCATGCCAGGCGCGCAGGATGCGCAGCACACCTTCGGCGCGCTCGATATAGCGGCCCAGCCAGAAGAGATTGTCGGCGGCCCGGCTCGGCAGGCTGCCCGGCATGTTGCGGGTGAAGCTTTCTTCGGCCGGCAGCAGCGACGTGCGATCGACCGGCTTGTCGGACACGATCCAGACATCGGCAGCACTGCCGCCCGACTGCATGGCGATTGCCGACACATCCTTGCCGCTGCCGATGCGGGCAAAGCCGCCGGGCATGATCTGCCAGCCGTTCTTGGTGCGGGCCGCAAAGACGCGCAAACTCATCGGACGCGGGCACAGCTGGCCATTGATGATCGCCGGCGTGGTGGACAGCGTGACCACTTCCTGCCCGACGAGATTGCCGGCCTCGGCCTCCAGCCATTCGGCGGCGGTGCGGCCCTGGCTGTCCTTGTAGCGCGAGCCCATGACCGAGCGGCCATTGTCGTCGAAGAAGGGCAGGCGGGAATAGGCCGAGCCGATGACCATGCGGTCGAGATGGCGCGCGACATGCTCGCGTTCCGCCTTTTGACCGCACCACCAGGTGGCGATCGACGGCAGCTTCAGCTCCTCGCCGAGCAGATGGCGCGAAATGGTCGGCATGAAGGCGAGCAGAGCGCGGGTTTCCAGAATGCCGGAGCCAAGCGCATTGACGAAGGAAACGGCGCCATTGCGCAATGCCTCGACCATGCCGGGCGTGCCGATATAGGAGTTCTGATCGAGTTCCAGCGGGTCGGCAAAAGCTGCGTCAAGGCGGCGCCAGAGCACGCTGATCGGCTTGAGGCCGGCCACGGTGCGCACCATGACCTTGCCGTTGACGACGGAGAGGTCTTCGCCCTCAAGCAGCATGATGCCGAGATAGCGGGCGATATAGGCGTGTTCGAAATAGGTCTCGTTGGCGGGGCCTGGCGACAGAACGGCAATGCGGTCGTCATTGCCCTGTTTCTGGCCCTGAAGTGCCGAGCGGAAGGCGCCGAAGAAGGAGGCAAGCCGGTGCACATGGGTTTCGGCGTAGATGTCGGAGAAGGCGCGTGCGGTTGCCACGCGATTTTCGAGCGCAAAGCCCGCCCCCGACGGGGCTTGGGTGCGGTCGGCCAAAACCCACCAGTTGCCATCCGGGCCGCGGCCGATTTCGAAGGAACAGAAATGCAGGTAATGGCCGCCGGCCGGCTTGATGCCGACGAGGGGGCGCAGGAATTCCGGATTTGACGCGATCAGTGCCGGTGGCAGGAAACCCTGCTGCACGAGGGTGTTGTCCGAGTAGATATCGGCAACGACCTGTTCGAGAAGATCCGCGCGCTGGACCAGACCATCGGCCAGAACCTGCCATTCGGCGTCGGAAATCAGCACGGGAATATGCGAGAACGGCCAGGCGCGCTCGCTGCTGCCGTCCGAGCCATAGGCGCGGTAAAACACGCCCGCATCGCGAAGGTAGCGATCTGCCCGGGCAAAGCGCTCGTGCAGTTCGTGTTCGGTCATCTTTTCGATTGCCGAGACAAATGGCTGCCAGACCGGGCGGATCTTGCCCTGGGGATCGATCATCTCGTCGGCGGCACCCGCCACCGCGCGGTAGCGGGCCGTGCGGGCCGCGCTGGCGGGTGCTTTGGGCGGGGTCTTTTCCGCTGCCGGTTTATTTGCCATCAAATCAGATACCCTGGGGTCGTCTCAGGTCCAGTGTGTGCGGGTATTCCGGCGACACGGTCTCGGGCCAAAGGGGATAGGAGCCGGCTGTATGGCCCCATGGCTCGAAACGTGCAAGCCGTCGGGCTTCCGCTTCATTCCCATTCACAGGGAAAGTGTCGTAGTTCCGGCCACCGGGATGGGCGACGTGGTACACGCAGCCGCCGATCGAGCGTCCAGACCATATATCATATATGTCGAATGTTAGCGGTGTGTTGACGGGCAGGACCGGATGCAGGCCCGATGCCGGTTGCCAGGCCTTGTAGCGCACGCCCGCCACGGCGACTTCGTTGATGCCGCTCTTGCGCAGCGGAACGCGTCGGCCGTTGCAGGCGAGGGCATAGCGTTCGGGATTTGCCGTTTCCAGCTTCACCTGCAGGCGCTCGACGGACGAATCGACATAACGGACCGTGCCGCCGATCGCGCCTTGTTCGCCCATGACATGCCAGGGTTCCAGCGCCTGGCGCAGTTCCAGCTTTGAGCCCTCATATTCCACCTCGCCGGCGAAGGGAAAGCGGAATTCGAGCTGGGCGGCAAACCACTCGGGCTTGAAGTCGAAACCGTGGTGGCGAAGATCGGCCAGCACTTCGAGGAAATCCTGCCAGATGTAGTGTGGCAGCATGAAGCGATCATGCAGCGAGGTGCCCCAGCGGACGAAATTGCCGCCGATCGGGTTTTTCCAGAAACGGGTGATCAGCGCGCGAATCAGCAATTGCTGGGCCAGCGACATGCGGGCATTCGGCGGCATTTCGAAACCGCGGAATTCGACTAGGCCCAGGCGTCCGGTCGGGCCGTCCGGGGAAAACAGCTTGTCGATGCAGATTTCCGAGCGATGGGTGTTGCCGGTGACGTCGATCAACAGGTTGCGGAACAGCCGGTCGACGAGCCAGGGCAGAGGCGGAACTTCGCCCGTATCCGGCATGGGGATCTGCGCCATGGCGATCTCGAGTTCGTAGAGACTGTCGTGGCGGGCTTCGTCGATGCGTGGCGCCTGGCTGGTCGGGCCGATGAACAGGCCGGAAAACATGTAGGAGAGCGAGGGATGGCGCTGCCAGTGCAGAACAAGGCTCTTCAACAGGTCGGGGCGGCGCAGGAAGGGGCTGTCATTGGTGCTGGCACCACCGACCACCACATGGTTGCCGCCGCCGGTGCCGGTGTGGCGACCGTCGATCATGAACTTGTCAGCGCCCAGGCGGCAGAGGCGTGCCTCTTCGTAGATCGCCGTCGTGGTCTCGACGCAGTCTTCCCAATTGTAGGCCGGATGGATGTTGACTTCGATGACGCCCGGATCCGGTGCGACGCGGATGACGTTCAGGCGCTCGTCATGCGGCGGCGTATAGCCCTCGATATGAACCGGAAGGTTCAACGATTCCGCGGCCCGCTCGGCGGAGGCGACGAGGTCGAGATAGTCCTCCAGGGCTGCCGTCGGTGGCATGAAGATGCATAGCCGGCCGTCGCGAACCTCGACGGAGATCGCGGTGCGCACACGTCCGCCGATTTCCTCGTAGGACTGGCCCATCTGCTGCTGCTGGCCGGTATCGGTCTTCAGCGAGTGCTCGGGCATGACCCGGCCCTTCTCGGTGGAGAAATCGGGCAGCGGCGGCTTTTCAACCGTCGGATCGTCCGGGTTGATATAGGGGTACCAGGATGGCGAGACATAGGGCAGCGCATTCAGCGGCAGGCGGAAGCCGACGGGGCTGTCGCCGGGGATCAGATAGAGCTGGCCGCGACGGGTGCGCCATTTCTCGCTGACCCAGGTACGGCCCGATGCGCGGCTCTGCCAGGCCTGGACCGGCAGGACATAACCGGCCGGATTGGTCAGGCCGTTGCCGAAGACCCTGGCAATGCGATTGCGTTCTTCCGGGTCCTTCAGCTTGGAATTCGACGGATCGACATTTTCCGGAAGATTGCCCTCCTTGACGATCCATTCGGCCGGATCCTCATAGGCCGGCGCGACATTTTCGGGCGGGATGGCGAGTTCGACCGCGATCGCTTCGAGGAGCCGGCCGGCATCCGCCTGTTCGACCTTGTGGTCGCGGTTTTCCAGCGCGATCAGGTCGGGATTGTTCCATACCGGCAGGCCATCGCGACGCCAGTAGAGCGAGAAGGTCCAGCGTGGCAGACTTTCGCCCGGATACCACTTGCCCTGGCCATAATGGAGAAAGCCGCCCGGGGCGAAGCGCTCGCGCAGGCGGCGGATGAGGATATCGGCCTTTTCCCGCTTGGTCGGGCCGACGGCTTCGGTGTTCCATTCCTCGGACTGGAAGTCGTCGATCGACACAAAGGTCGGCTCGCCCCCCATGGTCAGGCGCACGTCGCGGGCCTTGAGCTCGGCATCGACCTTGCGGCCAAGCGCGTTGAGCGAATCCCAGCTGTCGTCGGAGAAGGGCTTGGTGATGCGCGGATGTTCGGAGACGCGTTTCACCTGCATGTCGAAGGCAAATTCGGTATTGGCTTCGCCGAAATAACCGCCGGAGATCGGCGCTGCATTGCTGAAATGCGGGGTGGCGGCCAGCGGAATATGGCTCTCGCCGGTCAGCAGGCCGGATGTCGGGTCGAAACCGATCCAGCCGGCACCGGGAATATAGGCTTCGCACCAGGCATGCAGATCGGTGAAATCGACTTCGGTGCCGGACGGGCCGTCAAGTGCCTTCAGATCGGGTGTGAGCTGGATCAGGTAGCCGGAGACGAAGCGCGCGGCGAGCCCGAGGCGCCGCAGGATCTGGACGAGAAGCCAGCTTGTGTCGCGACAGGAGCCCCTGCACGAATTCAGCGTTTCATCCGGCGTCTGGACGCCTGCTTCCATGCGGATGACATAGCCGATTTCCTGCTGCAGCCTCGCATTCAGCGCGACAATCATGTCGACCGTGCCCTGTCCGGGCGTCATGTCGATCGTCTTCATGAAGGCTGCGAGCGCCGGGGTTTCCGGTTCCGGCTTCATGTAGATCGCCAGGTCGTCGCGAATGTCCGCCGGATAGTCGAACGGCCATTTGGCCGCTTCTTCCTCGGTGAAAAAGTCGAACGGGTTGTAGACGCTCATGTCGGCGACGAGATCGACCTCGATCTTGAACTCGGTCACCGGATCGGGGAATACGAACCGGGCGAGATAGTTGCCGTAGGGATCCTGCTGCAGATTGACGAAGTGATTTTCCGGCGTGACCTTGAGCGAGTGGCTGATCACCTTGGTCCTGGAATGGGCGGCCGGTTTCAGCCTTATGATCTGCGGCCCAAGCTTGATTGGATTGTCGTATTTGTAGTGGGTGAGGTGATAGATGCTTGCCTTGATCGACATACGGTCCGCTTGCCCTGTTCGCCCTTGTCATTGCCGAATACACGGCTGAACGATGATCTTGTGCAATGCAGCGGCATAAAGCAAGCGGACCCTGACGACTGTTGTCGCAGGGCCCGATTTTAGTGCGGTATTGGCGAAGATCAGCTTCGGCCGAACTCATCCACCAGACGGATGATGTCATCTTCTCCCAGATAGGAGCCGGTCTGGATCTCGATGATTTCCAGCTGGATCTTGCCCGGATTGCCAAGGCGATGCACCGATCCTTGCGGAATATAGATCGACTGGTTTTCGTGCAGGATGGTCACCTTGTCATCAATCGTGACCTCGGCCGTGCCGCGCACGCAGACCCAGTGCTCGGCGCGGTGATGGTGCTTCTGCAGCGACAGCTTCTTGTCCGGATGGACGAACAGGCGCTTCACCTGGAAGCGTTCGCCATTGAGGATCGAGGTATAACCACCCCAGGGGCGCAGCGATGTCGGATGATTTTCCGTCAGATAGGCGGTCTTTTCATCGGCCGCGAGAAGTTTGACCAGCGAACCGACGCTCTGGCTGTCGTCGAGCCGTCCGACATAGACCGCATCTTCGGACGCAATGACGGCGACGCCTTCCATGCCCTGGACTGCGATATGGTTGTGGCGCGACATGACCAGCGAGTTCTTCGTGCCGACGACCGTCGCGTTGCCGGTCACGACATTGCCGTCCTCATCGCCACCGTCGAGTTTCCAGATGGCGTCCCAGGAGCCGAGGTCGGACCAGACGATCGGAGCCGGGACGACTGCGGCGTTCGCGGTCTTTTCCATGACCGCGTAGTCGATCGAGATGCTGGGAGCCTGAGCAAAGCTTTCCGCATCAAGACGGGTGAAGTCTAGATCACCCTTGGCCTTCTCGATGGAGGTTGCCACCGCCGACAGCACTTCCGGCGCAAGCGTCTCCAGCTCTGCGATCATCTGTCCGGCGGAAAAGACGAACATGCCGGAGTTCCAGGCGTAGTTGCCGCTGGCGAGCATCTGCTCGGCTGTCTCGGCGTTGGGTTTTTCGACGAAGCGTTTCACCGCAAACGCGCCGTTGCCAAGCGCTTCGCCAATTTCGATATAGCCGTAGCCGGTGGCAGGTTCGGTCGGGGTAATGCCGAAGGTGACGATCTTGCCGGCGCGGGCAGCTTCGGAAGCTTCGGCAATACAGCGGCGATAGATATCGTCGATGGTGATTTCGTGGTCAGACGGCAGGATCTGGATCAGCGCATCCGCGCCATGGCGTTCACGGACCACCAATGCCGCCGCTGCTACAGCCGCTGCCGTATTGCGGGCTTCGGGCTCGAGAATAATGCCGTCGAGCCTGGTGTTCAGTTCGCGGGCCTGTTCCGCCACGAGAAAGCGGAAATCCTCGTTGGTGATCACCAGGGGCGCTTCGTAGATGGTGCTGTCGGCGACACGCAGCATGGTCTTCTGCAGCAAGGTTTCGTCACCAAGGAAGCGAATAAACTGTTTGGCGGCCGTGGCGCGTGAGAGGGGCCAAAGCCGGGTTCCCTTGCCGCCGGCCATGATGACCGGAACGATCTTGCTGCTCATGTTGTCTAGCCTTTCAGTCTCTGGGCGGGCAGAGGGCTGCCCTGGTGCGTATTCGCGCGTCCGTTTCGACCTCGGATGAGGCGTTGTATGGTGCGCCGCGCAATTGTGGAACGCGGCATCAACAGGTTTGTTACATATTTTGTTCCCTTTTTCCAAGGGGCCCTGCCTTCCTCCATTTGGGTGAAAGTGAAACCGTGTCGCATGGTTGGCATTGCTGCACAGGTCATCCTGTGATCAATTCCGCCGGCAGAGTTGCCGGATGGTTCCGCCGCCGGCCGTCGATAGTACAAACTCCCAAGGCGCCCATTCGTGACCCATCCCGCACCGCTTTTTGATGTCCCTGTTGCCCCAGTCATCCCTGTCATCGGCGAGAGCCAGGGGTTCCCCGTTCACCGGATCTTCTGCGTTGGTCGCAATTATGCAGCCCATGCGGCTGAAATGGGCAATGCGGTCGACCGTACGGCGCCGTTCTATTTCAACAAGCCGCCGACCGGCCTGCTGCTCAATGGTTCGACCATGCCTTATCCGCCGGGCACCAGTGATTGTCACCACGAAATAGAGTTGGTGATTGCGATTGGGGCTCCGGCGTTCCGGATTGCAGAAGACGCCGCCGAGAGCATCGTCTACGGCTATGCGGTCGGGCTCGACATGACCCGTCGCGACCTGCAGCAGGTCGCCAAGGACAAGGGACGTCCGTGGGATATGGGCAAGGGCTTCGAGGGCTCGGCGATCATCAGCGCGATCACGAAAGCGGCCGACTTCACGCCGGACACCCAACGCATTGCGCTGGCGGTCAATGGCGAGACGAAGCAGGTGGGACATTTCACCGATCTCATCTGGTCGGTTGCGGAGATGATCAGCCATCTGTCGCGCTACTATCACCTGACGCCGGGCGATCTGATTTACACCGGCACGCCGTCCGGGGTTGGACCGGTCGTCGCGGGCGATGTGCTGGTCGGAGAGATCGAGGGGCTGGAGACGCTCGAGATCAAGATCGGACCGGCCGAGTGACGTTGCGACGAAAGCGGCCGGCTGATGGCTGCCGGTGAGGATGCGGCCGCCGATGTTGTTGTCGGACGCGCCTGCGGCAGTTGTTCGCTCTGCTGTATTCTGCCCGATATCGACGAATTGGAAAAACCGGCGAATATAGTCTGTCGCCATTGCGTGCCCGGCGGCGGCTGCCTGAGCTATGCGGCGCGGCCGCAGACCTGTCGTGATTTTCTCTGTCTCTGGCGGACCGAGCCGCTATTGGGGACGCATTGGGATCCCGCCGTCAGTCACATGATGATCTATGTCCAGGGACCGCAGACGACGGTGCTGGTCGATCCCGCGCATCCGGCAATCTGGCAGCAGGAACCCTATTTCGGCGAGTTGCGCCAGCGGGCGGGGGAGGCGCGGCGCCGGGGCGGCTACCTGATCGTCTATGTGGGCGATGACGTGACGGTGGTGGTCGAGTGACGTCACCGGTCTCCTGGGCCAGGTCTTGCCGGCGGGATCGGGGCGCGCTCCCCGGACGGACTAAAGCGAAAAGGCTTGCCGTTTCCAGTAAGCCTTTCGAAGTCATTGGCTCTTGCCGTCCCGCCAATGCTGCGGGGGCACCGTTGGAGCCTGCGGTCAGAATACGGCCAGATACTTCAGCATCGAGATGATGCCGATGATGATGACGACGATGCGGGCGATCTGCTTCGCGCGGGCATCAACGGGCAGCATGCCAATCAGATAAAGGACCAGAACGATAACCAGAAATGTAATTAAGATGCTGATCAGAACAGATGTTCCCAATTCCCCAACTCCTTGAAGTGGCGCAAAATCGCGCTCTACACCAGTAACTATGGCACGATTGGAACAAGGAAAGGGTGGTTGGAAAAAATCTCGACGATTCGGTAGCCTCACCTTGTTTCCGACACAATGCCCTCCTATATCAGCGTCATCGGACTGCTTATGAGCGCTGGAAGTTTCTGTCGCTCGCAGTCTGGATGTCGCCTTAGACTTTTGACCACGGATGTACTGGCACTGGTGAGTAGGCGATAATGAGGAAGGTCGGTGCGATTTCGCCCCGGCCTTTTTTGTTGTCTTGCGGATAGATCGCGACGTCGTGGTCGGTTGCGAAAGCGCCGGTGACATTTTCCGGCGCGTTGAGCCGGCGGCTTGGTTCAAGCTGCTCGCAGTGAGCCGCCCTTTCGCGACCGCCATCCGGTTTCTTTTCGAAACGAAAATTCCAGGCTTCGGTGTGCTTAAAAGCACGGCCCCGTGCCTCGGCGCGTTCTATGGGCCCAAATGGAAAAAGGGCTTGTCGTTTCCGACAAGCCCTTGATTTCTCTTAATTCGAATGGTGGGCGTGACAGGGATTGAACCTGTGACCCCTACGATGTCAACGTAGTGCTCTCCCGCTGAGCTACACGCCCATCCGATGGCGGCTTAAGACCACAAAACCCCGGCGCCCGTCAATAGGCTTTTTGGAGTTTTGTGAAGAGTTTTTTACAAGCTCTTCGACAGGCCTTACGCAGCAAGGAGTTTGTTCACTTCGTCGACGAGGTCGCGAAGGTGGAAAGGCTTGGAAAGAACCTTGGCGTCCTTCGGAGCCTTCGAATCGGCGTTCAGCGCGACGGCGGCAAAGCCGGTGATGAACATCACCTTGAGGTCAGGGTCGAGTTCGGTGGCGCGGCGCGCCAGTTCGATCCCGTCCATTTCCGGCATGACGATATCGGTCAGGAGAAGCGAAAAGGGCTCTTCGCGCAGGCGGTCATAGGCGCTGGCACCGTTGTCGAAGGAGGATACTTTGTAGCCCGCCTTTTCCAACGCCTTGACCAGGAACCGGCGCATGTCGTTGTCATCTTCGGCGAGAAGGATTTTCTGAGTCATTTATGGACCGCTTACACTGGAATTGCATGGAAGGCTCGCAGCCCCTGACATTAGGTCGTGCCGAGTAAAGATCCCGTGAACAACGAAAAGAGGGCCGACAGTGCCGTTGTCAGCAGTATGGACTTCGCAGCTGCCAGCTGGCAACATGGTGAACGCAACAAGTTTGTGACTTGGTAAAGAAGAGGCGCTGGGGACGGAATGACAAGCGATTTCGAGCTGTTCGAGGTTCGCGAGCCCCAGGTTCAGTCCATCCCCTTTGTGTATAACTCTCCCCATAGCGGCCGTAAGTATCCGGTTTCCTTTCTCGACGAGACGCGACTCGATGAACTGGCGATTCGCCGGTCCGAGGATCACTATGTCGATGAGCTGTTTTCGGCCGCACCCTCTTTTGGTGCGCCATTGCTGTTGGCGCATTTCCCGCGCGCCTATGTCGATGTCAACCGCGAGCCCTACGAGCTCGATCCACGGATGTTCTCAGATCCGCTGCCGCCGTTTGCCAACAGCAATTCGGCGCGCGTGGCCGGCGGGCTCGGCACCGTTCCGCGCATCGTTGCGGAGAATATGGAAATCTACGAGCGGCGCATGCCGCTTGCCACGGCGCTTGAGCGGATCGAGGCCTGTTACAAGCCGTATCATGCCTGTCTGCGCCGGCTGATTGCGCGCACGCATGCACGCTTCGGATTCGGTGTGTTGATCGATTGCCATTCGATGCCGGGCAATATTCGTGTTGCCGGCAGCGGAATGCGGCCCGATTTCATCGTCGGCGATCGCTATGGCACCAGTGCTTCGGCCGAGCTTTCCCAGGCAGCGCTCGAATTTCTGGAAGGCCTGGGTTTTGCCGCGGTGCGTAACAAGCCTTACGCCGGCGGTTTCATCACCGAGCATTATGGCCGTCCGGCACGCGGGCTGCATGCCTTGCAGATCGAGATCAATCGCTCGCTCTATATCGACGAGACGACGCTGCTCAAGCGGCCTGACTTTGACGCGCTTGCCGGTTCGCTCGCCCTGTTCATGGGGCAAATGGCTGAATATGTTGCCGACTATGCTGGCGACACGGCTTTGGCCGCCGAATAAATCCCACACATCAGGCAAAAAAAACCGCGCCATGGGCGCGGCTAAGTCTAGGGAGGAAACACCCAAGGAGGGTATTTACAGTCAAAGACTGTAGGCAAAAGATACTTTTTGCAGTGCACCATTGTCAAGATCAATAGTGTCACTTTTTTAAGCAAGGCCAAAAAATACGCAATTAGTCGCGCTTGCATCGATCTTGAAGGTTGCGGGCGGTTGTTGTTCTTGCCGGTTTTCTTTCCCATCAACTCACATTAAGAATGGCGCGCCATTCCTCGTTCCACGGATGTTTTCATGCGCCCTGATCGTGCTTTTTTCGACCGCCTTGCCGATGCAGCCAAAGCTGAGACCCTTCCGCGGTTTCGCTCAGGACTGTCCGTCGTTAACAAGGAAGCGGGCGGGTTCGATCCGGTCACGGAAGGTGACCAGGCGGCTGAAGCGGCGATCCGCCAATTGATCGAGGCCGCGTTTCCGACCCATGGCATTCTCGGCGAGGAGCATGAGAATATCCGCATGGACAGCGATCAGCTCTGGGTGATCGATCCGATCGACGGGACGCGCGCCTTCATCTCTGGTGTTCCGGTCTGGGGAACCCTGATCGGCTTCCAGGAAAACGGCCGGTCGGTGATGGGGCTGATGGACCAGCCGTTCACCGGCGAGCGTTATTACGCCGATGGCGAACGATCCTGGTATCGCGGTCCGGACGGCGAACGGCAGATCAAGGTCCGCGATTGCGGCAGCCTGGACAATGCCATCCTGTTCACCACGTCGCCGCATCTGTTCAAGGGCTGGGAGGTCGAGCGTTTTCAGGCCGTGCAGGACACGGTCAAGCTATTCCGCTACGGGGTCGATTGCTACGCCTATGCCCTGCTGGCGGCGGGCCATGTCGATCTGGTGATCGAGACGGTTCTGAAGCCCTATGACGTTGGCGCGCTGATCCCGATCATCGAGCAGGCCGGCGGGGTGATCACCACCTGGGATGGCGGACGACCTGAAAACGGCGGCTCGATCATCGCTGCCGGTTCACCGGCCGTGCATGCCCAAGCGATGGCCATGCTCAAGGCGCGCTGAGCGCCCGTCAGATTTCGATATCGGCGTCGCTCATGCCGGCATTCGGCATGTCTGCGTCCGTCAGGCGTTGTGTCTCGCGCACCTCGTCCGGCTCGCCGCCGGGCACAAAGGCGAAGAAGGCGGCCAGCGCCTGGGTGCGGTAGCGGTCGTGTTCGTGCAGGATCTCGTGTCGACTGCCGGGCACCGGGACCAGTTGGCCGGCGCGGAAATATTGCGACAGTTTTTCCTGATAGAGGAAGGGCACGATCGGATCATTGCCGGGGGCGATGATCACCGTCGGCACGGTGATCGAGGCGAGGTGGCGCGGGTCGCGGACCTGGTTGATGGTCTTTTGCGCCTCATACAGCCAGCGCGCCGTCGGCGGTCCGAGAAACAGTTCCGGATGGTCGATGACGAGCCGCTGATTGCGGGCAAAGCGCGTCGGATCGCTGGTCAGGGGATTGTCGTCAAAATCCTTGCGCGGTTCGTCCCTGTTCAGGCAGATGTGACCGAGGCCGGTCCAGCTTGCCAGACGCGAGAGGCGGTAGATGTTTTCCGGCGATGCCTTTTGACCGCCAAGGCCGACGAAAGGCGCCGTCAGCACCATGCGCTCGATGCGATTGGACAGGCGCGGTGCCGCCTTCAGCGCAATTAGTCCGCCGGTTGAATGGGCGAGGACGAAAAAGGGCAGGCGGGTGTCGGGTAGTACGACCTGTTCGAGGAAGATCTCCAGATCGCGGACATAGTCGTTGAAGCGGTTGATATGGCCTTTGCGCGGATCCTTGAGAAGCCGTTGCGATCCGCCCTGGCCGCGGAAATCGTATGTCGCGACCCAGTAGCCGCGGGATGTCAGATCCCGGATCGTCTCGAAATACTTCTCGATGGTTTCGTTGCGGCCATGCAGCAGGACCACTGTGCCCTTGATCTCGGGGCTGTCACTGCGAAAGACGGCGTAGCGCAGCTGGATGCCGCGGTGTCCGTTGAAAAAACCGACCGTGGGGTGGCCGGGAACAGGATTGCCAGGGGTGGCGTGAAGAATGGCGTCCATGCTTGCAAGTGCCTGACCGTTCGGGGCGCATTTCGTCGTTGCCATCGGGATAGGATGACCACCGGAAAAGGTCAAAGAAAAAAGCCGGAACCGCTTCAGGGGAGAGCGCGGTTCCGGCGAGATCAGCCGGGATGGAAGGGGCGATAATCCCGGCATCGGGTTTGAGACAACCGATGATGCCGTTTTATGGCGCCGGGCCTGAACCGGCCTTGAACCCGCCGTTCACATGCAATTCATCGGCAGAAACGCGGCTGATCTTGAATTCGTGCAGGCCATTTCCCACATCGACATCACGGACGCCGCAAGGGTCCGAAAGTTGCTGCCAGCATGGCCCAAGGGGATGCTGACAGATTGAAAACACGCCAACGTCGCTTCCAAGGAGGACAATATGCGTCACGTCGATTTTTCCCCGCTCTACCGTTCCACGGTCGGTTTCGATCGTCTGTTCACAATGTTGGATACGCTTGCGCAGCCTGATCAGGCGCAGAGCTACCCGCCCTACAATATCGAGCGCACTGGCGATAACCTGTATCGCATCACCATGGCGGTGGCCGGCTTCGATGAAGCCGAATTGTCGATCGAAGCCCATGCCCATGTGCTGACCGTCAAAGGTGAGAAGGCCGAGGAGGATACCGGCGAGCCGACGGAGTTTCTCTATCGCGGCATTGCCAAGCGCGCCTTCGAGCGCCGCTTCCAGCTCGCAGATCATGTCGAAGTCACAGCCGCTTCGCTGAAGAACGGACTTCTGCACATCGACCTGCTGCGCAACATTCCCGAAGCCATGAAGCCGCGCCGGATCTCCATCAGCGCCGAATCCGCCGCCGCCGTGCCGAAGGCGATCGAGGCCCGCGTCAACTGACTGTGAGAGCCGGGGCTGTTTCCCCGCGATGAAAAGAGAAAGGCGACGGACTTCGGTCCGTCGCTTTTTTGTCGACTGGCAATCAGTGGCGCGTGGCCCAGCGCTTGCTGAGAAGCGTGTCGAGCGAAACCAGCCCAGCCCCTTTGATGGCCAGATAGATCAGCGGATAAAGCCAGAGCAGGCGCTGGTCGGCGATGACGCTGTCCGGGAAGCGATCAAACAGGGCGCCGATGGTCGTTGCATCGACGTTGTGCACATAGATGTCGGTGAGCGTCTGCACGCCGATGAAGGCGATCATGCCGAGTGCGGCAAGGCGGGTAAATAGGCCGATGACGATCAGGACCGGCAGGATCAGTTCGCCATAACTGCCAAAAAAGACCATTGCTCCCCAGGGCAGGAAGGAGACCGCCGACACATCGCCACCGGCTGCTTCCACGGCCGATAGAGCAATCTGGTAGTAGGCGTTGTCGCTGATCTGGAAAAAGCCATCGAACTTGGTCAATGCCGATTTCATGTAATAGGGCAGGAGCACGGCCAGAAAGACGAGCCTGGCTGCCAGACCAAGCAGCCAGGGAGAAAGCATGGCCTCCAGTCGGCAAACAAGTGCTTGGTATCTGTCGATGAACAAGGTCGGCAGCAGGGTCATGGTTCGGCTCCGTTGTTTGCGCAGACGTAGTCCAGGCCGCTGAAGGCGCCGCTGGACAGGGCTATGCCGAGGAGGGCGGCGAGATCAGACTTGGCCGTCTCGGCGAATGCGGCTTCGCAGGCTTCGGCAAGAGTCTGCTGCTCAAGCAGCGCCTTCAGAAATGCATAGCCGCCCGGTGGCAGAAGCTGGACCTTCACATCGAAGGCCGGCCGCGTCACCAGGGCATCTTCCGCCTGCATCGGGTTGACGTCGGTGAGCGGTTCTCCGGCGCGATCGCGGTTGACGATGGTTGCTGCCGCGTGCCCGCAGCGCAGTATCCGGGTCGCGGGGTGCGCGTTGAAGCGCAGTTGGCCTAGGTCGTCCGGAGGAATGGCAGCCAATGCGGCCGGATCGAGAGATCGGCTGTCGGTGCTGTGAAAACTGTCGAGCCAGAGGCGTTCCAGTCTGGCGGTATCGGCGAGAAAGGGCAGGTCGCGGGCTGGTGGAAATGCGCTAATGAAAGCGGCGAAATCACCGCCATAGGTGAAGATCAGCGGCGAGCGTGGCGGGTGGGCACGAATATAGAGGCGTGCCATGGCGCGAAAGAATTCCTCGCCGACAAGGTTCTGCACCGTCAGGAAAATCGATGCCAGCGCATCGGTTAGTGAAACCATGACATTGTTGCGATAGACCGCAAAGCGTCGGGCGTTTGTGTCGCCGGCTCGCTTGGTCAGGCCATCGGGTACCGACAGTGCAGGATCGAGCAGGGCTGCGGCGAAGGCGCCGCTTGCGACCGGTTCAGCCGCCATGGCGCAGGCCTCCGGCGGTCTGGTCGTGGCGGGCGAGAATGGCGTCGGCCAGCTCCGCCTCGCGCTTCAGGATCGGCCAGTCCGGTACGTCATTGTCCCACTCGATCAGCGTGGGGCAGGGGCCTGTCGCCGCCAGGACATGGTCGTACAGATCCCAAACAATGCTGTCGACCGGCCGGTCATGGCTGTCGATCAGCAAAGGCTGACCTGTGTCGTCCTGGTCTTCGGCATGACCGGCAAGGTGGATTTCCTCGACCAGTTTGGTGGGGAAATCGGCCAGATAGTCCAAGGCCGCGTAGCCGTGGTTGGTCGCCGAGACATAGACGTTGTTGATGTCGAGCAGCAGACCGCAGCCGGTACGGTTGGCAATCGCGCGGATGAAATCCGTTTCGCCCATGGTGGTCGCTTCGAATGCGACATAGGTCGAGGGGTTTTCGAGAAGAATGCGGCGGCCTAGCCTGTCCTGCACCTGGTCGATATGCTCGCAGACCCTGGCAAGGGTTTCCGCGTCATAGGGAACCGGCAGCAGGTCGTTGAAGAACTGGTTGTCATGGGTTGACCAGGCAAGATGCTCCGAGACCATGGCCGGCTCGTAGCGATCGACGACAGCCTTGAGGCGGGCGAGATGTTGTAGATCAAGGCCCGCAGGACTGCCGATCGACAGGCCGACGCCATGGACGGAGAGCGGAAAGTCTTCGCGCATGCGCGTCAGGATGCGGTGCGGATGGCCGCCGTCACCCATATAGTTTTCCGCATGCACCTCCAGAAAGCCGATGCGATAGGCATCGGACAGAATGGCATCGGCATGCTGTTCCTTGAAACCGGCACCGGCGCGAGCAGGCAAGGTGGGAATGGTTGCGGATATGGTGTGGTGTGCAACGGCTGCTGCGTTCGGCATGACGGGTCTCCTTCACGCAAGGGATGCTGCCCAGGCCGATGGGGGTGATGGCATCACCCGTCAGCGGGGGATGCCATCAGGCCATCAGGCGGATCAGGCCTTGGGGATGTCGCGGTCCAGGGCTTCCAGTGCCCCCACGCGACCGTCCGGAGCGCTCATGGTCATGCAGCTACCCTTGGCGACGTATTTCCAGGCGTTGCCCTGATAGTCGACCTTGGACGTGCCGGCGCAGGTTGTGCCGGGGCCGGCGGCGCAGTCGTTCTTGCCGGCCATGGAAATGCCGAAGCATCGTTCTTTTTCCTGGGCCATGGCGGGGCCTGAAAGCAAGGTGACGCCGGTGACTGCCATGGTGACGGCTGCGGCGAGTGCTGCGGAATTGATGGTGAAATTGCTCATGATGCTTCTCCTTGGAGTCTGAAGCTGTTCCTCAAAGCCAGCCCGATCTGGGCTGGTGGAGGCATCATGGCGAGGCTCGCTGTACATTGGAAATCAATGATTATTGTAGTTTTCGCGAGCGTTTTGTTTGTAAGAAAACGAAATTTCAGACGACTTCTATGAATTGATCGACTTCTTCCTGCGTGGTCGAGAAGCTGGTTACAAGACGCACGAGGCGTTCGTTTTCACGGATCATGTGTGGCATGTCGCGGGGTGCCAGCCAGTCATAGAACTTTGCTCCCTTCGACTGGGCGCGATCGGCAGAAGACTTGTCGATGACGGCAAAGACTTCGTTCGCCTGGGTCGCCCAAGCAAGCCTTGCTGTGTTCTTGGCGGTCAGGCCAGCGCGCAGCCGGTCGGCCATGGCGTTCGAATGACGGGCAAGGTCGAGCCACAGATCGCCTTCGAGATAGGCTTCCAACTGGGCCGAGATGAAGCGGGTCTTAGAGAAGAGTTGGGCCGAGCGCTTGCGGATATAGGGCATTTCCTCGGCCATTTCCGGCTTCATGAAGACGATCGCTTCCGCGCACCAGCAGCCGTTCTTCGTGCCGCCGAAGGAGAGGATGTCGACGCCGCGCTTCCAGGTCATCTCAGCCGGGGTCACGTCAAGTGCAACGAGTGCATTGGCGAATCGGGCGCCATCCATATGCAGGGGCAGTTTCTTGGTTCTGGCGATTGCTGCGATCGCATCCAGTTCGTCGAGCGTGTAGACTGTGCCGGCCTCGGTTGCCTGGGTGACGGTGATCGCCATCGGTCGGCCCTGGTGCACGGAGGGCACGTCAAAGCGGGAGACGGCAGTGTGGAGCGCATCGCGGTCCATCTTGCCGTTGTCGCCTTCAACCGGGAACAGCCGGCAGGCGCCCGTCAGGAATTCCGGAGCGCCACCTTCGTCGGCATTCACGTGCGCATCGGAGTGACAGAAGGTGACGCCGCCGGCCTTTGCGACGCTGGCGAGCGCCAGCGAATTGGCTGCCGTACCCGTCGCGACGAAAAAGACGGCGACCTCGCGCTCGAAGATATCGTTGAACTGTGCCTCGATCCGCTTGTCGAGGTCGCTCGAGCCATAGGCACTGGCAAAGCCGGCGGCCTGCTTGGTGAGGCTTTCCGCGATCTTGGGGTGGGCGCCGGACCAGTTGTCGGAAGCGAAGAACATGATGAGTTTCCCGGGGGTTGGAAGGAGTGCTCGCGAGCTTAGGCATTTCCGTCTCGCTATCAATCCGGTCCGCGGCGGAACGTGTCGCTTTCTTGCAGTCCGCAAGAAGTGCATCACTGACCTATTCATGAGGGAAAGAAAATTGCGCATCCGGCGCATTGGTGGCAACTTAGCGTCGGAAGCCCGGTTAATTTTCCTGGCGTGATCTTGCGTGAGCGTTTACTTTCTGTCATAGAAATCTCGAAATTAGGTCAGACTAGTTGACCTAATTCTGGTTTCTGAGGTGAAGGATTTGGGTGTCATCGCCCGGTGATGCGGTCCCGCTAGGGTCGCGGATTGCCACAGGGGATGCATCCGGTCGATGGTTCCAGGCATGCGAGCCCGAGTGGATCGGGCCTATTTGGAGGGAAGGCAATGACGAAGATGACGCCATCCGACGAGATCGTTCAGGGCGCTGCAGAGCGCACATCTGAGATCCGAGGCATCCGGCAGAACACGTATGGTCTCCCGGCCAAACAGGGTCTTTACGATCCGCGCAACGAGCATGATGCCTGCGGCGTCGGTTTCATCGCCCATATGAAGGGCGTGAAGTCGCACCAGATCGTCAAGGATGGTCTGTTCATCCTCGAAAACCTGACTCATCGCGGCGCCGTCGGTGCCGATCCCCTGATGGGCGATGGTGCCGGTATTCTCGTGCAGATCCCGGATCGCTTCTTCCGCGAGGAAATGGCGAGCCAGGGCATCGTGCTGCCGAAGGCTGGTGAATATGCCGTCGGACACTTTTTCTTCCCACAGGACGAAGAACAGATCGCGCATTTCAAGCATGTCATCGCGGAAGTCTGTTCCGCCGAAGGCCAGCATCTGATCGGCTACCGCGACGTGCCGGTCGACAATTCCTCGCTGTCCAAGGCTCCGGAGATTGCCGCGACCGAGCCGCGCCAGATCCAGGTCTTCATCGGCGCTGGCCGCGATGCGGCAACCCAGGAGCAGTTCGAGCGTCGCCTGTTCCTGCTGCGCAAGGTGATCTCCAACCGCATCTATGACCAGTATGGCGGTGAGGAGACCGGCTTCTATCCGGTATCGCTGTCGTCCTCGACCATCGTCTACAAGGGCATGTTCCTCGCCTATCAGGTCGGCGCCTATTACAAGGATCTCGCCGATCCGCGCTTCGAATCGGCCGTGGCGCTTGTGCACCAGCGCTTCTCGACCAACACCTTCCCGTCGTGGAAGCTGGCGCATCCGTATCGCATGGTCGCCCATAACGGCGAAATCAACACGCTGCGCGGCAACGTCAACTGGATGGCCGCCCGCCAGGCTTCGGTCTCTTCGCCGCTGTTCGGCGACGATATCTCCAAGCTCTGGCCGATCTCCTACGAAGGTCAGTCGGACACGGCCTGTTTCGACAACGCGCTGGAATTCCTGCAGCGCGGCGGCTATTCGCTCGCCCATGCGGTGATGATGCTGATCCCGGAAGCCTGGGCCGGCAACCAGTCGATGAGCCCGGAGCGCAAGGCGTTCTACGAATACCATGCGGCACTGATGGAGCCGTGGGACGGTCCGGCAGCGGTCTGCTTTACCGACGGCCGCCAGATTGGCGCGACGCTCGACCGCAACGGCCTGCGTCCGGCCCGCTATCTGGTCACCGACGACGACCGCATCATCCTTGCTTCTGAAGCCGGCACGCTGCCGGTGCCGGAAGAGCGGATCATCAAGAAGTGGCGCCTGCAGCCGGGCAAGATGCTGCTGATCGATATGGCCGAAGGCCGCATCATTTCCGACCAGGAAGTGAAGTCGCAACTCGCCGGCAGCCATCCCTATCGCAAGTGGCTGGATCGCACCCAGTTGATCCTGGAGGAGTTGAAGCCGGTCGAGCCGCGGGCGCTGCGCCGTGACGTTTCGCTGCTCGATCGCCAGCAGGCATTCGGCTACACGACCGAGGATACCAAGCTTTTGATGTCGCCGATGGCGACTACGGGCCAGGAAGCGATCGGCTCGATGGGCACCGACACTCCGATTTCGGCGATGTCGTCGAAGTCGAAGATGCTCTACACCTATTTCAAGCAGAACTTCGCCCAGGTGACCAACCCGCCGATCGATCCGATCCGCGAGGAACTGGTGATGAGCCTTGTGTCGTTCATCGGCCCGCGTCCGAACATCCTCGACCACGAGGGGGCGGCCAACGCCAAGCGGCTGGAAGTGCGCCAGCCGATCCTGACCAATGGCGATCTGGAAAAGATCCGCTCGATCGGCCACACGGAAGATCGCTTCGACACCAAGACGCTCGACTTCACCTATGATGTCGAACGCGGTGCCGAAGGCATGCCGGACATGCTCGACCGCCTGTGCGAGCGGGCGGAAGCGGCCGTGCGAGGTGGCTACAACATCATCGTGCTGTCCGACCGTCAGGTCGGTCCCGACCGCATCGCCATTCCGGCGCTTTTGGCGACTGCTGCCGTGCATCACCACCTGATCCGCAAGGGCCTTCGCACCTCGGTCGGCATCGTGGTGGAATCGGGCGAGCCGCGCGAAGTGCATCACTTCTGCTGTCTCGCCGGCTACGGCGCCGAGGCGATCAACCCCTATCTCGCCTTCGACACGCTGCTCGACATGCACAAGCACAACGAGTTCCCGAAGGAAGTGTCGGAAGACGAAGTCGTCTATCGCTATATCAAGGCGGTCGGAAAGGGCATCCTCAAGGTCATGTCCAAGATGGGCATCTCGACCTACCAGT
This sequence comes from Rhizobium sp. PDO1-076, assembly GCF_000247475.1. Lineage (GTDB taxonomy): Bacteria > Pseudomonadota > Alphaproteobacteria > Rhizobiales > Rhizobiaceae > Allorhizobium. Next base: position 62,983 of record NZ_AHZC01000408.1, on the reverse strand, counting down.
CCTATTGCGGCGCGCAGATCTTCGATGCGATCGGCCTGTCGTCGGAACTGGTGGAGAAGTATTTCTTCGGCACGGCAACGACCATCGAAGGCATCGGCCTGACCGAGATCGCCGAGGAAACGGCCAGCCGCCACGCTGCGGCCTTCGGCAAGGATCCGATCCTGGCCTCGACGCTGGAGATCGGCGGCGAATATGCCTATCGCATGCGCGGTGAAAATCACGCCTGGAGCCCGGATTCGATTGCCTCGCTGCAGCATGCGGTTCGCGGCAACAGCCAGGAGCGTTACCGCGAATTTGCCGGGATGGTGAACGACAGCAATCTGCGGATGAACACCATCCGCGGCTTGTTCAAGATCAAGACGGCGGAAGCTCTCGGTCGCAAGCCGATCTCGATCGACGAAGTCGAGCCGGCCGCCGAGATCGTCAAGCGCTTCTCCACCGGTGCCATGTCCTTCGGCTCGATCTCTCGCGAGGCGCATACGACGCTGGCGATCGCCATGAACCGCATCGGCGGCAAGTCGAACACCGGCGAAGGCGGCGAGGAGAGCGACCGCTACCTGCCGCTGATGAACGGTGCTGCCAACCCCGAGCGTTCGGCGATCAAGCAGATCGCATCCGGCCGCTTCGGCGTGACGACGGAATATCTCGTCAATGCCGACATGCTGCAGATCAAGGTAGCCCAAGGCGCCAAGCCCGGCGAAGGCGGCCAGTTGCCCGGCCACAAGGTCGATGCGACGGTTGCCAAGACCCGTCACTCGACGCCGGGCGTGGGCCTGATCTCGCCACCGCCGCATCACGACATCTATTCGATCGAAGATCTGGCGCAGCTGATCTACGACCTGAAGAACGTCAACCCGGAAGCCGATGTTTCGGTCAAGCTGGTCTCGGAAGTGGGCGTCGGCACGGTGGCCGCCGGTGTTGCCAAGGCACGCGCCGACCATATTACTGTCTCGGGTTTCGATGGGGGCACAGGTGCCTCGCCGCTGACCTCGCTGAAGCATGCCGGTAGCCCCTGGGAAATCGGCCTTGCCGAAACCCAGCAGACGCTCGTGCTGAACGGTCTGCGTTCGCGCATCGCCCTGCAGGTCGATGGTGGTCTGAAGACCGGTCGCGACGTCATCATCGGCGCGCTGCTCGGTGCCGACGAATTCGGCTTTGCCACCGCGCCGCTGATCGCAGCCGGTTGCATCATGATGCGCAAGTGCCACCTCAATACCTGCCCGGTGGGCGTTGCCACCCAGGACCCGGTCCTGCGCAAGCGCTTCAAGGGAACGCCGGAACATGTCATCAACTACTTCTTCTTCGTTGCCGAAGAAGTGCGCGAAATCCTTGCCTCGCTTGGCTTGACCAAGCTGGACGAGATCATCGGCGCTTCCGAACTGCTGGAAAAGGACGAGATGCTTGCCCACTGGAAGGCCAAGGGTCTCGACTTCTCGAAGATCTTCCACAAGGTCGACGCGCCGAAGGAAGCCACTTACTGGACCGAGCGGCAGAAGCACCCGATCGACGACATCCTTGATCGCAAGCTGATCGAGAAGGCGATGCCGGCTCTCGAAAGCAAACAGCCGGTGGTTTTTGACGTGGATATCAAGAATGTCGACCGTTCGGCGGGCGCCATGCTGTCTGGCGAGCTTGCCAAGCGTTATGGCCACAAGGGCCTGAAGGATGACACGATCCATGTCACGCTGACCGGCACAGCGGGTCAGTCCTTCGGCGCGTTCCTGGCGCGCGGCATCACCTTCGATCTGGTCGGTGACGGCAATGACTATGTCGGCAAGGGGCTTTCGGGTGGCCGTATCATCGTGCGCCCGCCGGAAAACACCCGGATCCTCGCTGAAGAGTCCATCATCGTCGGCAATACGGTTCTCTATGGCGCGATCGCCGGCGAGTGCTATTTCCGCGGCGTGGCCGGCGAACGGTTCGCCGTGCGCAACTCGGGTTCGGTCGCGGTTGTCGAGGGCGTGGGCGACCATGGCTGTGAATACATGACCGGTGGTGTCGTTGTCGTGCTCGGCCAGACCGGTCGCAACTTTGCGGCAGGCATGTCGGGTGGCGTGGCCTACGTGCTCGACGAGACGGGCGATTTCGCCAAGCGCTGCAACATGGCGATGGTCGAACTCGAGCCGGTTCCGGAAGAGGACGACATGCTCGAGAAGCTGCACCATCACGGCGGCGACCTGATGCACAAGGGCCTTGTCGACGTGTCGGGCGACATGACCCGTCACGACGAGGAGCGCCTGTATCAGCTGATCTCGAACCATCTGCACTACACGGGCTCCAACCGCGCCAAGCAGATCCTCGACAGCTGGGCCGAGTATCGCCCGAAGTTCCGCAAGGTCATGCCGGTGGAATACCGTCGTGCGCTGGAGGAGATGGAACGCATGCGCATGGGCGTGGCTGCGGAATAGTTTTGGTCCGCCCCTCACCCCGCCTCCGCTTCGCTTTGCGACCCTCTCCCCGTAAACGGGGCGAGGGGGGCCGCCAGCGGCGCGGCAAGGTCCTGCTCCCCGCTCGCGGGGAGAAGGTGCCGGTAGGCGGATGAGGGGCACTTTCGACAAATACGAGTGGATTAGAGGAATTAGACATGGGCAAGGTTACAGGTTTCATGGAAATCGACCGGCAGGTGGCGAAGTATCAGCCGGCCTCCGACCGCATTCGCCATTTCCGCGAATTCACGATCCCCATGTCGGATCCTGAAGTCACCAAGCAGGCGGCGCGCTGCATGGATTGCGGCATTCCCTATTGCCATGGTCCGACCGGCTGCCCTGTGCACAACCAGATCCCGGACTGGAACGACCTCGTCTATAACAACAAGTGGGAAGAGGCGATCCGCAACCTCCATTCCACCAACAACTTCCCGGAATTCACCGGCCGCGTCTGTCCGGCGCCATGCGAGGAAGCCTGCACGCTGAACCTCGAAGATGCGCCGGTGGCGATCAAGACGGTCGAGCAGGCGATCGCCGACAAGGCCTATGAGCTGGGCTTCATCGTGCCGCAGCCGGCAACCATCCATACGGGCAAGAAGGTCGCGATCATCGGATCGGGTCCCTCTGGTTTGGCGGCTGCCCAGCAGCTTGGCCGCGCCGGCCATGAAGTGCATGTGTTTGAGCGCGAGACTAAGGCCGGTGGCCTGTTGCGCTACGGCATTCCGGATTTCAAGATGGAGAAGAACTTCATCGATCGCCGCGTCGAGCAGATGAAGGGTGAAAATGTCACCTTCCATTACGGCGTCAATGTCGGCGTCGATGTCACGGTCGAGTCACTGCGTGCCGACTACGATGCAGTGCTCTACTGCGGTGGCTCGGAAACGCCGCGCGAGGCCGGCATTCCCGGCGTCGAGCTGCATGGCGTACATGATGCCATGCCGTATCTTGTGCAGCAGAACCGCCGCGTCGGCCGCGAAAATATCGACAGCAACGGCTGGCCGTCCGATCCGATCCTGGCCGGCGGCAAGCATGTCGTGGTCGTCGGCGGTGGTGATACGGCGTCCGACTGCGTCGGCACAGCCTTCCGCCAGGGTGCCGTGAAGGTGACCCAGCTCGACATCCGCCCGCGTCCGCCGCAGACAGAAGACAAGCTGGCGATCTGGCCATTCTGGGCGACCAAGATGCGTACCTCGTCCAGCCAGGCCGAAGGTGCAAACCGCGAGTTCCAGGTGGCGACGCTCGAATTTGTCGGCGAAGACGGCATACTAACCGGCGTGAAGTGCTGCCAGGTCGACGACAAGCGCAAGCCGATCCCGGGCACAGAGTTCATCATCAAGGCCGATCTTGGCTTCATCGCCATCGGCTTCTCTGGTCCGTTCACCGACAGCGTGCTGAAGGAAATGAATGGCCAGTTGACGCTCAACACAGACCGTCGCGGCTCGACCAATGTCGTGGCCGACGACAAGGACTACAAGACGTCCGTTGATAAGCTCTGGGCAGCCGGCGACGTGCGCCGTGGCCAATCACTGGTCGTCTGGGCGATCCGTGAAGGCCGCCAGGCGGCCCGCGCCATCGACGAGGCTCTGATGGGATCAAGCGTTCTGCCAAGGTAAGGGGTCAGGATACTTGTACGAAAGGGTCGCCTTCGGGCGGCCCTTTTTTGTTTGCCCGGATTGTCCGGCTGATCCGCGTCAGCGGGTGATAGTCGGGGCAGCGGCCGCTATGGGCAAGCGCACGTCATCGACGCGTCCGGCCGGTGGGTCCGGCAACCGGCCGTTCTGCACCAGCTGCTCGCGGGCTGTGATCAAGGTCGAGGCGGGCATCGGTTGGCCACCGAGCAGTTCGGTGGCGCCGTCCAGCTCGGGATCGAAGAGGTCCATCGGCGGCGTCGAGACGATACTTTTCATCTCGGATGGCGGCATGTTGACCAGTTCCGGCAGGTTGCTGGCGTCGAGCCGGACAAGGTCCGGGCTGGTCATGTCGCCGAGATGGCGCCGCACAGACTTCTCCACATAGAAGGCGAGCTTGCGCTTGCCGGGTGCCGTGAAGCCGATGCCGTCGGTGCCGCGCAGGCGCACGGGCTGGCCGTTGATATCCGAGCCGGTGATGATGAAGCGGCCGTCCTGGTCGACGAAGCCGTCCCAGACATCGATGAATTCGCCCTTCTGGCGCTCGACGGAGGCGCGGTAGAGCGTGTTCAGTCTCAGCGCATCGGCTGTCATGTTCTGCGGTCTGAAGGCCGGTAGGCCGACCCAGATCAACGGCGTCTTGGTTCGCGTCACCACTTCTGCCAGACGATTGACACGCTGCTCGTAAGCGGTGAACCAGGCGTCGGTGCGAAAATCCAGCTTGGCGTCTGGTGCAATGATCTGCTGACGGTCGTTGGCTCCGATCTGAACCACGACCACACTTGGTTTCAGTGTCTCGATCAGTGCCGGGAGTTCGCCGATCCAGTCATAATAGTCGACGCGCACCAGGCCGGACGAGCCATTGGATCGCGTCTCGACTTTGACGCCGGGCGCGGTCTCGAACGCCGTCTTCAGACCATCGCCCAAGCCACCGGCAACAAAGTCGCCGATGACCAGCACTGTCTTGGCGTTTTCAAGCTTGTCGGGCGGTGGTGCGACTGCGGCCGCACCGGTTGCCGGGTTCTTCGTCTTGATCTTGGTGACGCTGCCGGCCGTCTTCTTGCGCGGCCGGACTTCGCGGATCGGTTTCTGCACTTCGCGCGGCGGGATATATTCGGGCTCCCGGGCGCCGAAAAGCATGTCGAACAGGTTGCGCCGACGCTCATATTGCTGGGCTTCGGCGGGCGTGGAAAGCAGGGTGGTCGCGATCAGCACTGCCGACAGGACCAGCGCGCCAATACGGCTGAGGATAAGACGCTGTCGTCTCGATGCCATGTCACTCGCCTTGATTTGCAGACTAAAAGCCGCGCGATCACCGTATTTGGATCGCGCGGCTTTCCAAGTCAATGGCCAAGTCAGTGGCGGCTTGGCCGCCCCGGATCAGTTTCTCAGGGCGTCCAGAAGCGGACGCGATGGCTGGCCATCGACGGACATGCCGAGGCGCCCCTGGATGGCCGAGATTGCCGCCTTCGAACCGGAACCGAAATTGCCGTCGATCTTGCCATCGTAATAGCCAAGCGCCTGCATGCGGGTCTGCAACTCGAACTTTTCCTTGATGTCGAGCGTGCCCTGCGGGCGCGGCCAACTCTGCTTCATACCGCCATAACCGGCCAATTCATCGGCCAGCAGGCCGACGCCGAGCGCATAGCTGTCGGCGGCATTGTAGCGCTTGAGGACGAAGAAGTTCTTGGTCATCAGGAAGCCAGGGCCGTTGGCGCCTCCGAGAAGCTTCAACTCGGCGCGTTCCGCACCATTCTTGAAGCCCTTGCCCGTGGGCCGGACAAAGCCCAGAGCCTGCCATTGCGCAAGCGTCTTGGTCTGGCCGGCATAGGTGCTGCCGCCGTTCGGCACCACGGTCTCATAGCCCCAGGTCTTGCCCGTTTGCCAGTTGTTCTTGGCAAGCAGGTTGGACGCGGTGGCCAGCGCATCGGGAATGGAGTGCCAGATGTCCTTCTCGCCATTGCCATCGGCATCGACGCCATAGAGCAGATAGCTTGACGGAATGAACTGGGTGTGACCCATGGCGCCGGCCCAAGACCCCATGAGGTTCTTGTTGCTGACATCGCCGTTCTGCAACATTTTCAGGGCCGCGATCAGCTGGGTTCGGGCATATTTGGCGCGCTTCTTGTCGGCATAGGCGAGGGTGGCCAGCGAACGCGGGACGTTGTGCAGGCGGTCGGGGCGCTCGAGGGCGGCGCCGTAATTCGACTCCATAGACCAGATGGCGACGATGATATGCTTGTCGACGCCGAAATGCTTTTCCAGGGCCGCGAGCGTGCGGCCGTGTTTGGCGATCATCTCCTGACCGACTTTGACGGTATAGGGATTGACGCGACTATCCAGGTAATCCCAGATCTGCGACTTGAATTCGGGCTGATAGGCCGCCTTTTCCAGGACAAATTCATCCGGCGCGGTCACGCCGGCAAAGGCCTGGCGATAGGTGCGCTCGGTGATGCCGCTTTTTGCGGCCGTGCTGTAGAAGCCATTGATCCACTTCTGGAATCCGGCGTCTGCCTGGGCCTGCACCGGCATCATGCTGGTGGCGATGGTCAGGACAATTGCGCCGAGAAGGCTGGGATGGTGTCGGTTCATGGGCATCTCCCCGTTCGTTCTACGGTTCGTTCGACAGCTGGAACTAATGCTGTTCACCCTAGGTTAATGCTATTGCGTCAACAAACTCTTTACCATGCGCGGTTTGCTCTCGCACCATCTTTGCGAATTCACTGCAAATGTATAGTAGTGAAGGCCCCGCGCCGTGACGACGTTAATCGATTAGATCCTCCAGGAGGAATGTGTGGTTCAACCGAATAAGCTCCGCAAAGCAGTTTTCCCCGTCGCCGGTCTCGGCACTCGCTTCCTTCCTGCCACCAAGGCCGTGCCGAAGGAAATGCTGACGGTCGTAGACAAGCCGGTCATCCAGTATGTGGTCGACGAGGCCATCGAAGCGGGCATCGAGCACTTCGTTTTTGTCACAGGGCGTGGCAAGGCGGTCATCGAAGACTATTTCGACATCCAGTTCGAGCTTGAGCAGACGCTGAAGTCGCGCAACAAGAATGCCGAGCTTTCGCTGCTCGATTCGCTCCAGCTGACTGCCGGCCAGACGAGCTTCACGCGTCAGCAGGAACCGTTGGGTCTCGGCCACGCTGTCTGGTGTGCCCGCGATATCGTCGGCCACGAGCCCTTCGCGCTGCTGCTGCCGGACATGATCATGCGCGGCGAGAAGGCTTGCCTCAAGGGCATGGTCGAACTCTACGAGAAAACCGGCGGCAATATCGTGGCCGTCGAGGAATGCACGCCGGATCAGGCGCACAAATACGGCATCGTCGGTGTCGGCGAGGCGCTCGAAGGCGGCTTCAAGATCACCGAAATGGTCGAAAAGCCAGCCAAGGGCACGGCACCCTCGAATTTCTTCATCAACGGCCGTTATATCCTGCAGCCTGAGATCTTCGATATTCTGTCGACGCAGGAACGTGGCGCCGGAAATGAAATCCAGTTGACAGACGGCATGCTGAAGCTTGCCAAGGACCAGTCGTTTTCCGGCTATCACTTCAAGGGCCAGACCTTCGACTGCGGCGCCAAGGATGGTTTCATCCTGGCCAACGTATCGTTTGCCATCGAACGCCCCGATATCCGTCCGGCGATCGAGGAACAGCTCAAGGCGCTTCTGGCTGCGTTGAAATAAACGTCCGATTCTCTGGCCGCCAGGCTCAACGCTTGGCGGTCAGTCCGACAAGGGCTGTCAGATCGCTGCTCTCGCCGCCGTATTTGTAGTCCGTTCGCTCGTAATTCAGGTCGGCTGTGGCATCCAGGTAGCGATTGATGCTCCAGGTCAGGCCGGCACCTGCAAGATAGCCGGTGCTGTTGCCCGTTTCTCCTACACCATCATAGTTCGTCAGGGTCAGGCCCGAAGACAGGCGCGCGACGAGATTGCTGCGCAGATCATGCTCCAGCTTGGCCGTCAGCCGGTGAACCCGTGCTCCGTTGACGCCGGCGGTGGTCGATGGATCGACATAGGTCTCGACCACCAGGTCGATATCGGTGCCTTCCTGCGGCGACCAGTAGAGGTTGCCGTCCACCGTGAGGGCCGACAATTCTGCCAAGCGGCTGTCGTCGTAGCGTTGGCGCTCATGGCCGACGCCCAATTCGCCACGCAGTTTCTCGCCGAGATCAACGGCTACACCGACCTTGGCGGCATAAACATCTGCCGAGCGCTCGTAGCCATTGGCATCAACGGTGTCATCATAGGAAATGCGGCCGATCGTTCCCTCGACGAAAGGTGTCAGGGCAGGGGACAGTTCGTAGCCGACGCGGGCACTGACGGTCGAGCGCATGCGGTCTCGATCACTTCGCGACAGGGTCGAGCCATCGGACAGCTTTACGTCGGAATATTGCCAGCGTGTGATGTCCCCGGCAATCGAGCCGCGCAACAGGCCGAGATCCCGTTCAATCGAGAGGCCGGCGTCGAACTGGTTGACCGCCGATTGCGCGCTGGCGCCGGCAACGGCGTTTGGATCGTCGGTGTCTTCGCGACTGTAGTTATAGCCGCCGGTGATGTTGGCAATGGTGTCATCGGCGAGGTCGAGCCGAAGGTCTGCATTGATATTGGCACGCGGCTTGTCTTCGGTGTCGCCGGAAATGGTGTTCTGCCAGTAACCTTCGCCGCCAATCGTCAACTGGTGACGGGACCAGTCGGATGTCAGCGTGCCCTTCAGTCCGGTCTCGGAGAAGATTCGGGTTTCGCGTCCCGCGCCGTCGTCCGAAGTCTCGCTTCCGATGGCCTGGCTGATCGACGGACGCAGCACCATGGTGCCGAGCCGGATGCCGGGCGTCTTGTCGTCCTCACGCCGGATCCTGGCAGCAGTGGGGTCGTCGAGGCGGGTTTCCCGCAGGTTTTGGCGAGCGAAATCCGGATCCTGGGCAATGCCACCATCTGCTTCGACCATGGGATCGTTCAATGGTGCAGCCAAAGGGGTCCCGGGCAAGGTGCCTTCGTCCGGGATGGTCCCGGTGGTGGTGCCGTCCGCGTTCTGCGTATCGTCCCCGGTCGCATAAAGATCATCGGCGCCTGCAGGCTGGGTTGCTGCTGCCTGCTGTGTCGTCGAGACGGCTGCGCTGGATGGCTTGGTAGCCGTTGCCTGCTGGGCGAAGGCAGGCACGGGCAGGGCAAAGACATGGGTTGCCAGCAGGCCGGCTGCGGCATGCAAGCCGAGGCGGCCGGCGCCGCGCAGTCCCGTGTTCTTGTCGATACCCATGAATTTACGCCTGGCGATCTGAAATGCTTACCCAAACGTAAAGCGAGGTGGTTAATGTTTGGTTTCGATCCCGAGCAATCGCCCATGACGAGACCATCGCGCCCGCCCGCGATGCCGGCGAGGTGCTTCGGTGGACAGGATCGGGCAAACGCAGTATGGGAACTGCCATGATCAAACGTGCTGTCAATCTTGTCGAAGCTGGCGCCATCGAGTCGGCCATCCGTGTTGTCTCGACCGAACGGGCCGGACTGCTTGCGCTTGAGGAGGCCCTGGCCGGGCCATTGGCGCAGCCGTTCTGCAATGCGGTAAAAGTGATCGGCGATATTGCCGGTCGTGTCATCGTCACCGGCGTCGGCAAGAGCGGCCATATAGGCACCAAGATTGCCGCGACGCTTGCCTCGACCGGCACGCCGGCCTTTTTCGTGCATCCGGCCGAAGCCAATCATGGCGATCTCGGCATGATCGGCGCCGATGACGCGATCCTTGCCATGTCCTGGGGGGGCGAGACCGCCGAGTTGCAGGGCATCGTCAATTTTTCGCGCCGCTTTTCCATTCCCTTGATCGCGATGACGGCGGGGGAGCAATCTACGCTGGCGCGCAATGCAGATGTGGTTCTGCTGATGCCCAAGGTCCAGGAAGCCTGTCCGCATGGACTGGCGCCGACCTCGTCTGCGGTCCTGCAATTGGCCATGGGTGATGCGATCGCGATTGCGCTGCTTGAGGCGCGCGGCTTTTCACCCAGCGATTTCCGCACGTTTCATCCGGGCGGAAAACTCGGCGCGAGCCTGACCCATGTGCGCGATATCATGCATACCGGTGACCGGGTTCCCCTGGTCGCGCTTGGCACCTCGATGCCGGATGCGGTCAAGATCCTGTCGAGCAAGCGGTTTGGCTGCGTCGGCGTGATCGACGCTGAAGGCAAGCTCTGTGGCATCGTCACCGAAGGCGATATGGCGCGTCACCTGGCGCGGGATCTGTCGGTCCTCGATGTCGATGACGTGATGACCCGCAATCCCAAGGTGATCGACGGCGCAGCGCTGGCGTCCACCGCTGCGGCAATGATCAACAAGCACGGCATCGGGGCTTTGCTTGTGGTGGATGAAAACCATTGCCCGGTTGGGCTCATCCATTTCCACGATCTGCTGCGGATCGGGGTGGCTTGAGCAGATCAAGCCTCCTCGACGGTCAGATCCCGGCCATTGCTGCTGACGACAACGACCCGTGCGCCGGCCGGTAGATCGGGGCCATTGACCACCCAGAATGTATCATCCAGCCGGATGCGGCCGCGACCTTCGGCGATCGGCTCGACCAGCACGGCGGTGCGGCCGACAAGGCTCGCACCGCGCTGGTTGAGCAACGGTTCGTCCGATTGCGCATCCTTGCGGGCAAAGAGCCGGCGGCCGCCGAGAGTTGCGGCAATTGCTGCCGCGGCAAAGACCAGTAGCTGCAACTGCCAGCTCCAGAAGCCCATATCCCAGAGCAGCAATGACAGGAGCCCGGTGACGATTGCAGCAAGGCCGATCCAGACCAGAAAGACGCCGGGCAGGAAGAGTTCGGCGGTCAGCAGTATCATGCCGAGCACCCACCAGCTCCAGGGACCAAGTTCGGCGGCGATGCGGCTCAGCATGGCTCAGGTCCCACTTGGTGGTGCAAAGGGATTGACGGGCGGGGTCGGACGCGCGGGTTGAGCGGAGCGGGCGGGAGCCTGCGGAACGGCTGCGCGCGGCTGGTCGCCGAAGACTTCCTTGGCGATGGCGCCAATGCCACCGAGCGAGCCGATCAGGGCCGAGGCTTCCATTGGCATGAGAACGATCTTGGAATTGGACGCGGTGCCGATCGCGGCCATCGCCTCGGTGTATTTCTGGGCGACGAAGTAGTTGATCGCATTGATGTCGCCGGCAGCGATCGCTTCCGATACCATGCGGGTTGCCTTCGCTTCGGCTTCGGCCAGGCGTTCGCGGGCCTCGGCCTCGCGATAGGCCGCTTCACGCTGGCCTTCCGCTTCGAGGATGGCAGACTGCTTGGCACCTTCGGCACGGAGGATCTGGGCATTGCGGAAACCTTCGGCTTCCAGCACCTGGGCGCGCTTCTCGCGCTCCGCCTTCATCTGCCGGCCCATGGCGTCGACAAGGTCGGCCGGCGGCTGGATATCCTTGATCTCGACGCGCGTGACCTTGATGCCCCAGGGGCGGACGGCATCATCGACGACACGCAAAAGGCGGTCGTTGATCACTTCACGGTTCGACAGCAGTTCGTCGAGGTCCATAGAACCCATGACCGAGCGGATATTGGTCATGGTCAGGTTGAGAATGGCGTTTTCCAGATTGGATACCTGATAGGCCGCTTCGGCGGCGTTCAGCACCTGATAGAAGGCGACGGCATCGGCGGAGACGGACGCATTGTCCTTGGTGATGACCTCCTGGGTCGGTACGTCGAGCACCTGCTCCATGACATTCATCTTCGCGCCGATGCGATCAAAGAAGGGGATAATCAGGTTGAGGCCGGGCTCAAGCGTGCGTGTGTAGCGGCCGAACCGTTCGATCGTATAGCGATAGCCCTGCGGCACGGTCTTGATCCCGGCAAAGAGCACCAGGATGACGAGCACCGCCACCGCAATGACGACGATATCCGGACCGGCAAGATTGAGCATTGTTTCCTCCTCAGACGGCGCGGCGCCGTTTGTGCTGTTGTCCTAACATCGTGAAAGCACTTGCTGATTGCAAGAGCCCGGGGAACAATGGACAGGCTTTGAGGTTGTGGATCGGCGATAAATGCAAAGGGCGGCGTGATCTGCATCACGCCGCCCTTGGTCATTCCGTCGCCTTTGCCGGTTGGCGCTGCTCAGAATTCTTCCCAGCTGTCCTGGGCAACGGCTGCATTGCCATGGCTTCGCGGCATCGGCGCACTGGTGCGGGCCGGCTGCTGCACGGGACGCGCTGCCGGGCTGCGGGTCGGCTGCGCCATGGCACGGGCCGTTTCACGCAATCCGGAGGACTGGGCCGAGGCGGTCGCTTCGATGGCGAACTGGGAGATCAGTTCGCGCAGCTTTGCCGCTTCGCCGGCAAGGGCGCCGGATGCCGCATTGGATTCCTCGACCATGGCCGCATTCTGCTGGGTGGTCTGGTCCATCGAGTTGACGGCATGGTTGACCTCCGACAGACCAGTCGACTGTTCCTTGGCGGAAATCGCGATGGCATCCATGTGGGTGTTCATTTCAGCAATGAAGCCGCCGATGGTGCGCAGTGCTTCACCGGTCTTGCGAACCAGATCGACCCCGCTCGACACTTCCGTCGTCGAATTGTGGATGAGCGCCTTGATTTCCTTTGCCGCGTTGGCCGAACGCTGTGCCAGTTCGCGTACTTCCTGAGCGACGACTGCAAAGCCCTTGCCTGCTTCGCCAGCGCGGGCGGCCTCGACGCCAGCATTGAGTGCCAGCAGGTTGGTCTGGAAGGCAATCTCGTCGATCACGCCAATAATGTTGGAGATCTGCTGTGAACTCTGTTCGATCTTGCGCATGGCGTCTTCGGCATGGGCGACGACCTTGGAGGATTCTGTGGCCGAGGAATTGGCCTGGGTCGCTACGCCGCGGGCTTCTTCCGTGCGCTTTGTCGAGTTGACCACGTTGGCGGTGATTTGTTCGACGGCTGCTGCCGTCTGCTCAAGGGCTGCCGCCTGCTGCTCGGTGCGCTTGGAGAGGTGATCAGTGCCCGAGGCAATTTCGCGGGTACCGGTTTCGATGGTTGCGACGCTGTTGGCAATGCTACCCATAGTGGTGTTCAGCTGTCGCACCGACTGGTTGAAGTCGTGACGCAGGGCTTCGAAGTCCGGTGCAAAGGCTTCATTCAGCTGGAAGGAAAGTTCACCGGCGGCAAGGCGCTTTAAGCCGTGCGCGAGGCCGGAGGTCGCGATGCGCAAGCGTTCGGCTGCGTCGGATTCGGCGCGCTCCTGAGCCGCGATGCGGTCCAGTTCGGCCTGCTTGCGGTTCTGCTCGGCTTCGCCCTGCAGGCGGTTGTTGGCAATCGCTGCCTCGCGGAAGACCTGCATGGCCTCGGCCATCTTGCCGATTTCGTCCTTGCCGCCCTTTTCGATCGCGACGTTCAGGTCGCCATTGGCAAGACGCGAGGTCGCGTCGGCGAGTTTGCCGAGCGGCCTGGACACCAGCTGGAAGTTCAGCAAGCTCATCAGGCCGGCAACGAGCGCGACTGTGATGGCGGCGAACATGCTGATCCATTCGACCGCGCCAAGTGCCGTCTTCTGGTCGCCGGAAGCGACAGTGATCTGCTGCTGAACCGAGTCTGTTGCCTTGCTGATGGTGGTGGCAAAGTTGCCGAGCAACTTGGTGCCGGAACCGGTCAGCTCCAGGGCGCGGGCAAGTTCGACGGTCATCGGATCGCGCATCAGACCAACTTGCCTGTCGACGACGCTCGTTCGCCACTCATTCAGAATACCCAGTGCTTCGGTGACGGCCGGAAGGTCGGCCGCAGAATACGCTGCGAAGAGCTTTTCAAGCTCAGGCTTTTCCGCATCCAGCCGTTTCACGACATCCGCGTATTCCGCGACGAAATCACGGTTGCCCGTCAGCAGGAAGTTCTTCAGGGCAAGGTTTGCCTCCGTGACATCGTCAACAAAGGTCGATGCCGCGCCCTGCAGCTGTTCGAGTTCCTGATTGTGTTCGACAAGGGCGGTGGCGGTCGTCGCGCGCGTGTAAATCACGCCGGAGGCGCCGATCGCGATCACGGCCAGAATGCCAAAGGCTGCAAAACCTTTTGCGCTCACGGAGATATTCTTCAGCATGGGTTCGTTCCTGTGAAAAATTGTGTGGCCGTTCAGCGGGATTGGGCTGTGACTGGCCTCAAGCGTTCATCATATGGCTGGTTAGGTGGCCGGTGACTGGCGGCGCTGCAGTTCGGTCAGATTGATCTCGACGGTTACCGCGCCGATCTTCGTCTTGGCCGCATCCGTCAGCGTGAAGCTGACCTGGTTGCGCCAGATCTTGGCTTCGTCATCCCATTCCGGCTCATCGATGAAGAGCGCATCATCGGCGACGTCATAGGTCTTCTGGAACTTGTCCTCGTCCCCCTGCCAGAAATCGCTCGTGACCGAGCTCTGGCCGACATTCAGGCCATTCTGATCCATGATGAAGATCTCGGCATAGAGACCGAGCGACCGGCCCTGCATGCGCGCGAGATAGACAGACAAGGGGTTGGACAAGGTGGCTGCGATCAGCGGCTTATCGGCGGCTTCCTGCTCGGCGCGCCACATCTTGTCGAGTTCATCGATCTTTTCCTGCGCCAGATCACTCTTGGCAGCGTTCTGGGCGCCGACGGAAACCTGCACGATCTCGGTGTCGATCCACTGGCGCATCTCTTCGATAACAGCCGGCGTAATCATCTTTTGAACATCAGGTTTGGCCGGTTCGGCGACTGTTGAGGCGGCCGACAACATCAAAGCTGCAGCGGCCAACGTGGATCTAGAAAATGCCATGATCGTCTCCTTTGTTGGCCTTAAATTTAGGCATCAATATTTAAATGTCAGTTAATATAAGAAATCATCGATACGAAATCTCAATTGAATACAATGTGTTAGATGTAATTCGTCAAATTTTACAGATGTTGTTAGTCAACCTTTAGGTGCTTTTGTTATGTTCGATAACTGACCGGCGTCGGGACCAAATCGCTGATATATTATGCCTTTTTCGATCGCCTTCATTGTTTGGTTGCATAAAAAATCAGCACTCGCTCTTTGCGGATGCGCTTGCGGGTTGCATGAGCATTTCCTTTCCTGCGGCGACAAAAAAAGGGACGCCGCGGCGCCCCTTTCATGTCCCAGATTGGATCGGATCGATCATCGCGGATGGCGACTTTGATTGCACGGCATCTGTCATCGTTCGCAGGGCCGTGCGGGGAAATTCACTCAGGCGGGTATCCGTTGATCATATTCTTCGCGCAGGCGCAGCCAGCCATCCCAGAAGGGCTGGGCTTTCGTGCCATTGATGCGGGCGGCCAGAATATCCAGATGCATGTGCCAGCCGGCGCCGACCATCAGCATGTTCTTGCGATCGGAAATACGCTGGTGGACCAGCGTCAGCAGCACGTTCGTGCCCCTGGGTTCCAGGGTCATCGTTACACTGCCGCAATCGCCCCAGGTGAAGGTCAGCTTGCGCAGCGGTTCCAGTTCGGTGATCCGGCTCTGCATGCTGTGCTGTTCGGAAAAACCCTCCGGGCGGGTGCCGGGCGGATCGGTCAATTCGTCGTTGCGCCATGTCAGTTCGAACGGCGCATCGACCTTAAGGTCCATGTCGCCCGAGGCCAGCCATTGCCTTCGAAGGTCGCTTTTGGTCAGGTAGTCCCAGACCCGCTCGACCGGGCCGGGCAAAAGGCGTTCGATCTTCAACGTGGCAGGCTCGGTGACAACGCCATAAGCGTCGAGAGTTGCTGTTTCGGTCATGTGTCATTCCTCTCTTTTTTATCAGGGCCGGGGGATATCTGCTTGTCGTCCTGCCGGAGGAGCCGTTCGAGTGTATCGAGGCGACCGGTCCAGAAGCGTTGATAGAAGTTCAGCCATTCATGCGCCGTCGCGAGTGGTCCGGGATCCAGACGGCACAGATGGGTCCGTCCGCGTATTTCGCGGCGGATCAGGCCGGCATTTTCGAGAACCTTGATGTGCTTGGAGGCTGCCGCAAGCGACATCTCGTAAGGGTGTGCCAGATCGCTGACCGTGCGTTCGCCATCAGCGAGATCGTGCAGCATCTGCCGCCGCGTCGCATCGCCAAGTGCGTCAAAGACCAAATTCATGTCGTGGGTATGTTGCTCAACCATGTGGTTGAATATGGCTGGCGTTATCTTGATTGTCAACCGATTGGTTTAATGTTTTCTCGTGGCAGAATAGAAGAAGGGCCGCATCGCTACGGCCCTTCGTCAGTTCGGTCATGCTGTGGATCTCAGATCCAGCCTTGCAGTTCGCGACGCACCACCGTTTCGATGACCCGCATGCCGTCGACACTGTCGTTCAGGCAGGGGATATGGGTGAATTTCTCTCCGCCATTGTGCAGGAAATCCTCTCCTGCCTCGACAGCGATCTCCTCCAGCGTCTCGAGGCAATCGGAAACGAAGCCCGGATTGAGCACGGCGATGCGCTTGACGCCATCCTTGGCCAGTTTTTCCACGGTCTTGTCGGTATAGGGCTGCAGCCATTCTTCCGGCCCGAAACGGGATTGGAATGTGACCATCAGCTTTTCCTTCGACCAGCCAAGTCGGTCGCGCAACAGGCGCGTCGTCTTGTAGCACTGACAATGATAGGGGTCGCCCTTCTTGAAATAGGACATAGGGATGCCGTGATAGGAGGTGAGGACCACTTCCGGCAGCCAGTCGAGCGTTGCAAGATGGGTCTCTATCGAGTTTGCCAGTGCGTCGATATAGACCGGATCGTCCGCATATTGCGGCACCGTGCGCAGTGCCGGCTGCCAGCGCATCTTCAACAGCGCCTTGAAGGCTTCGTCGTTGACGGTGGCGGTGGTGGCGGCTGCATATTGCGGATAGAGCGGATAAACGAGGATCCTCTCGCAACCGGCCTTCTGCATTTCCACCATCTTCTTCTGGATCGCCGGCTGACCGTAGCGCATGGCCCAATCGACATGCACATGCGGGAGATCCCTGAAGGCCTCTGCCAGCTTTTCCGCCTGGTTGCGCGTATAGGTGCGCAGATAGCTTTCGTCGAGATCGTTGTTCCAGATCGACTTGTACGCCTCGCCGACCTTCTGCGGCCGCTTGTTGAGCACGATGCCGTAGAGGATCGGGTACCAAAACAGTCGCGACCATTCGATGACCCGCTTGTCGGTCAGGAATTCCGCCAGATACCGCCGCATCGATTCGTAGTCGGTACCATCCGGTGTGCCGAGATTGACGAGAAGAACGCCGACCTTGCCGAAATTGACGGGCGGATGGTCGGATGGCCAATGGGCGGGCAGTGCGGTCATTTTGTTATCCTGATGGGCTGGCTGAATGCCACTACGTCGGAAATTGTATCGAGGATCATCTGATAAAAGCAAAAGCCGGCCCGGGAAAGCCCGGGCCGGCTTGTTGTCATGCGTCAAACGGTCTTAGTTGGCGGGCAATTCCAGTTCCTTGCCGACGGCGATCAGGTCGGGGTTTTTCAGCCCGTTGGTCTCGGCGATCTTCGTCCACAGCGCACCGTTGCCATAGGTTGCCTTGGCGATCTTCCACAGGCTGTCACCGGCGACCACCTTGTAGGCCGTTACGGCAGCGGTGGTTGCGGTTTCGACGGCGGTTGCCGCCGGGGCAGCCGCAGCGGTTTCCGGGGCCGCAGGCGCAGCTTCCGCGGCAGGTGCCGCTTCTGCCGGCACGGCGACCGCCGCAGCGACCTCGGTGATGCGGCCATCGGTGTAGGGCTTGTAGGGGCTGTTCTTGGCGATGAAATCGGCCACGACACTTTCCAGGCCCGGGCCGAAGTCATAGGCGTTCTGGCCGGCTGTTGCGAAGATCTTGAATCCGTCGCCGCCTGCACGCATGTAGTTGTTGGTGGCGACGCCATAGACCTTGTTCGGATCAAGCGCTACGAACGCATCGCCTTCCTTCACTTCGACCGAAACGACCCGACTCCCGGCTGGCTTCGACTTGTCGAAGGAATATTTCAGGCCTGAGACCTGCGGGAAGCGACCAGCGACTTCCTCGATCTGGCTGAGACCGTTTTCGAGGGCTGCCACGATGTCGGAGCCCTTGAGCTGGAAAGAGGCTAGCGAGTTCTGGAAGGGCAGGACCGTCAGCACTTCACCCATGGTAACAGTGCCGGCGTCGATCGAGGCACGCAGGCCGCCGCCGTTCTGGATGGCGATCGTGATGCCCTGATCCTTCAGACGATCGACCATGGCGTCGGCAACAAGGTTGCCCATGGTGCATTCGGCGGTGCGGCAAACATCGCGGGAGCCATCGATGATATCGGAGCTCGAGCCAATTTCCTTAAGCTTCAACTCTTCGATCGGGCCGCCGAGTTCCGCCACCTTGGCGACGAAGCCGGCATCGGGCGTGACGGAAGCGTCGAGCAGCTTCGGTGCGCCGGAGGCAGCCTTGACGACACCGGCGTCATCGAAAGTGACCGCCAGGTCGCCGAGATATTTGGAATAGGAATAAGCGGTGACGATCGGCACGTCCTTGCCCGACGGGTTCTTGACCAGCGTCGGATAGGGGCCGGCCGCCTTCTCGTCGGTCGAGGACAGCAATGTGTGGCTGTGACCGCCGACGATCACGTCGATGCCGTCGACGGCTGCCGCGATCTCCTGATCCTTGACGTAGCCGACATGCGACAGCAGCACGATCTTGTTGACGCCTGCCGCCTCGATCTCCTTCACCGCTTCCTTGAGATAGGTGATCTCGTCGGCAAACAGCACGCTGTCGCCAGGCGATGAGGTTTCGTCGGTGTCGGTGGCCAGAACAGAAACCACGGCGACCTTGTCGGCGCCGAATTCCTTGATGATGTAGGGCTTGAACTTGTCGGCGATCGGGGTGTCGAGGCCGGCCAGCGTATTGCCGGAGATCATCGGAAATTTCAGCGCATCTATGAACTTGGCCAGTTCTTCCGGACCATCGTCGAATTCGTGGTTGCCGATCGCCATGGCGTCGAAGCCGATGCCGTTCATGAAGTCTGCGATCGGTGCGCTCTTGTAGGTGGTGTAGAACAGCGAGCCCTGGAACTGGTCGCCGGCATCGAGCGTCAACACGTTCTTGCCGTCGAGTTCGGCGCGGCGGGTATCTATGGCGGTCTTGACGCGTGCGATGCCGCCGAAGCATTCGTTCTTGCTGGCCTCTTCGGCCGAGCAGGTCGAATCGAACTTGTTGATCGCCTCGATACGGGAATGGAAATCGTTGATGTGCAGGATGTTAAGTTCGAAATCGGCAAATGCGCCGCCGGCGGATAGTGCAAGTACGGATGCACTCAAAAGGCCGAACCGCAGGTGTCTGAACATCGTTTTCTCTCCTGTTTTTACATCTTCATTCGGTGCAACAACGGCTCTTGATGTCCGCTTCCGCGCCCTGGAAGGCCGGATGTTTTCATCAAGTCATGGCAACCGCAAGAGAAAATCACCCTTGGGTGTCATGTTTTGGAATGGTGAAATAAAAAAGCGGCTGCCGAGGGCAGCCGCTGGATATCATGTCGACGACGTCATCAGGATGACGCGAAAATCAAAGGTTTGCCGGTCTCAAGCCCAGACCCAGGCGTGGCCTCAAGCCCGGCGTGCGAGCGAGAACTGCGCACCGCTGTCGGAGGTGCAGTTCAACTGGTTCGGCGTGACCAGGGCGCAATTGACCTTCTGCTGCGTGTTGCGCACCAGCGAGGTCATGTTGATCTCGACCAGACGGTCGGACTGCAGTGTGTAACTGCCGGAGGCGAGTACCTGGTTGGTATCGGTCGTGCGGGTGGTGAATGTGCCTCCCTGGAAGGTCGAGACGATGCCGTTCGGATCCGCCCAGGCGCCTTCCACCGTCGGCCCCTGGCTCACGGTAGGCAGCGGGCGTGGGCCGCTGGAATAGCAGGAGGAAAGCGCCATTGCACATGCCGCGATTGCCACCAGTGACTTCAGTTGCATTCTGGTCTCCCACCGTCTCGGCGGCGTGATAGCGCCGTCCGCTTGTCTAATTGTCTAAAATTTTAAAAACCATGCCGTGAAGCCTTGTCCAAAGCAAGGCCGGGATCCCGTCTGGTCCGGTTTATCCCGCCTGGATGCGGCTTCCTGCAGTTCCTGTCTATGAAAGCAAAAAGCCCGCCGCAAGGGGCGACGGGCTTCCAGCAGGGCTGTTAACGGATCAACGAACCAGAATGTTCCGGAACTGCCACGGATCCTTTTCGTCGAGGTCTTCCGGGAAGAGGCCCGGACGGCCTTCGAGCGGGGTCCAGTCGGTGTAATGGCCTTCGACCGGGCCGAGATACGGCATCTGCACTTCGAGGCAGCGTTTGTAGTCGATCTCATCGGCTTCGACGATGCCGGCCTTCGGGTTTTCCAGTGCCCAGACCATGCCGGCGAGAACGGCAGAGGTTACCTGCAGGCCGGTTGCGTTCTGGTAAGGCGCGATGCGGCGGGTTTCTTCCAGCGACAGGCGCGAGCCGTACCAGTAGGCGTTCTTGTCGTGGCCGTAGAGCAGCACGCCGAGTTCGTCGACGCCGTCAACCAGTTCGTTCTCGTCGAGAACGTGGAGAACCGGCTGCTGCTTGCCACCATTGCCGAACATTTCATGCAGCGACAGAACCGCGTCATTGGCCGGGTGGTAGGCATAGTGGCAGGTCGGACGATAAGAAACTTCGCCATCCTTCTCGACGGTGAAGTAGTCGGCGATCGAGATCGATTCGTTGTGGGTGACGAGGAAGCCGTATTGCGGGCCAGGCGTCGGGCACCAGGTGCGCACGCGGGTGTTGGCGCCCGGCTGCTCGAGATAGATCGCTGCCTTGCAGCCCTTCTTGTGCTTCTTGGCGTTCTTCGGCATCCAGTTTTCATGGGTGCCCCAGCCGAGTTCGGCCGGCTGCAGGCCTTCCGAGATGAAGCCTTCGACCGACCAGGTGTTCCAGAAGACGTTCATCGGCTTCGGGTTCTTGGCGCGCTGGGTGTCGCGTTCGGCAATGTGGATGCCTTTGACGCCGACCTTCTTCATCAGCTTGGCCCAGCCTTCGCGGTCATCCTGCGCCGGCTCTTCGAACTTGACGCCGAGTTCGTTGGCGACGTTGACCAGCGCCTGCTTGACGAACCAGGAAACCATGCCCGGGTTTGCGCCGCAGGTGGAAACGGCGGTGGTCCCGCCCGGGTTTTTCTTGATCTCGGCACGAACGGTTTCGCGCAGCGCGTAGTTGGTGCGCTCCGAATTCTTCATGTTCTTGTCGAAATAGAAGCCGAGCCAGGGCTCAACGACCGTGTCGATGTAGAGAACGTCGAGCTTGCGGCACATCTTCATCAGGTCGAGCGAACCGGTATCAACCGAGAGGTTGACGCAGAAGCCCTGGCCCTTGCCGGCCTTCAGAAGCGGCTTGAGCAGTTCCTTGTAGTTTTCCTTGGTGACATGCGCCTGGATGTGCTTGACGCCGTGCTTTGCCAGCAGCTCCGCATCGTCGTTGCGCGGGTCGATGACGACCATCCGGCTCTTGTCGAACTTGAAGTGGCGTTCGATCAGCGGCAGGGTGCCACGGCCGATCGAACCAAAACCGATCATGACGATCGGGCCGGTGATCTCGCCGTAAACCGGATAGGATGTCTCAGTCATTTCTGTCTCCTTGCAGGGCGCAGCATCTTGCTGCGTGCACAATTGGGTCATTGCCGAATGCGCATCGGCAGGGCCGATATTGGCGGCTCTAGATCACAAAATACTGACACAATAAAGAGTATGTCGCAGGCCACCGTCGCGATCAGGCGGAATTTTTTGCAAAATGCCGATTGCGCAGGCAGTCAGCGAGACGAACGCGCTGAATGTCGACGCCTTTGTAAGCTGCCTGTTCGGGTGTCAAGGCATCGAGCTGATCGGCAAGCGCCATTGCCAGACGCATTCCTTCAGGGTGGTTTTCGAAGGCTGCGGTCGGATCGAGATAGATGCGGATGGTGAAGACGATATCGCCCGTCTCGGGCAGTCTGGTCAGCGTCTGGCGCTCAACGCGGATCACGGCCTCATCGGGAGAGGCTGCGTCATTGCGGCCGGTTTCGGGATGATGCAGCTTTTGCCGCCAGTTGATCGACCAGTTGAAACGCTCGGCCGGCTGGCCGGGCAGGAGATTGTCGAAAATGCGGTTGATCAGGGCCGCGTTGCGGGTGCCGCCCTGGAAGCCCGGGACATGGGCGTGGATCTCTTCCATCGGGCGGTCGAATTTCTCGGCGAGCGACCAGGAGGAGGGAAAGGACAGATGAGCAGCGGCCATGAACCAGCCCGCCTCGCGCCGCTTCATGATGACCAGATCGTCCTGGACGAGAAAGCCGGCGCGGATGAGGAGTGGAATGGTCTCGTCGTCGAGGTCGACGGTATGGCCGGCGAGGGTGATGGCATTGCCCTCGCGCCGACAGAGATGCGGGTGCCGGGTTTGCAGGTGATCGACGATCAGGCGCAGGCATTCGCGCTGCGCTGGCAGACTGTCTGCAGTCGCGCGGAAAATGTCGTCGCGTTGGTTTGCCGCCAGCTTCTGCTTTTCGTCGAGATAGAACTGGAGCATTCCGTCAGGCTGGATCCAGCGGTCGGGATCAAGCGACGAGAGGCCGATGGTGAAGGGACGCGTTGCCCCGGCATAGGGTGTCTGGGTGAAGGTGGACATGGTTTGCTTGTCCACTCAGGCCGAGCGCTCGATCTCTTTCCGCGCACAGCTCGCTATAAAGGCGGAACGCGTCAAGCCGCGTTTCCTCGCAGCGATATCGATCGCTGCAAGTGTTCCAGCTTCCAGCGTAATGTTGGCACGTACAGTTCGCGTGTCGTCTTCTATCAGAGGCACCCGGATCAAGAACGGGCCGTCCTTTAACTCGCTGCGCACATCGTCTCTGGCCAAGAGATCGGCGTGGGAGGCTGGATCCGGTAGAGGCTCGTCCTGAGCCCAGAGGCGCAGCGCTTCTATCGCATTGGCAACGATGTCATCTTCGTCATCGGCTGCGGAGAAAGCAGACGGAAGATCCGGAAAGCTGATCCCATACGCACTTTCAGCGTCCTTGTAGACGATGGCCACATAGTGATGCATCACATTCTCCTCGATCGACTAGATCCAGCCCACTTGCCTGGCAATTGCACGCGCGGTTCCGAATGGCAGATCTTTCTTCGGATGCGGCATGATCACTGCCTTTTTGTCCTTGCGAAACTTGTGATGAGAACTGGATACTGCAACGAGTTCATAACCTTCGGCTTTGAGTCGCTGGATGATTTTCGTTAATCCGTCTCCATGGCACATCCTCAATGCGCATATATATGCGCATCATAGCTGAAAATCAGATGCCGTCGTCAGTTCCGCAAATTTTCCAGCCCCTGAGCGGTCCGCGTCACGGCCACTTCGCTGATCGCATATTCCGCGACACCTTCCGTGGCGAAGGGGTCTGTTGCCGCATAAGCCTCGATCTCCACCCGATCACCCCTGGCCAGTATGACGCCGCCGGTTCTGGGTACCTTGCGGCCGGAAGCAAGGAACATGCCGCTGTCATAGCCGGCATTGACCCAGGCCATGTGCGGCGCCATCAGGCGATCGGCG
The DNA here is from genome assembly GCF_000247475.1 of Rhizobium sp. PDO1-076. GTDB lineage: Bacteria > Pseudomonadota > Alphaproteobacteria > Rhizobiales > Rhizobiaceae > Allorhizobium. The sequence goes on along the minus strand of NZ_AHZC01000408.1, from coordinate 39,469 downwards.
TCTTCCTGCGGTTTGACATAGGTGAGGGAGAGGATGAACATCGGCTTTCCTATTCCTCGACCAGTTCGGCCGGGATCAGGCCGCGCAGCGAATTGCCGACGAACAGCTTGCGGTATTTCAGGTCTTCGGGTTTCAACACTTCGCTTTTTGCCCGCCGCTCGCGGATCAGTTCGGCGCGCAGCACGCCGGGCAGAAGCCCGCTGGCAAGCGGCGGCGTCAGCAGGCTGCCGTCGGCAGCCTCGGCGAAGAGATTGGTTATCGTGCCTTCGCAGACCTCGCCGCGCTCATTGAGCAGCAGGACCTCGTCGGCCTCATCCTTGGAGAACTCGGCGCGCGCAGCCTCATAAGGGTCGCGGCGCGAGGTTTTGTGGCGGAAGAGGGCGTCTTCGGAATTCAGCCGGGTCTTGGCGATCCGGAGTTTCCAGATCTTTTCTTCAGGCTCTGCCTCGAAAGGCGTGGTCGTCACTTCCATCTTGCCACGAAAAGACATGACGAGGCGGACGCGCAGCGGATGGTCGGCCGCGACCTCACTTTTGAGCATGGCAAGCGGGTTCTGCGGCGCGCGAAAGCCGAGTGCATCAGCTGACCGGGTCAGGCGGCGCAGATGCTGGTCGATGCGAAGAAAACCTTCGCCCGGCTGCCAGCGCATGGTTTCAATCAGCGAGAAATCCATTCGTTCCCCACGGCAAAGCGCGCCTTCAACAGACATTCGTCATATTCGGCCTCCGCCTTCGAATCGAAGACGATGCCGCCGCCGACATTGAAGACGGCTCTGTTGTCATTGAAAAGGGTCAACGTGCGGATCGCAACGGAAAAACGCATCGGGCCGGCCGGATCGCAATAGCCGATCGCGCCGCAATAGGCATCGCGTGGTCTTGCCTCCAGTTCGTGCAGGATGCGCATCGCCCACATTTTCGGCGCGCCGGTGATCGAGCCGCAGGGAAAAAGGGCCGAAAGGATCTCCGGCAGACCGATGTCCGGCCGCAGCTTTGCCCTGATATGGCTGACCATCTGGTGCACGGTCGGGTAGGTCTCAATGGCAAACAGTTTGGGAACCGAAAGCGTGCCGACCTCGGAAATCACCGAGATGTCGTTGCGCAGCAGATCGACGATCATGCGGTTTTCGGCTTGTGTCTTTTCGTCCGCCAGCATGGCCGCGATGATGGCCTCGTCTTCTTCGGGCGTCGCTCCGCGCGCGGCCGTGCCCTTCATCGGATGCGTTTCGATATAACCGTCTTCATCGACGGCAAAGAAGAGTTCCGGGGACCGCGACAGGATGACCGGGCCGCCGAAGTCGATCAGGGCGCCGTAGTGAACGGGTTGGCGGGCGATCAGCGACCAGAAGGCCGCGCGCGCATCGCCCGACCAGGTTGCCGTGATCGGCATGGTCAGGTTGGCCTGATAGCAATCGCCCTTGCGCAGGTGCTGGTGCAGTCGCTCGAAGCGGTCGGTATAGGTCGGCAGGTCCCAGGCTGCGCGCAGATCATTCAACAGCGGGGCATTGGGAATGGCATGTGGCGCGAAGGCCAAAGGATGGTCGTTGGCCTGTGGCGCATCGAATATGCCAAAAGCAAGCAGTGGCGTTTCACGATTGTCCTCGATGAAGGGCCGGAGCTTATCCTCGAAGACAAAGCCGGCTTCGTAGGAGAGGAAACCCGCCAGCCACTTTCCGGCTCGCCGTGCCTTTTCCAGACGGGCAAGTGCCGGCAGAACCTCGTCTGCCCTCCGTGCGACGATCAGGTCGCGCGGTTCGGCAAAGACGAGGCTCTCGCCGCGCGGATCATCGCGGAAAAGCACGTAAGGGGCATGGTCACCCATGGGGCGTCGGCGTCTCCTGCTCAAGCTGCCGTATCAAGCGCTTCCAGCTCGTCGATCAGGCCCTCTATCATCGACAGACCCTTGGTCCAGAACGACGGATCGGTGGCGTCGAGGCCGAAGGGTGCCAGAAGCTCGGAATGATGCTTGGTGCCGCCGGCCTTCAATAGTTCGAAATATTTCTGCTGGAAGCCGTCCTCGGCATTCTGGTAGACGGCATAGAGTGAGTTCACCAGGCAGTCGCCGAAGGCATAGGCATAGACATAAAAGGGCGAGTGGATGAAGTGGGGGATATAGGCCCACCACGTCTCATAACCTTCCGAGATCTTGATCGCCGGGCCGAGGCTTTCTTCCTGGACCGAGAGCCAGAGTTCGCCGATCTTTTCTGCGGTCAGTTCGCCTTCCTTGCGGGCCGCATGGATCTTGCGCTCGAACTGGTAGAAGGCGATCTGGCGCACGACCGTGTTGATCATGTCCTCGACCTTCTGGGCGAGCATGGCCTTCCTCTCCCGCTTGTCGGTCGTCTTGTCGAGAAGGGCTCGGAAGGTCAGCATTTCGCCGAAGACGGAGGCGGTTTCGGCGAGGGTCAGCGGGGTTTGCGACATCATCGCACCCTGTTCGCCGGCGAGAACCTGGTGCACGCCATGGCCGAGCTCATGGGCGAGCGTCATCACGTCGCGCGGTTTGCCGAGATAGTTGAGCAGCACATAGGGGTGCGCAGAGGGAACCGTCGGATGGGCAAAGGCGCCCGGCGCCTTGCCGGGGCGGGCCGGGGCATCGATCCAGCCGCCGTCGAAGAAGCGGCTGGCGATCTCGGCCATTTCCGGCGCAAAGCCGCCATAGGCCGACAGCACCATCTCGCGGGCTTCATCCCAGGGAATGAGGCGGTCGGAGGTTTCCGGCAGCGGTGCGTTGCGGTCCCAGAAATTCATCTGGTCCATGCCGAGCCACTTGGCCTTCATGGTGTAGTAGCGATGGGACAGGCGCGGATAAGCTTCCTGCACTGCTGTCGCCAGCGCATCCACAACCTCGCGTTCGACACGGTTGGCAAGATGGCGCGAGTCGGCGATGTCGTCGAAGCCGCGCCAGCGGTCGGAGATTTCCTTGTCCTTGGCCAGCGTGTTGGTGACCAGGACGAAGACGCGGATATTGTCTTTGAAGGTCTTCGACAGGGCTTCGGCGGCCTTGGCGCGCCGGGCCGGATCGGCGTCCTGCAGCATGGTCAGGGTCGGTTCGAGAGGCATTTCCTGATCGTCGACCTTGAAACGCAGCGAGGCCAGCGTCTCGTCGAACAGACGGTTGAAGGCCGCAGCGCCCGTCTGCGACTTTTCAAGAAACAACTGTTCAATCCGGTCGTCGAGTTGGAACGGCTTGTCCTTGCGCAGGTCGACGATCCACGGCTTGAAATGGGCGAGCGCCGGATCGCGGCCGATGGCCGCATCAACGGCGTCGTCATCCAGGCGGTTGAGTTCGAGCGGGAAAAACAGCAAGCGGGCGGAAACATCCGTGAGCTTGGCCTGGATGTCGCCGAAGAACTTGCCGTTTGCCGGGTTGATCATGTCGGAATAGTAGGTGAGACCGGCATAGGAGCCGATGCGGCCGATCAGGTCTTCCAGCGCATCCAGTTCCTGCAGCGCGACGGCGACGCTTTCGGGACCGACTGTTTCGAGTGCGTTGGCCAGCTTGCCCTTCCATTTCACTTCAAAGGCCAGCGCATCGCTGGCGGCCTTTTCGACGGCGCCGAGAAATTCCGGGCCGGTCTGCGAGGGATAGAGATCTTCCAGTTTCCATGTGGGCAGATCACCAAGGGTCGAGGCCTGAACGGGGGACGCCGCTGCGGAGCCGGTGGCCGCAGTGCGCATGAGCGGGGTCACGGCGGGGCTTCGGTCGATCATCATGGTGGTATCCTTTCTCTCTCGGTCGCGTGGGAGATGTAGTCAGTCGGTGGCCGGACGGCAAGCACCAGAACTGATCCGAGTTGGCATCGAAAGGGTGTGCCTTGATGCGGTCTGCGCCTGTGGATTGTGCCAAATCAGGTTAGAGACGGTTAAAATGCGAGCATTTCTTCAAAGAACATGTTCAGTCCTTTCTGGCAGGCTCCCCGCTTGAAAAGACCCAGGAGCGCGAACGCGCCAGCATGGATCCGGGGAGTCACCGTTGACCGCACATATCCTAGTTATCGATGAGGATCCGACACAGCGTCGGACACTGAAGTTCGCGATCGAGGCGCAAGGGCATATTGCTCACATGGCCGAGACGCCGCATGCCGGGATTGAAATCCTGCGGCGCAATCGCGATGCGATCAATGTCGTGCTGGTGGATGCCTCCTCCTGCAATGGCTTGCCGGCAACACTTCTGTCAACGCTCTCCGACATCAATCCGACGATCCCGGCGGTCGTGTTGACCGCGGATGGAGCGACCGATACCGCGCTTTCCGCCGTCCGCGGCGGAGCTTTCGACTTCCTGGTCAAGCCGTTTGCGCCGGAGCGCCTGATGGGGGCCTTGCAGGCGGCCCTGAAGATCCATCACAGCAGCCTGCAGGGCAAGGCACCGCGCCGAGCGCGCAGCGGTGCGGTCAGTTTTTCCGATGTGGTGTCGGTCAGCGCGGCCATGTCGCGTGTTGTCGAGCTCGGCCGCCGGGCGGCGCAGTCTGCCATTCCGGTTATGCTCGAAGGCGAGGCGGGTGTCGGCAAGGAATTGATCGCGCGGGCCATTCATGCGGCAAGCGATCGCGCTTCCAGGCCTTTCGTCCTGATCAATTGCAACGCTGCCGCACCGAGCCAAATCGAGGAGGCACTGTTTGGCAGCGAGCGCGGCGTTGCGGCCGATGGTGAAGTCGCACCCGGTAAGATTTCCGATGCGGATGGCGGATCTCTTTTCATAGAGGAAATCAGCGAGTTGTCGGCACCGGCTCAAATCCGGCTGCTGGAACTCGTGCAGTCCGGTGAGCTAGACGGCGGCGCCTCGCGCAAATCGCGCAAGGTCAATGTCCGGTTGATCCTGTCGACCAATAAGGATCTGATCGAGGAGGTGAAAGCTGGCCGGTTCCGCGAGGATCTGTACTACCGCCTGAACGTCTTTCCGATCACGATTGCCGCGCTCAGGCGGCGTAAGGAGGACATTCCGCATCTGGTTCGGGCATTTGTCGAGCGCTTCTCGCTCGAGCAGCGGCTGGTCAAGACCTTGCAGATCGATTCATCGGCCATTGCACTGCTCACCGCGTTCGACTGGCCGGGAAATACCCGCCAGCTTGAAAACGCGATTTTCCGAGCTGTCGTGCTTGCCGAAAGTAGCGTCCTCGGCGAATCAGATTTTCCGCATATAGCGTCGCAGGTATCCACAACCCGCACCGCTGGACACAGTCATGACGTTCCAGCGGGTCTGAACGAGCCGACCACGATGGCGAGGGTGCAGGCGGCACTGGCGGAACGTACGGCCAGTTTTGCGGCACCACAGACAGCACCTCCTCCGGTCGCTACCGGTGGCCAGGGCAATGTTATCATCAGCACTGATGAAGCCGGGAACGTTCGGAAACTCGCTGAAATTGAAGAGGAATTGATCCGTTTCGCGTTGAAATTCTACCGTGGGCAGATGAGCCAAGTGGCACGCAAACTGGGTATCGGCCGATCGACGCTTTATCGCAAACTCAAGGATTACGGGATCGATCCGGACGATCCGCAAAAGCACGCGGCCTGATTCCGACTTTGTCCAGTGTTAACTCTGGGGTAAGCTTAATCGCTTACCACATGCTAAGCACTTGTTAGGCAAGCGTTCACTATATATGGATTGCTTGCGGATCTGTGGCAGATTTGCCATGCTAAGACCGCATTTGACATTCATTTGAGTTTGCCTGGGACGTAGTCTTTGGACGGGGATTGCATTGCATACATCGCAGGACATTAGCGCGCCTCATAAGCAAAACGGGCGCTTGGCCCGGATTGCTTGCGCGCATTTCGCGAAGAGGCTTTTGCTGCCGCTGTTCGCGATGTTTTTTATCAGTGCGTTTTTGCTTGTTGGTACGGCCAGGACGGCTTCGGCCGAAACCCGGACGCTGAACATCGAATTCGTCCACACGGGCGAAAAAGCGTCGATCACGTTCAAGCGCAATGGCCGCTACGACCCGAAGGGTCTGAAGCAACTCAATTACATTCTCCGCGACTGGCGTCGCAACGAGCCGACCAAGATGGATCCGCGCCTGTTCGATCTGGTGTGGGAAGTCTACAAGCGCTCCGGCGGCAAGGGTTATATCAAGGCCGTATCCGGCTATCGTTCGCCGCAGACCAACGCCATGCTGAGGTCCCGCTCGAAAGGCGTGGCCAAGGAAAGCCAGCACATGCGCGGCACGGCGATGGACTTCTACATTCCGGGCGTTTCGCTGAAGACGATTCGCGAGAACGGCGTGAAGCTGCAGGCCGGTGGCGTCGGTTACTATCCGAATTCCGGTTCGCCGTTTGTCCATCTGGATGTCGGCGGCGTGCGCGCTTGGCCGCGGATGAACCGCCAGGATCTCGTTCGCTTGTTCCCCGACGGCAAGACGGTTCACCTTCCTTCGGACGGCAAGCCGCTGCCGGGCTACCAGCAGGCAATGGCTGAGTACAAGAAGCGTCTGGCCTCCGGCAATACGATCCTGATGGCGGAAGCTAAGAGCCCGTCGCGTTCGAAGAACCTGCTTGCCATGCTGTTTGGCGGTGGTGACGAGGACGAGGAAGAAGATGTCAGCGTGCCGTCCGAGCGTCCCGCCGTCGCCGCGCAGCCGCAGCGCGAGGAACCGGCGCCAGCCGTCGTGACCGCCGCCGAACCGGTTATGGTCGCCAGCGCCCTGCCGGGCGTCGAGCAGCCGTCGCTTGCGGCGCTGCCTGTGCCGCAGGCCCGGCCTTCGCTGAAGCAGGCGGATGCAAGTCTTGCCGTTGCCCTTTATCAGCCGCCTCGCAATGCGGCCGAGGATGCCCTCAGCCAGGTCGCCAGCGGCGTACCGGTTCCGGTTGAGGCACCGGCCAGTGAATTCGCTGATCTGCAGGCGGTCAACATCCCGATCCCGACACTGCTCGGACCGCGCGGCATGCCTGGCAATGCGGAACAGGGTGCTGCCGCGAATGTGATGACGGCATCGATCGATCCGGCAATGACCGAGGGTGCAGTGCTGGCTGACGGCATGACGGTCCCAGTCCCGTCTGTGCGCCCATCGGTTGCCGAAGCGCTGCTCGCGAATGCCGATTCGGAAATCGAAGCGGAAGTCGATGAAGTCGAGCAGGCGATCCTGTCTCCTGAAGCGGCCGAGGCGCTCGAGAAGGGCAATGCTCAGCCCGAGATGGCTGCAGCCCCGGTTCCGGCAGCTTATCCGAAGGACATGACCGCGGTGGCCAAGGTCGAGGATGCGCCCGCTGCGCAGCCGCAGCAGCCGGCACGTTATATCGAGGTTGCCTCGATCGACCGCGAAGAAGAAGCCGAACCCGAGACGCAGTTTGGCGACATGTTCGATACGCCGGTCGGCCAGGCCGATGGTGTCGAGGCCGGCCTGCCGACCAAGGGTGGCCGTCCGAGCGAGCTTGAGGCCGAACAGGCGCGCATGGCGATGACCGGCGGTGCAAAGCTGACCAAGAGCATGATCACGCAATGGGCACTGAGCAAGGACACGTTCGCGACTGTCAGCAAGCCGGTCAAGGCACCCCGCATCGTTGCCCGCTCGCTGAGCGCACCGGGCACCGCCATTCCGGTCGGCTTCAAGCAGGGTGCGACCTCGGTCGATCCAAGCCGCTTCGGCCAGCCCAAGTCTTAGCGGCATCGCAAATCCCAGACACAAAAAACCCGCCACTCCGGCGGGTTTTTCGTTTGTAGCCGGGAAGGTCGCAGCGCAGCCTTGCCCGGCCATAAGACCTTCCCAGATCTGCGCCCACCTTCGATGCGGCCTAGCACGGCAACAAAAAACCCGCCACGAGGGCGGGTTCCTGATGTCGGCTGACAGCGCTTATTCGGCTTCCGGCGGATTTTCGATCATGCCGAGTGCATGCAGGTAGGTGTCGAGGATCAGGTCCTCTTCCATGCGCTCCTGGTCGTCCTTCTTGCGAAGGGCGATGACCTTCTTGAGGATCTTGGTGTCGAAGCCCATGGACTTGGCTTCGCCATAGACGTCCTTGATGTCGTCGGCGATGGTCTTCTTTTCTTCTTCGAGACGCTCGATGCGCTCAACAAAGGCGCGGAGCTGGTCGCGGGCGACGCCGTGGGCAGCATCAGACATGGGCAATCTCCTTCGTAGGGGGAATTTTATCGGTGGCGATGAACTGCCGTGAACGAAGCCCCGCGTCAAGTCCCAAAGACGCGGTGGCGATCACTCCTTCGGCCGGTTCTGCTCGAAGGCGGCTTTCTTTTTGTCATCGGCTTCCTGCTGATGCTGCGCCTTCCACTCGTCATAGGGCATGCCATAGACGATCTCGCGCGTCTCGTCCCGCGTCAGCGCCGTGCCTGCCTCCTTGGCGGCGTCAAGGTACCAGTTTGACAGGCAGTTGCGACAGAAGCCGGCGAGATTCATCAGGTCGATATTCTGCACATCGGGCCGATCACGCAGATGGGCGACGAGACGGCGAAAGGCGGCTGCTTCGAACTCGAGCTGCTGTTGTTGGCTGAGCTTTGTCATGATGCACACTCCTCATGGGGTGTTTCGGATATGGGGTCCGCCGACATCGTCGGGTAGGGGCCAGTCCGCGAGGCGTGGACCTGATAGCGATGAAGGGCAGGGTCGGCATTCATCCTGCCAAAGATCGGTGCCAGACGATCGGCCCATGCGAGCACGCCATCCTCGTGGCCGATCAGATCCTGGCGCACTTCCAGCAGGGCATGCGGGATGCCCCGGGTCATGCAATGACGATACATCGTGTCGCCTTTCAGCGCACCGTCATAGGGCTCGTTGTCGCCGACCAGGATGTCGCCCGGTTCGCTCAGCAGGTCGATCAGCGGGCGGACCGCACGATGGTCGGTGTCCCACAACACGGCCGCATGCCAGGGACGCGCCACGCCCTTCCAGGCGGGGGTGTAGGAATGCAGCGACAGCACGAGGGGCGCCTTGCCGGAGGTTGTCGCAACCCTTTCGATCGTGTCTGCGATGGCGCGATGATAGGGCCGGTGAAAGGTCTCGATACGGTGCTGCCATTCGTCCGGTGCAATCGGGTGATTGCCGGGGATGATCGCGCCATCGGAGATGCGCATGATGATGGTCGGGTCGTCCTCGCCGCGATTCGGATCGATCAGCAGGCGGGAGTAACGCGACATCACCGCCGGTACGCCGAGGCGGGCGGCAAGTGCGCGGGTCAGCGCCTCGATGCCGATGTCATAGGCAATATGGCGCTCGAATGCCGAATCCGGCAGGCCGAGGCGGTCGTAGCGGTGCGGGAGATGGTTGGTTGCGTGATCGGCAAGCAGGATCAAGCCGTTGTCATATCGGCCGTCTACAATCTCGAAAGGTGGGAATTCATTCATCAGTTCGAAGCCATCTCATGCTAGAGGGGTTTGATCGCATGGGGGAATAGGGAGCGCAAGCTTTCACCTCGGTCACGTTTGTGCCAAGATCGAACATGATGGTTCCAACCCTGACCCGAGGTGGGAATTATAATCGATTAGAGTTGCGTTGACATTCTTGGGTCATCATCGCAAGAAGGCATCCAATGCGCATTTATGGAGTTCCGGCGGCAATCGTGCAGAAGCAACATCGACAGACTTGCGACCGCGCTGCCGCGCGTTTTTTAAAGCCCCTTCTTCTCGTAGGAGCCTTGCTCGCGCCATTCATGGCCGCAAGTGCTGCCCATGCCGAGTTCAGGGTCTGCAATGGGACACAGAATTTGGTCGGCGTTTCCGTGGGATATCGAGCCGAGGAAGGCTGGATTACCGAGGGCTGGTGGCAGGTGCCGGCTGGCACATGCGCCACGTTGATCGAAGGCGAACTGCAGTCGCGCTACTATTATCTCTATGCTGAAGACGCGGCCCGCGGCGGTCGATGGGCCGGTGACATCAACATGTGTGTCGCCGAGAACGAGTTCAAGATCGTGGGCGTGAACGACTGCTTCGCGCGTGGCTATCAGCAAATGGGATTCAAAGAATATGACACCGGCCGGCAGGGCAGCTGGATGGTCCAGCTCTCCGATACGTCGGGCACCCAAGAAAGCCAGAACTGATGAAGCGCAACCGCAAAGTAAAGATCCTTGCAACGCTCGGGCCAGCCTCTTCCGACGAGGCGATGATCCGGAAACTTCATGAAGCCGGTGCCGATCTTTTCCGTATCAACATGAGCCATTCGAGCCATGAGATGCTGCGGACGCTGATCCAGCGCATTCGCAGTGTCGAAGCCGCCTGCGGCCGCCCGATCGGCATTCTTGCCGACCTTCAGGGACCGAAGCTGCGCGTTGGCAAGTTCGCCGACACCACGGTCGAGTTGAAGCCGGGCCAGACATTCACGCTCGACAGCAACGAAGCACCTGGCGACGCCACCCGCGTCTACCTGCCGCATCCGGAAATCATGGAATCGGTCAATGTTGGCGATCGCCTGCTGATCGACGACGGCAAGCTGCATCTCAAGGCGGTGAAGTGCGACGGCAAGACCATCGTCACCGAAGTCGTGTCCGGCACGAAGATTTCAGACCGCAAGGGCGTCAGCCTGCCCGACACCATTCTGGCGACCGGCGTTCTGACCGACAAGGACCGCGCCGACCTGGATGCCGTTCTGGCGACCAATGATGTCGACTGGGTTGCTCTGTCGTTCATCCAGCGTCCGGAAGATCTGGCCGAAGTACGCAAGATCGCCAAGGGTCGCGTCGGCCTGATGTCGAAGATCGAAAAGCCGCAGGCACTCGAGCGTATCGACGAAATCATCGAACTTTCCGACGCGCTGATGGTGGCCCGTGGCGACCTTGGCGTGGAAATGCCGCTGGAGCGCGTTCCGGGCATCCAGAAGCAGCTGATCCGCGCCTGCCGCCGCGAAGGCAAGCCGGTGGTGGTTGCCACCCAGATGCTGGAATCGATGATCACCGCGCCGGTTCCGACCCGCGCCGAAGTCTCCGACGTGGCGACCGCCGTGTTCGAAGGTGCCGACGCCATCATGCTGTCGGCCGAATCGGCTTCCGGCCAGTATCCGGTTGAAGCCGTCGCGACCATGGCGTCGATCGCTGCCACTATCGAGCGCGAGCCGCATTATCCGGGCATCATCTACGCCCAGCGCGCCCAGCCGGAAGCAACCGGCGCCGATGCGATTTCGCTGGCCGCCCGCCAGATTGCCGAGACGCTCAAGCTGCAGGCGATCGTCTGTTACACATCGTCGGGCAATACCGGCCTGCGCGCGTCGCGCGAGCGCCCGGAAGTGCCGATCATCGCGCTGTCGCCGGTCATCCAGACGGCACGCCGCCTGTCGGTTGTCTGGGGCCTGCACTGCGTCGTGTCCAAGGAGCCGACGGATCTCGACGACATGGTCAACGGCGCCTGCCGGATCGTGGTCGAGGAAGGTTTCGGCAAGCCGGCAGACCGCATCATCATCTCGGCCGGCGTTCCGCTCGGCACGCCCGGCGCGACGAATATGCTGCGCATCGCCTATATCGGTGCTGACGGCCAGTCGGGCATCTGATCGGTTCCGACATTCAAGAATTGGAAAAGCCGCCCGAGGGCGGCTTTTTTAATGCCCGAATTTAAGCTTTTTCGGCCGGATTGCACTTTGCTCAACGGGATGGAGGTTGGTTGTCTTCCAGTTCGGCAAGCGTTGCCGGGCTTGCCCCGATTGTCGCCCGGGCCTCGGGTGTGTGGCTGTGCCGATCCCGGCTTGAGGCTGCAAGTATCGGCTCCAGGTCCCGTGCCATGGCCTGCAGGTCGTGCGGCTGGCCGGCGAGCTTCTCGATTGCCGCGATGACCAGATCGGTCGCGACATAGTCCGGCTTGTGGCCGAGCCCCTTGACCCAGACGAGTTCCGATCCGGTGATGTCGCGGGCAAGGCCGCGCGAATGGATCTCCTCCAGCACGATCTCGTCGCTGTCGCCGGTGATGACCACGGTCGGCTTGTCGATCTCGCTGTAGCGCGGCGCAAAGCGTGTCACGTAGCCGAGCAGGTTGGCGACATCCGTGGCATTGGCGCGGAAGGTGGACGGCCTCAGCACCAGCGCAGGGCCGGTGTCATTTGCATAGGTTTGCGCGCGCGCATTCGGCGCAAAGACATGGCTGGTAGCCGCGTCGAGCCTGGCCATGCCGGCATGCAGCGCCAGTGTGTGGCAAAAGACCGGACCGATGATCGGCATCGAGGCGAGATGGTAGTACCAGTCGACGCCGCCGGGCCAGGGATGGGTTGCCGCCGCGAGGAACAGCAGGCCGGCGGTCTTGTCGGGAAACAGCACGCCGAAGCTTGCGGTGATCGCGCCACCGAAGGAATGGCCGACGATGATCGCCCGGTCGATGCCCTTCAATTCCATCAGCCTGGCAATGGCGCGCGCCTGCCCGTCGGGAAAGTTGTTTTCCGGGCCGCCACGTTCGGAATAGCCATGGCCGGGCCGATCGACGAACAGCATCTCGGCCCGCCCCTGCAGCGGTGCCAGGAAGGCGCCGGCCTGGTCGCGCAGGTTGCCGCTTGCGCCGTGGATGAAGACGATCGGTGGCAAGTCGGCGTTCGGGCCTGCGGGAACATGCAGCGCGTTGAGGCGGTAGCCGCCGACATCTGTCAGCGTGCCGGTGTTCGGGTAGGCCGCTTCGATCATCCTGGCGCGGACATAGGTCGCGGCGGCCAGAACAAGAAGCAGTGCGGCCAGAAAGATGACGATGGCCAGCACGATCAGGCCCGGTCTGAGGGGAATTGGCAAGGAGATGGCAGCTTTCCAAATGGCGGGGCAGGTCTCAGAAAGATCGGGCGCTGGAGCCCGCAGTCAAGCCCTGCCGTTGGCAATGCATCAGGTCCGGGTTCCGGCCAGCTCTTCGGAAATGGTGATGACGAATTCCTGCGCCTCGCGGTCGGCCGGATAGATCTCGACATAACGTTCCCAGGCCTTCAGCGCGGCCTCCTGGCTGCCACGCTCGGAGAGGATGGCGGCAAGGCCTGCGAGTGCCCCGAAGTGGCGCGGTTCGAGCTCCAGCACCTTGTTGATGTCCGAGACGGATTTCTTGTAATTGCCCATTGTGTAGTGAAGCGTCGCGCGCTGGTTCCAGGCGCCGACAAATTCCGGGTTCAGGGCAATCGCCTGGTCGAGAAAATCGAGGGCCGCGGCAGTGCGTTTTTCATCGGTCGCCTTCTTTGCCCATTCGAGCAGCAGGTCGGCGGTCGGGCTTTGCGATGTATTCCACCGGGCCATGACGGAATTGGCCAGCTGCCGGGCGATCTGCGGGCTGCGTTCACGCTTGAGCGCGGCCAGCATGCCGTCGAGATCGCGTGGCTTTTCTGCTGCCTTGACTGGAACCTGCTTGTCCGGCGCCGGCTCGACCGAAGGTTGCCCGGATGGTGCCTGTTCGGATGGATTTGGTGGTGTCCCCGGAAACGGTTGATCGGGCACCTGTGCAACCGCAATGCCTGCGAAGAGCAGCATGGGGAGCAGGGCGGAGACCGTCTGGGCGGTCGAGGTGAGTCGCAACGAAAGAAGGCGCATACCGGGACGATAATCCCTCTGCGCCTTCTTTCAAACTCAAATTTACGACATCAACACGCCGTCTGAACGGCGAGGTATTCCCACAGGCATGGCGCGCCAGAAGGCTGCGCCGAAACCTCAGCCCTGACGAGCCTTGAAGCGCGGGTTCATCTTGTTGATGATGTAAACACGACCCTTGCGGCGAACCAGACGGTTGTCGCGATGACGGGCCTTAAGCGCTTTCAGCGAGTTCTTGATCTTCATTTTCCTGGTCCACAACAATTGTCGGGGAATGGTTTATTCGCCCGCTGCCAAAAACAATCAAAAGAGCGCCGCCCGGGCGCATCCCTGAAGAGTTGGCCGCAATTACCGCGACCAGCCCGGTCATGTCAACCTTCAATGCCCGATTTGCGGGCAAGAAGCAGCGAATATTCCCGGAAATTCAGGCTTTAATCGACATTATTTCTGTCACATGCCCCATCTTGCGACCGGGCCGGGCTTCGGTTTTTCCGTAGAGGTGCACAAGGACATTGCTGCGGCCGAGCCATACCGGCACGGAATCAATGTCGTCACCGATCAGATTCGTCATCACGCAGTCGGAATGGCGCGACGGGTCGCCGAGCGGCAAGCCGGCCACAGCGCGGATGTGCTGCTCGAACTGCGAGACAATGCAGGCAGCCTCTGTCCAGTGGCCGGAATTGTGCACGCGCGGTGCGATCTCGTTGGCGATCAGGCCGCCATCGGTGAGCACGAAGAATTCCATCCCGACCACGCCGACATAGTCGAGGCCGTTGAGCAGCGTGGTCGCAGCCTCACGCGCAGCAATCGCTGTTTCCGCCGGGATTGCGGCCGGAAGCGTCGATGTGTGCAGGATGCCGTTGCGGTGGACATTTTCGGCCGGGTCATAGGCCTGCACCTCGCCATCGGCACCACGGGCGGCGATGATCGACACTTCGCGAACGAAAGGCACGAAGCTTTCAAGGATCAGCGGAACGGAACCGAGGGCCGCATAGCCGCCTTCGGCCGTGTCACCCTTGCGGTAAACCTTCTGACCTTTGCCGTCGTAGCCGAAGCGGCGGGTCTTCAAGACGCCTTCGCCGCCGAAATCGGCCAATGCCGCTTCGAGGTCGCTCTGGCTGTCTATGGCGTGAAAGCGTGCCGTCTCGATGCCCGAGGCATTGAGAAAGCGTTTTTCGGTGACGCGGTCCTGGGCAACTTCCAGCGCCTTCGCCGGCGGGTAGACCGGAACGCTTGCAGCCAGCCGTTCGACTGCCGTGACCGGCACGTTTTCGAATTCGTAGGTGACGACGTCGCACAGCTTTGCCAGTTCTGCCAGCGCTTGCGGATCGTCATAGGCGGCGGTGATCTGGGCGTTGGCCACCTGTGCCGCCGGGCTGTCTGCCTGCGGCTCGAGGATGATAGTACGGTAGTTGAGCCGCGCCGCAGCCATGGCGAGCATGCGGCCGAGCTGGCCGCCGCCGATGATGCCGATGGTGCGAATGGTCATGGAGTTTCGTCCATCGGATAGTCGGCGACAGATCCGGCCTGGCGCTCGATCCAGTCGTCGAGCCGTTCGGTCAGGTCTTCGTCGTGCAGGGCAAGAACGCGGGCCGCAAGCAGGGCGGCGTTGACGGCGCCGGCGCGGCCGATGGCCAGCGTGCCGACGGGAATGCCGGCCGGCATCTGGACGATCGAATAAAGACTGTCGAGGCCGGACATGGTCTTGGACTGCACGGGCACGCCGAAAACAGGCAGGGGCGACAGCGAAGCGACCATTCCGGGCAGGTGGGCTGCGCCGCCGGCACCGGCGATGATGATCTTGAAACCTTCGTCGCGCGCGCCTTTGGCAAACGCATACATGCGATCGGGTGTGCGGTGGGCAGACACGATGCGGGCTTCATAATTGACGCCGAGCGCGTCCAGCGTGTCCGCAGCGTTTTTCATCGTCTCCCAGTCGGACTGGCTTCCCATGATGATGGCGACGGGTGGGCACTCAGCTGTCATCGGATTTCCTTTGTGCGGTCAGGCGATGATGTCCGGAATGATCTGATCCTCGATCGAGGTGATCTTGTCCTTGATGGACAATTTCTTCTTTTTCATTCGCTGAATTCTCAGGGCATCGCAACCGGTCGAGATCATCGCATTGATGGCGACGTCATAGTCCTCGTGCTCCTGGCGAAGCCGTGCCAGTGCGAGCCTGACGTCCGCCTGCTCTTGATCGGCCATTGTTTGTTCCCCATTGCCGCCTCGTGCACTTTCTTAAGGATGCACGGTAGATTCGCGCAAGCTCCTATCACCAAATACCGGTAACGGGAAGTTATCCTTGTCTGCGTTTTTGCCGCAATGAAATGGGTTCTTTGCCTTCGACAAACCGCATTCTTCGTGTCACATTACGTTCGTAAAGCCTGAAACTCCAGTGGAGAGAGCTGGAAGTAGGCCAATAAGGAAGGACGCATCAAATGACCATGCAGGCTCATCTTGAATCGCTGGAAAAGAAGCACGGTGCTTTGGAGGAAAGACTCCATACCGCTCTTGCATCCCCCTCCGTCAACGATGAACATATCGCCGAATTGAAGCGTCTTAAGCTGCGTCTTAAGGATGAAATGGAACGCCTGAAGGCTTCCACACGACATTGACAGGATGTGGCTGCGCCGGCTCCGGATGATCCGGGGCCGATGTACTGAGTGAAGCAGCCACCATTTTTCGGCCCCGGAGTTCACGACTTCGGGGCTTTTATTTTGTCTCCATTTTGCGGTGAGCAAGGCTCTGCGGTGAACAAGGACGGTTCAGGACCAGAACTGATCGAGCCAGAGGTTCATCCGGTCAAAACCCGGACGGTTCACGCAGTAGATGCGGCGCGTGCCTTCCGCCTTCACGTCGACCAGGCCGCAATCCAGCAGGGCCTTCAAATGCTGCGAGACGGCCGGGCGGCTGATCGGCAGCGTCTTGGCAAGGTCATTCACGGTCTTCGGCGATCGACGCAGATCCTCCAGGATGTGACGCCTGTTCGGGTCTGCGATAGCCGTGAAAGGATCCGCGTTTGTCATGGCGAAAGGTTATGTCAAAGGCGAATGCGCGGCAAGCGCGAATGTGCGGTGCAGCAGGGCTTTCGGGTGCCTGACACAGGCCGGCGCCGGAATGCTGGCGTGGAGCGGCTTTCTTCCGTGATGAACAGGCTCGCCGCTACATCAATGAGTGGAAATTCCGTGCAATGATCCTGCCTTTCGCCGTAGCGCCTGATGGAGCGCACGATGCTAGTGCTCGCGGCGTCTTTCGGCAGCCGACAGGGAGATGGCGGGCGAGGTACCAAGCATAGAAGTTCGAGTCCATGCGCATTGTCCGGTTGATCCTTGAGGGAGAGCGGTCTATCGGATTTCATGAGATACAACGAGGGTGTGTTCCGCAGGTTGCGGAAACACCCGGAAACGGAATCATCGATGACCAAGAAGAAACAAGATCGCTGCCGCCTCGTGCTGATCGTCCCTGATATGGCGGATGCCGCAGAACAGGCGCGCGTTCTCGGCGATGCGTTGCGCGGTGGCGACGTCGCGTCCGTGATCATTCCGCAATACGGACTGGACGACGCGACATTCCAGAAACATGCCGAACTGCTGGTTCCGGTGATCCAGGAGGCGGGTGCCGCGGCGCTGATCGTCGATAACAGCCGGGTTGCCGGCCGGGTGAAGGCCGACGGCCTGCATATCAGCGGCAATTCGGCAGCCCTGGCCGAGGCAGTCGGGAACCATACGCCGAAAATGATTGTCGGTGGTGGCAACGCCATGGACCGCCATCACGCACTCGAAATGGGCGAGGCACAGCCGGACTACATTTTCTTCGGCAGGCTGGATGGAGACATCAAGCCGGAAGCGCATTCGAAGAACATCGCTCTTGGTGAGTGGTGGTCGGCAATGATTGCCATTCCGTGCATTGTCATGGGCGGCATCGATCCTTCCTCGGCCGTTGTCGTGGCCGAGAGCGGCTCCGAGTTCGTGGCACTTGGCAAGGCGGTATTCGATGATCCGGCGACGGCTGCGACGATTGTTTCCCAGGTGAATGCCGAACTGGACGAAAAAGCGCCACGGTTTGAAGATTGAACCGCTCCATGCGCCAATCCTTGTCCCTCCATCGTCTGATTCTCGCCGCTTTCACAGGGCTCGCGCTCGCGACGGCGCCTGCCGCGCATGCGCAGGATGCAGAGGATGGCATGGAGATTGGCGATGCGCCGGCAATCAGGCCTGCCGAGCCCGAAGACGCCGGAAAGATTGATCGCGGCCAGCGGCCAAGCAGCAGCGCAGGTGATGCGACGACGCTGGACCGTGCCGACCGTGATGCCGCGCCGCCGGAAACGAAATCCGGTCGCGATCAAGGCAAGTCCGGCAAGGGCGGTCGCGAAGAGGAATTGCAGGGGATCAACATCTATCTGCGCATGGGGACGCCGCTGCCCGATCCGCCGAAAGAAAAGGAATTCTCCGGGGAACCGGACGAGGCTTATGGCGCCTTCCAGCGCGGCCTGTTTCTGACGGCGGTCGACAAGGCACTGCCGCGTGCGCAACTCGGTGATCCGGCGGCGCAGACATTGCTGGCGGAGATCATGTCGCGCGGGCTTGGCGTCAAGCGCGACCTGAAAGGTGCGAGCTTCTGGTATGGCCAGGCGGCACAGGGCGGCGAACCCTCGGCAATGTTCAAATATGCTCTTCTTCTGATGGAAGGCAAATACGTCGCGCGCGACAAGGCGAAGGCCGACGAATACATGCGCAATGCCGCCGATGCAGGCAATGGTTCGGCGCAGTTCAATTGGGCGCAGATCCTGGTGTCGGACAATCCGGGCGTCCGGGGTCTGACCATGGCCATGCCCTATTACGAAAAGGCGTCGGAGCAAGGTATTGCCGATGCGCAATATGCGCTGGCCCAGGTCTACACGGCCTTGAAGGATGTGCCTTCAGAGAAGAAGGCCAAGGCCCGCGACTGGCTTGAGCGGGCGGCAAAGGCCGGCTTCGATACGGCCCAGCTCGATATCGGCATCTGGCTGGTCAATGGCATCAATGGCCCGCGCGACTATGATGAGGGCTTCCGCTGGCTGAGCATTGCCGCCAAGCGCGGCAATGTGGTGGCGCAGAACCGCTTGTCGCATCTCTATATCAATGCGCTGGGCACACGGCCCGACCCGGTAGAAGCTGCCAAATGGTATGTGCTGTCGCGTCGTGCCGGCCTGACAGATCCAACCCTTGAGGACTTCTATCTGGGTCTGAACGAGGAACAGCAGAAGCAGGCGATCGACGGGGCCAATCGTTTCCGTCGGAGCTGACAAGGTTCGTTTGGGAAGACGACCGCTTGGGGGAGCGGTGGCATGGACATCTTCGATCTTTTCCAGCGTCTGGGTCTTGCGATCGCCATCGGTGCTGCCGTCGGCGTCGAGCGTCACTGGCGCGAGCGTGACGAGCCGGAGGGTGGACGAACAGCCGGGATCCGGACGTTTACCCTGATCGGGATGACGGGAGGCCTGGCCGGGCTGATCGAGCGGGCGGTTTCGGGGACGCAATACCCGGGGCTGGTCGTGACCGGTTTCCTGCTCTGCGTCACCGCGATCATCCTGCGTTTTGGCCTGATGGAGGCGCAGGCGCAGAAATCCTTCAGCGCCACGACCGTGATTGCCGCCGTCGCGACATTCGGCCTGGGAACGCTCTCGGTCATCGGCGACATGGTCTTGGCGTCTGCCGGCGGTGCGGCGATGGTTGCGGTTCTGGCGAGCCGCGAGTTTCTGCACGGGGCGATCCGGCGACTGAAATGGGAGGAATTGCGCTCGGCGGTCATTCTTCTGGCCATGACATTCGTGCTGCTGCCGCTGATCCCGGCCGAGCCCGTGGGGCCTTTCGGCGGAGTGTCGCCGCGCAATCTGGTGGTGCTGGTGATCGCGCTCGCGTCAATCTCCTATGTCGGCTACGTGGCGGTCCGCATGCTCGGCCAGGGGCAGGGCGACCTGGCGGCCGGCGCCGTCGGCGGTCTCGTTTCATCAACAGGCACGACGCTTGCGCTTGCGCGGCGAAGTATTGATGCAGTCTCGTCAGCAGGGCTTGCCGCCGGAGCGCTGGTTGCCGGTGCCGTTTCGCTGGTGCGCACTGTGTTTCTGATGCTTGCGCTTTCGCCCTTGCTGGGATGGTCCGTGTTGCCGGGGCTTTTGGCTGCCGCGCTGGTGATGGTCACTGCGGCGCTGTTTTTCGTCCGCTGGCGTGAGCCCGCCGGCAAGGGAGACCTGCCGGCCAACCCGTTCGAAATCGGCTCTGTCATCCGCATGGCGCTGCTGATCACTGCTGTCGCTTTTCTGGCGCGGGCGGCAAGCCAGGTCTTCGGCGATGGCGGGCTTTATCTCGTCTCTGTGCTTTCGGCCTTTGCCGATGTCGATGCGGCGACAGTGACGATTGCCGGCATGGCGGATCGGCTCAGCCCGGACGTCGCGGTCGAGGCGGTCGGCCTTGCCGTGGTTGCGAACATCGCGGCGAAGGCGCTCTACGCCGCGGGCACTGGCAGCCGGAGCTTCGCCGCCAAAGTGGCTGTCGGTTCGCTGCTTGCCGTGTGTGCTGGCCTGGTGGTCCATTGGGCGGTCCACTGGGCGGTGCATTGGGATGCGGGGCTGATGTGAGCCTCGTGCATGGCCGGATGGCGGGTTGCCCCTTGAAATCCGGCAATTTTTGTGGTCTTGAACCGCGCAACCGCTGCCGCGCGCAAGCGCCGCTCTCGTCGCTTCCTTAAGGCGACCACTGAATTTCAAGGATTGTCACCGAATGGCCCGTTCAGCTCTTCTCAACGTCATGGTTCAGTCCGCCATCAAGGCGGGCAAGTCGCTGGCGCGCGACTTCGGCGAAGTGCAGAACCTGCAGGTCTCCGTCAAGGGCCCGGGCGACTTCGTTTCGCAGGCCGATTTCCGGGCCGAAAAGATCGTGCGCGAGGAGCTTTTGAAGGCGCGTCCGACCTATGGATTCCTCGGCGAGGAAAGCGAAGAGATCAAGGGCACCGATGGCGCGCATCGTTGGATCGTCGATCCGCTTGATGGCACGACCAACTTCCTGCACGGCATTCCGCAGTTTGCCGTCTCGATCGCGCTGGAGCGCAATGGTGAGATCGTCGCCGGCGTGATTTTCAACCCGGCGACGGACGAGCTCTACACGACCGAAAAGGGCGGCGGCGCCTTCCTCAACGATCGCCGCATCCGCGTCGGCGCCCGCAAGGTGCTGTCGGATTGCGTCATCGGCTGCGGCGTGCCGCATCTCGGTCGTGGCCAGCACGGCAAGTTCCTCGTCGAATTGCGCCATGTCATGGGCGAAGTCTCCGGCGTGCGGCGCATGGGCGCGGCTGCGCTCGATCTCGCCTATGTCGCTGCTGGTCGCCTGGATGGGTTCTGGGAAACCGGTCTCAACATCTGGGATGTTGCTGCCGGTGTGCTGCTGATCCGCGAAGCCGGCGGTTTCGTCTCGGACATGAAGGGTACACAGGACATGTTCGAGACCGGTGCCGTGATCGCCGGCAACGAGTATATTCGCAAAGCCTTGGAAGAAGTGATTAATCGTCCCGTACCGAAGGCGTAAGAGCTTTCAAAACGGGGCTGTATGACGCGGCTTTCCGGCTTCAATTCGTCTCATTTTTCTACTAGCCTTCGGGACTGAGATTCCCCGGAGGTTGAGTACACATGGCGAAAGTGAAGCTGGCGGACCTGGAAGTGGGCGAAACCCGAGCAGGGGAATACGGCCAGAAGCTCTCCAGCCCGATGCCTTTCTTCACCACAATGGTCATCTTCCTGATCATCGTCGGTTTCATCGCGGCCATCCTGTATCGACAGGCCCACGCGGCCTTCATCACCAACCCGGGGCTGAACGGCCTCATTCTGGGTGTTCTGGCGGTCGGCATCATCCTGGTGTTCAACCACGTGCTGGCACTTCGCCCGGAAGTGCGCTGGTTCAATTCTTTCCGTGCCGCAGGCAATGATTTCGACCGCGTCGGTCGTGACCCGCGTCTGCTTGCGCCGATGAAATCGCTGATCGGCGGTCGTCGCTCGATGGCGATTTCCAGCACCGCGCTCCGGTCCATTCTCGATTCGATCGGCACGCGCCTGGATGAATCACGCGACACGACACGCTATCTCGTCGGCCTGCTGGTCTTTCTCGGCCTGCTCGGCACCTTCTGGGGTCTGCTGGGCACGATCGCGTCGATCAACGACGTCATCCAGTCGCTTGATCCGTCGTCCGGCGACAGCAATGACGTATTGACCGCGCTGAAGAGCGGTCTGACCGCGCCGCTGGCCGGCATGGGCACGGCGTTTTCGTCCTCGCTGCTCGGCCTGTCCGGCTCACTGGTCCTCGGCTTTCTCGATCTTCAGGCGGGCCGCGCGCAGAACCGCTTTTATACGGAACTGGAAAACTGGCTGTCTTCCGTGACGGACCTCGATTCCGAACTGGCGGTCGTTTCCGACGGCAGCGGCGCGGTCGCCAGCGAAGATGTGAAGCTGCTGCTTGTCGAGGTTGCGCGGCTTGCCAATCGCGACGGCGGCGACACGAGCAACAGCGAACGGTCCGTTGCTGCGATTGCCGGACTGGCAGAGGGCATCCAGGGGCTGGTGAAGAACATGCGCAACGAACAGCAGATGCTGCGCGACTGGATCGAGGCGCAGCAGGAGGACGCCCGCGCGATGCGCAAGACGCTCGACCGGCTGAACGACAAGATCGGTGGGACGAAGTAAATGGCGCTCGGCCGCAACCGGCGCCGGGAGCGCTCCGTCGATTACTGGCCGGGCTTCGTCGATGCCCTGTCGACGCTGCTTCTGGCGATCATGTTCCTGCTCACGGTCTTCGTCCTTGCGCAGTTCATCCTGAGCCGGGAGATTTCCGGCAAGGACGAGGTGCTGAACAGGCTGAACAGTCAGATTGCCGAACTCACCCAGTTGCTGGCACTCGAAAAGAGCGGCAAGCAGGATCTCGAAGACACGCTTGCCAGCCTGCAGTCGTCGCTCGCATCCTCGGAAAGCGAGCGCACCCGGCTGCAGCAGCTTCTGGAGAGCGGAACCGGGTCTGCCGATGCGGCCAATGTGAAAGTCGGCAGGCTCACGCAGGAACTGGACGCGGAAAAACAGGTCAGCACCCGGGCGATGAGCCAGATCGAGTTGCTCAACCAGCAGATCGCCGCTCTGCGCGCGCAGATCGCCGCCATCGAGGAGGCGCTGCAGGCATCGGAAGCCAAGGATGCCAATTCCCAGGCGAAGATTTCCGATCTCGGCCGCCGGCTCAATGTGGCCTTGGCGCAGCGGGTCCAGGAGTTGAACCGCTACCGGTCCGACTTCTTCGGCCGGCTGCGGGAAATCCTGTCGGACCGCGAAAACATCCGCATCGTCGGTGACCGTTTCGTCTTCCAGTCGGAAGTGCTTTTCCCGTCCGGCGGCAATGTGCTCAATCCGGCCGGCGAGGTCGAGATGGCCAAGCTGGCCACGGCCCTGCTTGATCTGGCGCGGGAAATTCCGCCGGAGATCAACTGGGTTCTGCGTGTCGATGGTCACACCGACAATGTGCCGCTCGCGGGAACGGGTCGGTACGCCGACAACTGGGAGCTTTCGGCTGCGCGCGCGATCTCGGTGGTCAAATATCTGATTGCCCAAGGGGTTCCCGCAAACCGTCTGGTCGCTGCCGGTTTCGGGGAAAACCAGCCGATTGCCGAAGGCGACAGTGTCGAGGCGCGATCCTTGAACCGTCGCATCGAGCTGAAACTCACCGAACGGTGAAATCCGGTACTGTACAGTTCTATACCCACCTTATTTGAGGATTGTATTACGTGCGCGTAAGCGTAAGACTGCCTGTTGTTGGAGGACATCATGCAGCATTTCGATATTCTGGTCATCGGTGCCGGTCTGGCCGGTCTTGTTGCAGCCACCGAAGCCGTGGATCGCGGGCTGAAGGTCGGCATTGTGGATCAGGAGGGTGAGCAGAACCTTGGAGGCCAGGCCTTCTGGTCTCTGGGTGGCCTGTTTTTCATCGACAGTCCCGAGCAGCGGCGGATGGGCATTCGCGACAGCTTCGATCTGGCGCGGCAGGACTGGTTCGGCTCGGCCGGGTTCGATCGCACCGAGGATTTCTGGCCACGGCAATGGGCCGAGGCCTATCTGCATTTTGCGGCCGGCGAGAAGCGGAGCTGGTTGAAAGCGCAAGGGGTGCGCTGGTTTCCGGTGGTCGGCTGGGCCGAGCGCGGCGGAGCGCTCGCCACAGGGCATGGCAATTCGGTGCCACGTTTTCATGTGACATGGGGCACCGGCCCGGGCGTGCTTGCCCCCTTCGTGCAGCGCGCAAGGGCTGCGGCAGTTGCCGGCAAGCTCACCTTGCTGTTCCGTCATCAGGTGGACCGTCTGGTCGTCACCAATGGCGCGGTCACAGGCGCTGCCGGTTCAGTTCTGGCAGGCGACGCGACGCCGCGGGGCGCCTCCAGTTCGCGCAATGTGGTCGGCAGTTTCGAGGCAAAGGCCGGAGCCGTCATCGTGGCGTCTGGTGGCATAGGCGGCAACCACGATCTGGTGCGCAAGAGCTGGCCGGTCGAGCGGCTTGGACTGCCGCCGAAATCGATGGTCGCGGGCGTGCCGGCCCATGTCGACGGACGCATGCTGGGGATCACGCAGGTCGCTGGTGGCGAGATCATCAATGGCGACCGGATGTGGCACTATACCGAGGGTCTGCGTAATTGGGATCCAATCTGGCCAAACCACGGGATCCGCATCCTGCCGGGTCCGTCGTCGTTCTGGTGCGATGCCGATGGCAACCGGTTTGCAGCGCCTGCCATGCCCGGCTTCGACACGCTGGCGACGCTGAAGGCGATACGGGCACGCGGCGATGACTATTCCTGGTTCATCCTCAACAAGGCGATCATCAAGAAGGAATTTGCCCTCTCCGGTTCAGAGCAGAACCCGGACCTGACCGACAAGGACCTGCCACTGCTGCTGAAGCGGCTCGGCAAGAACCCGCCGGGTCCGGTGCAGGCCTTCATGGACAAGGGCGAGGACTTCGTCGTCCGCGACACGCTCGAGGATCTGATCTCGGCGATGAATGCTGTGAGTGGCGAACATCGCCTGGGCATCCATCATGTCCGGACACAGATCGAGGCACGCGACCGGGAGATCGACAACAAGTTCAGCAAGGATGCGCAGGTCACGGCCATTCGCGGTGCGCGCAACTATCTCGGCGACAAGCTCATGCGCACTGCCAAGCCGCATCGGCTGCTCGATCCCAAGGCGGGGCCGCTGATCGGGGTGCGCCTGCATATCCTGACCCGCAAGACTTTGGGCGGTTTGCACACCGATCTCGACGGTCGGGTTTTGTCGCGCGACAACAAGCCGATTGCGGGGCTCTATGCGGCGGGTGAAGTGTCAGGCTTTGGCGGCGGTGGCATGCATGGCTACAATGCGCTGGAAGGTACCTTCCTCGGCGGCTGCCTGTTTTCCGGACGGGTTGCCGGCAGAGCCGCCGGAGGGTGATCCGGCGGACTGTTTCTTTCCTGCCTGCTGAGGTCGCAATCAGTCCATCTGCACGTTGGCGTCACGCACGACAGGTGTCCACTTGGCCATCTCGGCCTTGACGTGGGCTGCCAGTTCCTCGGGGCTCGATGCGACGACGGTTGCGCTGAATTCCTTCATGCGCTCGACGACAGCCGGATCGGCCATGGCGACTTTCGCGGAGGCGTTCAGGCGGTCGACGACGTCCTTTGGCGTGTCTTTCGGGGCGAACAATGCGTTCCAGGTATAGGTCTCGTAGCCGGGGATGCCCGCCTCGGCCATGGTCGGCACGTCGGGGAAGGATGGCGCCCGTTCAGCCGTGGTGACGGCCAGCGCCCGCAATGTGCCAGCCTTGATGTGGCCGGAGGAGGACGGAAGGTTGTCGAACATGATCGGCACCTGGTTGCCGATCACATCGGTCAGGGCCGGGCCGGAGCCTTTGTAGGGCACATGCTGCATCTTGACGCCGGCCATGGCGTTGAACAATTCGCCTGACAGATGCAGCGGAGTGCCATTGCCCGACGAGGCATAGCTGTACTTTTCCGGCTCGGCCTTCAACAGGGCGAGCAATTCCTTGACGTCTTTCACCGGCAGTTGCGGGTTGACGACCAGAACGTTCGGCACGACGACGAGCAGGGAGACCGGGGCAAAATCGGTTTCGGCATCATACGGCTTGTTCTTCAGGATCAGCGGATTGAGCGCATGGGTGGCGACTGTGCCCATCAGGATGGTGTAGCCGTCCGGTTCTGCGCGTGCGACATTTCCAGCACCGAGGCTGCCGCCGGCGCCGCCGACATTCTGCACCACGACCTGCTGACCGAGATCGGTCGACATGCGCTCGGCAATGACCCGGGCGACGACGTCGGTCGAGCCGCCGGCGGCAAAGGGCACGACCAGAGTGACCGCGCGCTCGGGAAATTCGGCCTTTGCCGTACCGACCGACACAACGCCGGCCAGCAGGCCCGCCGCGATTATGGATTTAACGAATGACATGAACATTCCTCCCGTCATGTGTTGACTATCCGGCGGCCACAGCTCCTCCCGCGATCCATCCGGACAGGGGTGATTGTCGCGTTCCGGTGATACCGAACAACGGCAATGCGCTGTGGTTGTAGGACGGCTGCACGTCTTTGGCGGGGGATGGGTGGATTCCTGCCCAAACGGGCGCAAACATGGGTGAAAATCCACCCATGTCTGTTCATCGTCCGAGCAGTCTTGCGCTGGTGCGTTATTGCGCCGCGGCGGTGAAGTCGCGTCCGCCGGTCTCGAACTGTAGACGGGCCAGCTTGGCATAGAGGCCACCCTGCTGGATCAGGCTCTGATGCGTCCCCTGTTCGACGATATGGCCGTCGTCGAGCACCAGGATGCGGTCGGCCTTGAGGACGGTTGCCAGGCGATGGGCGATAACGATCGTCGTGCGGTTATTCATCAGGCCATCGAGCGCTTTTTGCACCAGCGTCTCGCTTTCGGCATCCAGCGCCGAGGTCGCTTCGTCGAGCAGCAGGAGCGGGGCGTCGCGGAGCAGCGCACGCGCAATGGCAATGCGCTGGCGCTGGCCGCCGGACAGGGTGATACCCCGTTCGCCGACCACGGTGTCGAAACCGTTCTCCAGCCGGTTGATGAATTCGCTCGCCTGGGCAGCTTCCGCGGCCGCCTCGACCATCCGCCGGTCGGCGTTCGGTGTGCCGAAGGCGATGTTGTCGTGGATCGACGAGGCGAAGATGGTGACGTCCTGCGGCACGATCGCGGTTCGGGCGCGCAAGGCCTGCGGATCAACCGTTCGGATATCGGTACCGTCGAGATAGACGCTGCCTTCGGACGGATCGTAGAAGCGCAGGATCAGCGAAAAGATGGTGCTCTTGCCGGCGCCCGACGGGCCGACGATCGCCACGGTCTCGCCGGGCGCAACGTTGAAGGACAGGCCCTTGAGGGCGGACTTCGCTGTGCGGGACGGGTAGGCGAAACGCACGCCGTCGAATGTCACGCGACCCTCGGCCGGTTGCGGCAAGACTGCGGGATGCAAAGGCGCGGCGATGGCCGGATGCTCGGCGAGCAGTTCGGTCAGGCGCTCGGCGGCACCAGAGGCCTGCGAGAGCTCGCCCCAGACTTCCGACAGCGTGCCCAGCGAGCCGCCGGCAATCACCGAATAGAGCAGGAACTGGCCCAACGTGCCGGCAGACATCGTGCCGGCCAATACGCTTTGCGCGCCGAACCAGAGGACGGCGACGATGCTGCCGAAAATCAGCGCAATGGCGACGCCGGTCAATAGCGACCGTGACTTGATCGCGGCGCGGGCCGCTTCATAGGCGCTTTCCACCGCTGAGCCATAACGCAGGCGCGCCATTTCCTCGGCATTGAAGGCCTGCAAGGTCCGGGCGGAGCCGATCATTTCGCCGGCGAAGGTGGAGGCCTCGGCCAAGGTGTCCTGGGCCGTGCGGGAGCGCTTGCGGACGGAGCGGCCAAAGGCAACCAGCGGGAAGACGATGATCGGGATTGCGGCCAGCACCATGATCGACAGGCGCGGGCTGGTGTAGATCATCATGGCGATCGCGCCGAGACAGAGAATCGAATTGCGGAGCGCAAGCGAGGCCGTGGCGCCGACTGCCGATTTCAGCTGAACCGTGTCCGCGGTCAGGCGGGAAACGATTTCCCCCGACTGGTTGATGTCGAAGAAGGATGGCGACAACCGTGTCACATGGGCGAACACGTCGCGACGCAGATCCGCAACCACACGCTCGCCGATGGTGATGACGAAATAGTAGCGCATGGCGCTGGCAACGGCGAGGACCACGGCCATGACGATCATCATGGCGAAGTATTTGTTGATAAAGCCGCTGTCGGAGGCATTGAAGCCGTGATCGAGCATGCGCCGGATGGCAATCGGCAGGGCAAGCGTGGTGGCCGCGGCAAGGCCGAGGAAGATGACGGCGCCGGCGACCAGTCTGCGATATCGTTTCAAATAGGGCAAGAGACTGCTGAGCGGCTTCAGAGAGCGGCGTTTCTTATCGTTGTTTTCGGCTTCCAAGGTCACGCGGCATTGCTCCTGACAGTGCTTGCAGGCTTTCGTGCCATGGCACTTGTTATCCCTGCGCCCTTCATGTATAGGCACGGCATCGAATTGGGAAGCCGTGGCCTGATCGGACTGCGGCATCATGTATTGAATAGGTCTCGCTGACGCAATTGCGGCATATGGACCCTACCGGCACAGCAGGAATAGAGCGATGAAGGCTGACATCCATCCCGACTACCACGTCATCAAAGTCGTCATGACCGATGGCACCGAATATGAAACGCGTTCGACCTGGGGTTCGGCTAACGCGACCATGAACCTCGAAATCGATCCGAAGTCGCACCCGGCTTGGACCGGCGGCAACCAGCAGCTGATGGACCGCGGCGGTCGCCTTTCGAAGTTCAACAAGCGTTTCGGCGGCCTCGGCCTCTAATCGCTGCGAATTCCGCAAGAATACAAAAAGGCCCGGTTTTTACCGGGCTTTTTTCGTTGCACAAATTGGCAAGGTGAGCGGACGCCCGGTCAGATCGCGGCCAGCCGGTCGGCGACCTCCTCGAGCGCAAGATCGTGCTTTGCTGCGAGCGTCATGCCGAATTCGATCAGGGCCTTGATATTGCCGGGGCTGGCGTCGTCCAGCGCATCATTGACGCCGATGAGCGGCGCGTCCAGCCGGAAATAGTTCAGCGAGCCGCGATTGGCCATGGTGACGATGGTCGCGCCGTCGGTAAATTTCGGCGGAGTGCGGTTCAACAGCTTGTTCAACTGATAGGACGCCGTGCTGGCCTGTCCCTGCATGAAGACGGAAATCAGCGGCGTGTCATTGGCCGGACTGATCCAGCCGCCGGCACCCCAGTTCTTCGCTTGCTGGTAGGGTATCTTGCGGTTGGCGGATCCCGTTCCGAGCGAAAGGAAGATCATCTCCTCGTTCTTGTCGCGCCAGCCGAGCTTGCTGCCTTCGACATAGGCGGCCATGGCCGGGTCGTTGGCGAAGACGCCGCCATCGACCATCGGGATCGACGGAACTGCGCCATGGCTCTGTGCGGCAAGATCCTCGACCAGCGCCGGCTCGAAATAGGTTGGGGCTGCCGATGAGCCGCGCACCGCCTGCCAGAAATAGAAGCGCTCATGCTCGGGATCGGCATTGGTCATGAAGACCGCCCGTCGCGTGTGGATGTCGTAGGCGGTGATCAGGACCTTGGTCAAAGCCTGGGCAATCTCCGTCGATTTGCCGAGCATGTCGATCAGGATCTTTTCCAATGCCGTGGCATCATAGTGTTCGTCAAACAGGCCACCGAGATTGGCGAGTTTGCGGAACAGGGACTGATCGAAGATCGCCGGCCCTTTGCTACGATACAGTTCGAGCAGCTTCGCTGCATTGGCGACCGGCTGGTCGGGATGGCTTGGCTTCGGGCAGGTGAGGCCCGCAGCGATGATGGCACCGGTCGATGTGCCGGCGATCAGGTCGAAGTAACGATAGAGCGGCAGCGTCTTGCCGCGGGTCTTGAGCTTGTCTTCCAGTACGGTCAGTACGGCTGCGGGGACGGCGCCGCGAATACCGCCGCCGTCGATCGAAAGAATGAACTTCGTCATGATGCCCTCCCTTGGATTGCAAGAGAGTGTCACCTTTATTTAAAGTTGTAAATATCCTGGAAAATACCTTGAGGTGCACGGTTAACAAAAAGCCCGGTCATGCAGGCGCATGCCGGGCTATCGTATCATTTCAGATCGTCTTGAAGCGGGCGTGGTTCAGCCGGCGTTGAAAGCCGTGCGCAGCAGGTTCAACTGTGCCTGCACGCTGTTTTCATTGTCCGGCAGGAACTCTTCTTCCTGCGGGCGGTAGATTTCGCGGTCGAGCAGGGCGATGCGGTTCTGCAGGCGCAGCGAGCGTTCGACGAGGTCACGGAAGGATTCCGGCAGGTCGAGCCAGCCCGGTGCCGTACGGTCGACGTTGAAGCCATCCAAGCGTACCTTGCTCTTTTCGGACAGAACCTGATCGCGGCTCATTTCGCCGTTGTTGACGGCGCGCTGCAGCAGCAGCCAGGAGGCCATCTGCATAAGACGGGTGGTAAGGCGCATGGATTCGGCTGCGTAGAGCACAGAGGCCTGGCGTGGCAGGACCTTGGCGGCGGCGCGGCCAGGACCGTCGAGGTAGGCGGCCGTTTCTTCGACCAGGCCCATGCCCTCGGCATAGGTCGCCTTGAACTGGCTGGATGCCGCTGCGCGACCGGCGAAGCTAACCGTATTCAACCCGAGTTCCGACATGGATGTTTCCCTGTAAAACGCATCACTATTGTACGTAACGGCAGCGGTGCGATCTTGTTCCTGCCGCATTTGGTGAGGCTACGATGCTACCAATACCCCAAATGCGCAAGGCGTTTCTTAAGGAAGGGTTAATTCCCACAATTTTGCGGTTACTTTACGGCGCAAAGCAAAAAAAGAGCCGCAAACGCGGCTCTCAAGGTAAAACAGGGAGAAAATCAGACCATCGCCGTTAGGTGAAACTGCCTGAATCCAGGAGGACTGGATGAGCTTAGTTTCCATGAAAAGAGTTAACGCTAAGTAAATTCATTCGGGAGAAATGGATCTTTACAGACCAGCTCGGCGAATAATCGCATTTTCAGGTTTTATACTTTGGGTCCGAACAGGCTATCTGCCGCCTTGCGACCGGCTTCCTTGCGGTCGATCTCGCTCCTGATTCGGCCGATTTCCTGCTCCAGCAGCGCGATGCGCTGGCGCAGTTCGTCGGCCGAGATCGCTGACAGCTCAGCGCCGATCTCGTGGTTTGTCTTGACCTGGCGTGGTTCGTCTTCGCAGTTCATGCGCGCACCTCTTCACCCGATTGCTGTTCCTGGCCGTCCTGATCGCGCAAAGGTGTGGCGCGTGGATCCAGCTGCAGGCTTTCGGCGGTGCCCATGGGCGAGGCGCTGATCGGCAGGTTCGGCATGTTCTCACGGTCGGCGGCCGGGATCGCTGCCCGCAGGCGGCTGCGATAGATCGCATAGGCGGACAGCGTCAGATGCGCCATCGCCGTGACGGCAAATAGCGCGTAGGGTCCCATCAAGGTCATCACCGGTCCACCGAGGGTCGGTCCGATAATCGTGCCGATACCGAAGAGCAGCAGCAGGCCGCCGGAGACTTTGACGAACTCGTCGGCTCCGGCGAAGTCGTTCGCATGGGCGACGGCGATCGGATAGAGCGCGTTGGCGGCTGCACCATAGATCGCGACAAACAGGATCATCATGCCGGGATCGGTCGGACGGAAGATCAGCAGGATCAGGGCGGCCAGCGCGGCCAGCAGCGAAAGGGCCGCCAGCACATAGCGGCGATCGATGCGGTCAGAGAGCTTGCCGGCCGGAAACTGCATCAAGGCACCGAGGAAGATGGTGACGGACAGCATGATGGCGATGGTGCCGGCATCAAGCCCGGCACGGGTGCCGAAGACTGCGCCGAGCGTGCCATAGGCGCCATTGGCGATGCCGATGAGCAGGATGCCGATGAAGGAGACGGGTGAATTGCGGTAGAGGTTCGGCAGATCGATCTTGACCGATTTCAAGGGCTGCGGGCTTGCGGCCGTCGACATGGTCGTCGGCATGATGGCGAAGCAATAGACAATGCCGCAGATCATGAACAGGATGGTGGTCTCGGGGTCGAAGACGCCAACCAACATCTGGCCCCCGACCACGCCGAGCAGTGTGATCGAGATGTAGAGCGAGAAGATCATGCCCCGGCTCTCGTTCGTGGCGCGCTCGTTCAGCCAGCTTTCGACGATCATCGAGGTGCCTGCGGTGCAAAAGCCGGTGATGGCGCGCAGGAGTACCCACCAATGCGCGTCGACCACGATGCCGGTCAACAGCGCGATGACGGCAATCAGCGACACGAAGGTGGAAAAGGCCCGGACATGGCCGACGCGCATGACCAGTTTCGGGGCGGCGAAACAGCCAATGACGAAACCGGTTGCCCAGGAGGTGCCGAGCAGGCCGAGCACTTCGTTGGAATAGCCCTCGACGGCGCCGCGGACGGGCAGAAGCAGACCGTGCAATCCGTTTCCAAGGAAGAGGAAGAGCGTGCCCAGAAGGAGGGCCGCAACCGGCAAAAGATTTCGTCTCATGGCAATGTCTTGTCGATTGGGGTTGGCAGGGCTTCCGAGCGGAGCGCGAACTACAACGTCACAGTAAATGCATGTTCCTACTGTTGTCTGAATGGAACCGCAGCTTGCAGAATTTCTTTCTGGAAGGCAAAAGTGACGGCGTTGTGGCCGCATGTGTCGGCCGCCTGGGAAGAATGATGACCAAAGCCATCTCCGCCTTTTTGATCCTTGCGATGCTCATCCAGGTGATCAAACCGCTCGGCCTGCCGGGTTTGCGCCGACGTGGCGATTTCTGGAAGCTTGCGGTGGTCGCCTTCGTGATCTGGTCGATCACGCTTCTGGCGCGCGACCTGACCTGATCAGAGACGGATCGTGCCGCGCGTCACTTCGACCGAGGCGCCCGAGACGGTGACGTCAAAAAAGCGACCGTCCGTGACATTGACCTGAAGTGTGATCAGGCTGCGGCGCCCCATCTCGACGCCCTGTTCGACGAGAAGCGGCCGGCTTTCCGGATCGGGCACGAGCGTCGTCAGGAACGCACCGAGTGCTGCCGACGCGCTGCCGGTCGCCGGATCTTCGGCGACGTTGTCCAGCGGGGCAAACATGCGGGCGCGAACGTGGTTCTCGCCAATCCAGGTATAGAGGAAGGTGGCGCAGTCGCAGTGTTCGTCGGCATAGGTTTCGCACAGAGCCCTGATCGGCTCGATGCGCGAGGCGGCGCGGGCGAGGGCGGCGAGGTTTGCCACTTCGATCAGGATGAATTTGAGGCCAACCGAAGCGAATGTCGGCAGATGCCTGGCTATCTCGATGTCGGCCGGTGCGAGCCCTATGCAGGGTGCCATCTCATCAGCCGCAATACTGGCGCCGACCGTCAGCGGGCCAGGCGCGCGGATGGTGGTCGTTGCAAGTTGGCCGTGGCCGGCCCGTTGAACGGAGACCTCGATGAGGCCGGCCTTTTCCTCGAAGATCAACTGGTCGGATAGGACCTGTCCGAAGAGTTCACCCATGCCGGCCAGCACGAAAGCCGTGCCAACATTCGGATGGCCGGCAAAGGGAACTTCCGTCACCGGCGTGAAGATACGGACTTCCGCGCTGTTGGCCGGGTCTTTCGGCGGCAGGACGAAGGTCGTTTCGGAATAGCCGAATTCAGTGGCGATCTTCTGCATGTCCGCGTCGCTCAATCCCCTTGCATCGGTGATGACGGCCAGCGGATTGCCGGAGAAGCGCTCACTGGTGAAGACATCGACGGTGACGAAGGGGATTTCGCGCATGGGTTTTCCGGCCTTGGCTGGATCTTCGGGTTTCAGTGCGTCTGCCAGGCCGCGACCGGGAAGACACGGTCATAGGTCCAGTTGAAGACGAAGGCATAGACCATGTAGAACAGCGCAAACGCGACGTCCATCACCAGTGCCTGCCACAGGCTGATGCCGAGATACCAGGCGATGAAGGGCATCAGCACCAGTAGAAGCCCGGCCTCGAAGGCAGCGGCATGCAGAACCCGGACGACAAGCGTTTTCTGCGTCGTGCCGAGAAAGCGCTGCATCAGGTGATCGAAGCCGATATTGTAGAGATAGTTCCAGAGCGTCGCGATGGTGGCGCTGCCAATGCCGACGACGCCGATATCGGAAACCGGCATTGCGAAGGCGAGCGCGCCGAGCGGGATGACGATGGCAAGGCCGATCAGCTCGAAGCTGATGGCGTGGCGGATACGGTCGCTGGTGGTACGCATGGGATACTCCCGGAAATGATAGCCGGGTCGTCCCGCAATCGTGCCCATAGTGGGGAGGTCGTCCTCAACAGTTCATATAGGACGGACGGGTGGCGGGGACAAGGGTGAGTGGTTTAGCGCGGCAGCACATCCATGCTTCGGGTGTCGCCTTTACCACACCGGGGCGAGCGAGGCGCCATCCTCGTGATACAGGCAAGCATGCTGTTTTCAATTCTCACCCAATGGAAATAGGCCCGGCGGTCAAGCCGGGCCCTGAGCCGGACAGTTGAGGTCAGACCTTGCTGACACTCGCGGCGTAGATCCGGTCGATCGTATCGGCAATGCTGGCGTTGAATTCGGCATCGCTCATCGAGACGCGCAGCTTTTCGGTGAGGGCACGCGAGAAGCTTGCGATCATGTCGTGGTTGTGGCTGAGCTTTTCGCAGGCATCGGCCGTGCTGTAGCCGCCGGACAAGGCGACGACGCGGGCGACCTGCTTATGCGCGGCCAACGGCGTGTAGAAATCGGCAACCGTCGGGATCGTCACCTTCAGCATGACGGTTTCTCCGGCCGGGAGCTTGTCGAGATGGTTGGCGATCTCGTCGCGCAGAATGGCTTCGGCTTCCGCCTTGGTAGGGCTCTTGATCGAGACTTCCGGCTCGACGATCGGGATGAGGCCCTGGCCGATAATCTGGCGGGCCACTTCGAACTGCTGCTTGACGACGGCTGCGATGCCCGCCTTGTCGGAATTGGCGATCACGGACCGCATCTTGGTGCCGAAAATGCCCTTTTCGCGGCCGCGGATCAGAAGTGCATCGAGATCCGGCATCGCCTTCATCATCTGGACGCCGTTTTCCTCGTCGAGGAGACCTTTGTCGATCTTGAGGAAGGGCACGACGCCGCGCTTTTCCCAGAGATAGGTCGGAACAGCCTGACCTTCAGCCTCGCCGTCCATGGTCCGCTCGAACAGAATGGCGCCGATGATCTTGTCACCGGTAAAGGCAGGCGCGCGCATGATGCGGACGCGCATCTCGTGCATCAGGCGAAACATCTCCTCGTCGCCCTGATAGTCTGATTCGGAGATGCCGTAGAGGCTCAACGCTTTGGGTGTCGAACCGCCGCTCTGGTCAAGCGCCGCAATGAAACCTGGCGCCGAGCTGATCTTGTTCAACATCTTTGCGTCCACCATATCTGACTCCTATCCCTGGACATGGCGCCTAGCGCGCTCACGTATGTTCACTGTTTTGCGATCAAGCAGCAAGGGCTGCTGATCAGACTCCGGATCGGTTTCTTCGAAACCTTCAGGTGTTTCCAGCCTTGGAAAACCAAGATGATACCGGCGATAACAGAACTTCCGTGGTGGGAAAATGGTAGCCTAAACTATTGAAACGATTGAAATCATTTCAATCGGTTGAAAATTCAAAGTTTTTTAAATGATACACCGGCGCGACATTCGTTCCATGCCGCGCCGGCGATTTTTGCGTTTATTTCGACGCCGTCAGAACGGCAACGCCCGGCAGTTCCTTGCCTTCCATCCATTCGAGGAAGGCGCCACCGGCGGTGGAGACATAGGAAAAGTCGTGGGCAACGCCGGCATGGTTGAGCGCCGAGACGGTATCGCCGCCGCCGGCGACGGAGACGAGATTGCCGGCCCGGGTCTCTTCGGCGGCATGTTTTGCCGCCGAGACGGTTGCCGTGTCGAAGGGGGGGATCTCAAACGCGCCGAGCGGGCCGTTCCAGACCAGGGTCGCACCCTTGGAGATCCAGGCATTGATCGCCTCGACCGATTTCGGACCGACATCGAGCATCATGGCGTCGGCCGGGATGGCGGCGATGTCGACGATCTCGTTTTCGGCATTGGCCTTGAATTCGCGGGCGACCACGCCGTCGACCGGCAGAACGATGGCGCAACCGGCGGCCTTGGCGGTTTCCATGATCGCGCGGGCGGTGTCGGCCAGGTCATGCTCGCAGAGCGACTTGCCGACATTGATGCCCTGGGCGGCGATGAAGGTGTTGGCCATGCCGCCGCCGATCACCAGCGCATCGACCTTGGTCACCAGATTGGAGAGCAGGTCGATCTTGCTCGAGACCTTGGCGCCGCCGACGATGGCAACAACCGGGCGGGTCGGCTGGCCGAGGCCCTTTTCCAGGGCTTCGAGTTCAGCCTGCATGGTGCGGCCGGCATAGGCCGGCAGGTAATGCGCGAGACCTTCGGTCGACGCATGGGCGCGGTGGGCTGCCGAAAAGGCGTCGTTGACATAGATGTCGCCGTTCTTGGCCAGTTCGGCGGTGAACTCGGGCGTGTTCTTTTCCTCGCCCTTGTGGAAACGGGTGTTTTCCAGCAGCAGGATGTCGCCGTTGTCCATCTTGGCAATCGCTGCCGTTGCCGCTTCGCCGATGCAATCGACCGCGAAAGCGACGCGCTGGTCGAGCACTTCCTCGACGGAGGGGGCGATCAGGGACAGCGACTGGTCGGCGACCGGTTCACCCTTGGGGCGGCCGAAATGGGCAAGAAGGATGACCTTGGCACCCTTTTCCGACAGTTCCTTGATGGTCGGGGCGACGCGCTCGATGCGGGTGGTGTCCGAGACCTTGCCGTCCGTGACGGGCACGTTGAGGTCGACGCGCACAAGCACGCGCTTGCCTGCGATGTCGGTGAGATCGTCGAGTGTCTTGAAAGCCGGCATGGAAATACCCGTCGTTATTGCGGTTGAACTGGGTCAATACCAGTCATCACTGGTATGTCGGGCCGGACCTTACACCGCCCGCAGGGTGACGCAAGGCGATCAAAAGACTATTTTTCCACCTGGCTTTCGGCGATGCGCGCGGCACGCTTGCGCCGCAGATAGTCGCGCAGGGCATGGGCCAGTTCACGAATATTCAGGAAAATCGGCAGCGTGGTGGCCGGGGCCACGGGCTCCATGGAAACCCCGACGGATGCGATGTGTCCCAGTTCATCGATGTCGCGCACGATCAGCACGATCGTGCCCAGGCGCACCCGATCGGCATATTCGCCGCGTCCGCCAAGGCGCTGGATGATCAGTTCGGCGACGGTCTTGCCGCGCTCCGAATCGCTGACCGAAAGCGGGCCATAAGCATCGTCGAGGTTCTGGACCAGGGTTGTCGGCGCGATTGCGAAGGTTCCGAAGAACTCGCCGTCATCCTCGGCAACAGGGGCTGCCGAAGCAAAGAGGCGGTCGAGCAGCTTGGCATAGGCCGGCACGACGAAGAGATAGACATTGTCGTTCTCGCGCAGGCGGCCGGCATACTGGTAGCGCATCGACTTGCCGTCCCGAATGACCAGCGAGGGCATGGCCCAGCGCGGAATGCGCTCGCCGCCCAGGATCGGGCTGCCGGCGACGACGCGGTAGGCGAGCAGTTCGTGATTGGCCGATCCGGGCAGATCGAGTTCGACCTTGTCGATGGCGCCGATGCGCGGCGGGATGATCAGGCCGAGCTTCTTGGCGACCGGCTTGATCGTCCAGCCCTGCACGACCAGCGAGATCATCACGACGATGAAGGCGGTGTTGAAATAGGTATGGCTGTTTTCCAGATGGCCAATGACCGGCACGATGCCGAGCAGGATCGAGACCGCGCCGCGCAAACCGATCCAGGCGATGAAGCCGGTTTCGCGCTGGGTAAAGTCGAAGGGCAGGAGGCAGAGCCAGACGGCGAGCGGTCTGGCGATGAAGACGAGGAACAGGCCGAGCACGATGGCCGGCAGCAGGATGTCGAGGAATTGCGAGGGTGTGGCGAGCAGGCCGAGCACGAGGAACATGATGATCTGGGCGAGCCAGGTCATGCCGTCCTGGAAGCGGCTGATCGACGTGGTCGCCGGCAGCTTGCGCGAACCGGCATAGATACCGGCGACATAGACGGCGAGAAAGCCGCTGCCGCCAATGGTGCCGGTGAACGCGAAGATCATCAGGGCGAGCGCCAGCAGGAAGATCGGCGCCAGACCGCGCTCGACCTGCATGCGCTTGAGGACGAAGACGATGACCGCGCCGCCGATCAGCCCGACGACGAGGCCAAGGCCCATCTGCTTGAGGAACAGCAGCAGCAGTTCGAGATCAAGGCCGCTATAGCCGGCGCCGCTCGAGATCAGTTCGACAAGCGCGATGGTCAGAAAAATCGCCATCGGGTCGTTGGTGCCGGATTCGACTTCGAGCGTGGAGCGCACCTTGTCGCGGATATTGATGCCGCCGATGCGCAGCAGGAAGAAGACGGCGGCTGCATCGGTGGAGGCCAGGATGGCGCCGAGCAGCAGGCCTTCGAGATAGGTCAGGTCGAGCAGCAGATGGGCGGCGAGGCCGAACAACAGGGTGGTGACGAGCACCCCGATGGTCGCCAGCGTCAGTGCGGGCGATGCCGACAGCCTGAAGGATTGCAGTGATGTGCCATATCCCGAGTCGAACAGGATGATGGCAAGCGCGACCGAACCGATGACGTAGGCGAGGGAGAAGTTGGACAACTCGATACCGAGACCGTCGGTGCCGGCGCCCAGGCCGATCAGCAGGAAAAGGAGAAGCAGCGGTGCGCCGAAGCGGAAGGCGATCAGGCTCGAAAAGGCAGCCAGAAGAACAAGCGCTGTCGCCACCAAGGTGACCGCATAAAATTCGTCCAATCCCTTACCCTCTTGCCGCACATCCGATCATACGCCGCCAAGTGTCCTGCGCCATGCCGAGGCTGTCAAACCGAGGCAGGTTGGCATCGCCCCGTTTTGTGCCGGGAGACATGTTTTCTAAAAGAACAAACAGGAGTGCCGAACGGCAGGAACAGGGATGTCAGGAAATCATGATGAGAGTAGGGCGGCTTTCAAAAAAGACATGGGAAAGAATGCCTTATTGAAGCCGGCGAAGCGGGCATTGTGGTCGTATCACGGCTTAATGCGGCCGGAGTTCGAGGTCTGCAAATAGGCGCGCGACGGCGGCTTCTGACAAAGGCTTGGTGAGAAATCTCGATCCGGATGGAAGCAGGTCCGTGTCGGGGTGGTAGCGGCCGGAAATGACGATGATCTTGCAGGCGGGCGCCTGGCCATGAATGCGGTTTGCCAGTTCCAATCCATTCATCGACCCCGGCATGTCGATATCGGTCAGCAGGGCGGCGATGTCCTGGCTGTTTTGAAAGACCACCATGGCCTCGTCGGCATTGGCGGCATCGATGACATCGAAGCCTGCATCCACCAGGATATCGACCAGGTCGAGCCGGATCAAACCATCGTCTTCCACCACCAGTAAACGCGTTTTTTGTGCCTGTGCCACGATCAATGCTCTTGTTGAAATCCGGCCAGTTCCGCCGAAATGATTAAGTTGAAACCCTCCGGGGCATAGGTGAACTCGACCTTGCAGTCGGCCGTGCCGGCAAGCCCCGCCTTTATCAGGCGCGTGCCGCTGCTTTCGCTGACGGGACTGATGACCGGCGGGCCGCCGCTCTCCCTCCAGACAAGGTCGAAGCGGTCCTGATGGGGACCCATGACCCCCCATGTCAGGTTGACGCGGCCTTCCGGGACCGAAAGCGCCCCATGTTTCAGCGCATTGGTCGCAAGTTCGTGCAGGATGAGCGACAGCGACAGCGACGACCGCGAGCCAATCTTGAGGTTGGGACCCGATGTCGAGATCCGCGGCGCGTTGGGATCGTCGTGCAGCGAAATCATCTGTGCGACGAGGTCGCCCACCCTGGAAGACCCGTTGCCACCCTTGATGATCGCATCATGGGCTAGCTGAGGACNCCGATGCGGTCAGACAGCGTCCTGCGCGCGGTC